>CAYZVR010000019.1:0-23536 GCA_964481715.1 uncultured Acidobacteriota bacterium | reverse complement strand
GCTCCTCCTCGGCATCGCCCTGACCAAAGCCGTTTTCCAATTCTGGATGCGCTGGATCCTCATCGGCATCTCGCGCGACGTTGAATACGACCTCCGGAACGATCTCTTCCGCCACCTGATGCGTCTTTCGCCGCGCTACTACACTCAGACGCGCACCGGCGACCTGATGTCCAAGCTCACGAACGACCTGAACTCGGTCCGCAACCTGATCGGGCCTGGCATCATGTACTCGGCAAACACGGTGGTGGTCGGCATCGCGACGATCGGCCTGATGCTTCACCTCGACTGGCGGCTCACCCTGATGGCTTTGGCGCCCATGCCGCTTGCGTCGCTGACGGTCAAATTTTTCGGCCAGCGGATTCACGACCGCTTCGAAAGAATCCAGGCCATGTACTCGGTGCTCACCGAAAAAGTCCGCGAGAATCTGGCCGGCGTGCGTGTGGTGCGGGCCTTCTGCCAGGAAGACGCCGAGATGGCCGAATTCAGCCGCATGAACCGCGAATTTGTCGACAGGAACAAGGGGCTGATCTGGATCTCGAGCCTGCTGTGGCCGGCGCTGGCGCTCCTGTTCGCGTTTTCTTTCATGCTCATTGTTGTGGTCGGCGGGCGCCACGTCCTTTCCGGCCTCATCTCGGTCGGGACGTTCGCCGCGTTCAATCTCTACATGATGTATCTCATCTGGCCCATCATCGCGCTGGGCTGGGTAACCAACCTGGTGCAGCGTGGCCTCGCCTCGCTCGGCCGACTGTGGACCATCTTCGAGGCGCAACCCGAGATTGACGACCGCGACGTGCCGGAGCAAGCGCTCTCGACCCTGCGTGGCGAAATCGAATTCCGCAATCTTCGTTTCAGCTACAACGGCGTTCCCGTGCTCAAAAACGTCAACTTGCGGATCCCCGCCGGAAAGACCGTGGCCATCGTGGGCGCGACGGGCTCGGGCAAAACCACCCTCGTCAACCTGGTCCCGCGCCTCTACGACGCTCCCGAGGACTCGGTGCTGATTGACGGTGTGCCCGTCCGCCGTATTCCGCTCGAAACTCTGCGCCGCCACATCGGGTTCGTCCCGCAGGAAACTTTCCTCTTCAGCGACACGGTGCGCGAAAACATCAAATTCGGCACGGCCGAATCGCGCGACTCCGAGGTCGAGCGCGCGGCGGAAATTTCGAATATCCTGCCGGAAATTCTCGGCTTTCCCAAAGGCTTTGACACCATGGTGGGCGAGCGCGGTCTCACGCTTTCCGGCGGACAAAAGCAGCGCACGGCGATTTCGCGCGCCGTCATCCGCGATCCGCGCATTCTCATCCTCGATGACGCGCTTTCAAGCGTTGACACCTACACAGAAGAGAAAATTCTGCGCCACCTGACCAGCGTCATGGCCGGGCGGACGACGCTCCTGATTTCGCATCGCGTTTCGACCATCCGCTACGCCGATGAAATCGTGGTCCTCCACGACGGGGAAATCGCCGAGCGCGGCTCGCACGAGGAATTGCTGGCAATGAATGGGCACTATACCGAGCTTTACAACAAGCAGTTGATCGAGGAAGAACTCGAGAAGGAAGCGTGAGAGGCGTCCGTTGTCAGTGGTCCGTCGTCAGTGGTTTACGGTCCACGCCGAGAGGGAAAGTGCTGGAGGGTCAGGGAAGAAACCAATGACGCGGACGAACTTCGAAACCTTGCGGGTGTACCAACTGGCAGAGAAGCTGGCTGACGAAGTCTGGATGGCCGTGAAGAGTTGGGATCCCTTTGCCAAGATGACATTGGGAAAACAAATCGTGCGTGCAGCCGACAGCGTCGGGGCGAACATCGCGGAGGGGACCGGTCGCGGAAGTTTTCAGGATAACCGGCGCTTCGTAAGGATGGCGCGAGGATCTTTGAACGAGACCCGGCACTGGTTGAGACGTGCGCATGCCCGGGGACTCTTGACGAAACGAGCGATTCGAGAAATCAAACCTTTAATGGACGAGCTCTCACCGAAATTGAATGCGTACTTGAGGTCTATTGGTGAGGTCAGAGATTCAGCCACAACGGACAACTGACTGAGGACCACTGACGGGTTTTTAATGGCCGAAGGCATGCACGAAGAGGAAGTTCTCGGAAAAGCGTACGACGCGCGGCTGATGCGGCGCCTGCTGCGGTATCTCGTTCCGTACCGCAAGGTGGTCTTTTTTGCGCTCATCGCGATTTTCTTCTACGGCCTGCTGCAGGCGATTCCGCCATACCTGCTGAAGGTGGAAGTTGACCTTTACCTCGACCCGGCGGGCGCCCGCGAAGTGCCGCCGTTGCTCGCGCGCTTTCTGAGCCGGGACGCGTTCGTCGGCGTGCTCCAAATCGCCTTCCTGATTTTTCTGCCCACGGTTCTTCTGACCTTCCTGCTGGAATTCACGCAGTCTTTTGCCATGCAGCTCGTAGGGCAAAAGGTGATGTACGACCTGCGCAAGGAAATTTTCGACCACCTTCAGCGCGCGCAGTTGAGCTTCTTTGACCGCAATCCGGTGGGACGCCTCGTAACGCGCGTCACGACGGACGTGGACGTGCTGAACGATCTGTTTGCTTCGGGCGTCGTCGCGATTTTCGGCGATGTGTTTACGCTCGCAAGCATCATGGTGGTGATGCTGAAAGTGGACTGGAAGCTCGCGCTGATGACCTTTGCCGTGCTGCCGCTGATCGTCGTGGTCACGATGGCTTTCCGCAAGGCGGTGCGGGAATCCTACCGGCGCATTCGCGTCGCCATCGCGCGCATCAACGCCTACTTGCAGGAACACCTGACGGGCATGACCGTGCTGCAACTTTTCAACCGCGAAGCGCGCAGCTACGGCGAGTTCGAGAAAATCAACAGCGTCCACATGAAGGCGTACAAGGATTCGATCCTCGCCTACGGGCTCTTCTATCCCGCGGTGGAATTTCTGGGCGTGCTGGCGGTGGTCATCATTCTTTACCAGGGCGGCTTGATGAGCCTTCACGGCACGGTGACCGTCGGGACAGCCATCGCCTTCATTCAGTATTCGCAGCGCTTTTTCCGTCCCATCCAGGACCTGAGCGACAAGTACAACGTCCTGCAATCGGCCATGGCAAGCTCCGAGCGCATTTTCAAATTGCTGGATACGCCCGTCACCATCCAGGACCCCGCAAGCCCCAAGCGCCTGGAAAATCCGCAGGGACGGGTGGAATTTCGCGACGTGAGCTTTGCTTACGACGGCGAGCACCGGGTCATTGAAAACGTCTCGTTCACGATCGAGCCCGGCGAAAAGGTGGCCATGGTCGGCCACACGGGCGCCGGCAAGACCACGCTCACCAGCCTCTTGTTGCGATTTTATGAAGTGTCGGAAGGACAGATTCTATTCGACGGGCATGACCTCCGCGAGTTGCGCCTGCGCGACCTGCGCCGGAATTTCGGAATGGTCCTTCAGGACCCGTTCTTGTTTTCAGGAACCATCGCGAGCAACATCCGCCTGGGCACGGGCTCGATCTCGGATGAGCGGCTGCGCGCCGCGGCGCGGCACGTCAACATCCTGGACTTTATCGAAACCCTCCCGCAAGGTTTCGGCGAAGAGGTAAAGGAGCGGGGCTCGACGCTCTCGGTGGGGCAAAAACAATTGCTCTCGTTCGCACGCGCGCTCGCGCACGACCCGAAGGTCCTGATTCTCGACGAGGCCACGTCGAGCGTCGATCCCGAAACCGAGCTGATGATCCGCGAAGGCTTGCGGCGGCTCATGGAAAACCGCACCTCGCTGATCGTCGCGCACCGGCTCTCCACCATTCAGAATGCTTCCAAAATCGTGGTGATGCACAAAGGGCGCGTACGCGAGGTTGGCACGCATCGCGAGCTGGTGGAGAAGCGGGGAATTTATTACAAGCTCTATCAGTTGCAGTATAAAGATCAGGAGTTAATCTCCGGCCGAGGCCCGCTGGCCGCTGTGGGGAACGCGCCGCCCCCCGGCCCCCAGGTCGGGGCTGCCCGCGAGGGAACGCCGAGCGACTGACGCATGTCCAAAACCACCCTGATGATAGTTGCCGGAGAGCGCTCCGGAGATGTTTACGGAGGAGAACTCGCGGCCGCCCTGCGCGCGCGGCTGGACGAAGTGGAAATCTTCGGCTGCGGCGGCGAGGCCATGCGCAAAGCCGGGGTCGACACCCCGGTCGATTCCAGCCGCTTCGCAATACTTGGCATCGCGGAAGTCGTCTCCGGCCTGCCCCGAGCCTACCGGGCCTTTCAGGAACTCGTGAAGGAAGTGGACCGGCGCCGGCCGCAGCTTGCCGTGCTGATTGATTCGCCCAGCCTCAATCTGCGCCTGGCCAAGCGGCTCAAGGCGCGGAATATTCCGGTGGTCTATTTCGTCAGCCCGCAGATCTGGGCGTGGAAGAAGTGGCGCATCAAACAGATTAAAGAACGCGTCGACAAGATGCTCTGCATTTTCGATTTCGAGGAAGAGATCTACCAAAAAGCCGGCGTGCCCGTTGAATACGTGGGCCATCCGCTGGTGGACCTGGTCCGCAACCATCTCTCTCGGGAAGAGTTCTTCCAACAATTCGAACTGGACCCCGGCGTGACAACCATCGCGTTGCTCCCCGGGAGCCGGGAGAAAGAAGTCTCCTACAATTTTCCTCCCATGCTCGACGCCGCAAGCCGCATGGCTCTTACCAGGAAAATCCAGTTCATTGTCGGCGTGGCCCCTTCGCTCGACCCCCTTTGGATGGAGTCGAAGGTTAGTGAGTGTTATGTGGGCAGGACTTCTGTCCCCACCCTGTTCCACGCAGCCTACGATGCGATCCAGCATTCCGACCTGGCCATCGTGGCAAGCGGCACGGCGACGCTCGAGGCGGCGCTGCGAGAGCGGCCCATGATCGTGGTCTATCGCGTTTCGCCGATTTCCTGGCAGATGGGCAAATTCATGGTGGACGTCCCTTTCTACAGCATGGTTAATTTGCTGGCGGGAAAGCGGCTGGTACCCGAGTTGATTCAGGGCGATCTGAACGCGGAGAAACTTGCCGCCGAGGCGGAATTCTTGTTGGACAACGCAGAGGCGCGCGAGGAAATGATCAAAGGATTGCGAGCCATCAGGCCACGATTAGGTCCCGGAGGCGCCATCGGCCGGGCGGCAGAATCCATTCTGGGCGTTTTGCGGGCGGAGGTAGGCGCCGCGCCTGGCCGTCCTTAAACGAGAGAGGAGACCGCGCGGCGAATGCTCGCATACAACTGGGCGGGAGATTCTCTAATCCAATCAAGAGCGAGGCTTCTGGAGCATAAGATATTGAGCGAGTTGGGGTTCCGCGAGGCGCGCGGAGCGGCCGCCGAAGTTGCGCGGACGCGAGAAAGGCATTCTGAACCGAATATGAAAACCTTCAACCTGGTGGCCCCAGCCGCGCTCGGGACTCCCGGACGTGTCATCCCGAATTTGCTCGTGAGGATTTCTCTGGCCGGGCTGTCTCTGTTCCTCTGCTTTGCAATCGCTCACGCGCAGGGCCAGCCGGCCGCCTTCGATGTAACGCACTACCAGATCGAAGCCGAGCTTTTTCCATCCACCCACATGCTTCGGGCCCGGGCACGCGTGGATTTCGTCCCCCACACGGACCTGACCGTCCTGAACTTCGAACTGCACAGCGCGCTGCGGGTGGATAAAGTTGTCGATGCGGCGGGCCAGGACCTGAGTTTCCGCCAGGTTGGGCCCACGTTGGAAGTAGATTATTTGAATCCCGTACCGCAAGGGCAGGCCTCTTCCATCATGGTGGATTACGCGGGATCGCTCGCCTCGGCGGAGAACAGTCCGGTGGAAGGTTTGGGCCTGGCCTACATCGGGCCGGAAGGCTCTTATCTCCTTTACCGCGGCCGCTGGTTTCCGGTGAGTGTGGGCGGCCTTGACCGCTTTGCTGCAACTCTGAAGATTTCCGTCCCGACGGGCGAAGTCGTCATTGCTTCCGGCAAAGCGGCATCGCCCGAGCGCCAGACCGCCAAGACAACCTACACGTTTGATTTCCCGGAGAGTTCTTTCCCCGGGACGGTCTACGCGGGGGAATACGTCGTTCAGCCCGCGAGCGCCGCCGGCGCCGACATTACCCTCTACCTCAAGAAGGGGCACGAGTCGTTTGCGGCGAGCTACGGTGAAACCACGGCCAGGATCCTGGCTTTCTATTCGGAGAAGTTCGGCGCCTTGCCCAGCGGCCATTTATCATTAGTCGAAATCGCGGAGGGGACGGTGGGCGGATATTCCTCACCCGGAGTGGTCGCCATCGCCTCGCGGGGCTTTTCGAATCCGGTCAACTATCGCCTCCTCGGCCACGAACTCTCCCACCAGTGGTGGCGGTGCCTGGTAAGCCCCGCCACGGAAAACGACGCCTTTCTCGACGAAGGTCTGGCGAATTATTCCGCCGCCATGGTAGTCAGCGAAATGGCCGGCGAGGCCGCCTTCGAGGAGAGAATGCACGAAATAGAAATCGGCGCCCTCACCCACGAAGACGTGGCTCCCATCACCCAGGCCGGCCGCCTGCACGAATTCACGCCGGAATACCAGTCGATCGTCTTCGACAAGGGCGCCATGGTCTTCCACATGCTCCGGTGGGTGATCGGCGACGAGGCATTTTACAAATCGCTCCGGGAGTTGGCCCGGCAATACGCCTGGAAATCCATCTCAACCGATCAGTACGAGCAACTGACCGAGGAGTCGAGCAAGCAGGAGCTGAGGTATTTCTTCGCCCTGTGGGTCAACTCGACCGGCGTGCCGCAATTCAAACGCACTTGGGCCATCTACCGGACGGAGAAAGGATATCAGGTAGTTGGAAAGGTCCAGCAGGATCTCGATATCTTCCGCATGCCCGTGGAAATTCGCGTTTACACCGAAAGCAGGAGACCGATCAACGCGCGGATTGAAATGGTCGGCACAACCGCGGATTTTACGGTGAATACGCCCACCGAACCCGAGCGCGTCGTCATAGATCCTGCCAGCCGCCTGCTGAAATACGACGACAGGACCACCATCGACGTTGAGCTGGCGCGCGGCGACCAGCTCGTGCAGCAGCAAGCCTACCTCGAAGCGATTAACCAGTATCAGAAGGTTTTACAGATCAACAAGAACAATTCACTCGCGCACTACCGCATCGGCGAAAACCTTTTCCGGCTCCACAACTACAGCGCGGCGACGGAAGAGATGCGCCAGGCGCTCGACGGCGATTTAGACCCCAAGTGGGTTGAGGTGTGGGCACACCTCACGCTCGGCAAGATTTTCGACGCCACCGGCCAGCGCGACCGCGCCCTGCACGAATACCAGCGCGCCTTGCAAACCAACGACAACACGCAGGGCGCCCTGGAAGAAGCAAACCGTTACATCCAGAAGGCCTACTCCGAGAAAAGCCGCCAGCTCGGTTGAGGCAGCACCCGTTACGGCCTCTCGAATTTCAGCCCCGTGAGCGCCGGCGACTGAACCCCGCGATGCTGAACGAGAACTTTGAATAAGGTTCCCATGCCCGCCGGTCCGTCCGTCTCTCCCGGAAAAATCAGACGTTTCAAGTTCAGCCTCGCTTGCAGCCGCTCGACTTCCGTTTGACCCTCCTCGTAAAGCTCGCTGAATTGGGAAGCTTCGCCGAGCGCCATCAGGAATCGCTCCTGCGTGGTGAACCCCGTAAACTCAAGACCCGCTTCTTTGCCGGTGTCTATCAAGGCGCTGAAATTAACGTGCGCCGTCAGGTCCTGCTCGCCCGGCGCGTCGAAGAAACCCTCCGTAGCTTTGTGGCGGTGATAGGCGAGGAGCGTTCCTCGCGGCCGCTCGGGGGTGAACAAGCGCTCGGCCAGGTCACCATAGTCAATGGTGACGACAAACCCTCGCGCCAGCTTTTCGGCGACGGAACGCATCCATCGCGCACCCGCGAGACAGACCTCCACGCGATGCCCTTCTTCCAGTTGGTTGGCGTAGCGCGCGACAGCGGCGGCCACCGCCGAATCGCTGATCGGTCCCAACTTTTCCTTGAGCGCGTCTCCTTCTAAAGTAACGTAGACCTCCTTCAGACGTCCGCCCGAGCGCATGACAACCGCCACAGGCAAAGCGTCCGCGAGTTCGTTTGAAAAAAAACAGCCCGTCACGGGCTCAAGCTCTTCGAGCGATTCGCACAGTTGCACGCATTCAAGCCGGGCGGATTTCAGCCGCTCCTCGATCCGCTTCCGCGCGCGCGGTCCGGGCTCGACGACGACATAACACAACGCTTCATGGAAGCCGGGGAGTTTGTCCTGGGTCCAAGCCAGAAAATCCTGCGTAAACAGGCCGCGCCCCGCGCCCATTTCGACCCAGGCAAAGCGCTCGGGCCGCCCGAGGACTTCCCACATCTCGGCAGCCTGGCGGGCCATCAGGCGCGCGAAGACCGGATCGAGGTCGGGGCTGGTAAAAAAATCTCCCTCAACTCCCGTCCGCTCGCGCTCCTGCATGTAGTAACCCAACTCGGGATGATAGAGGCAAAACTGCATGTAACGCTCAAAGGTCACGGGCCCCGAGCGGCGCAGAGTTTCGAGGAGATAATCCTTGAGCGAGGTTTGTGGGCCGGTCAATGCCGTATCTGGAATCAAGAATTGCGTCGCTGCGAGTTCAACGGACTATAGAATCAATTGACATGACTGCCGCGACCGCCGAGCGATTCTTTTCACGTCAGGTTACCTCAGCCGCCGGACGCGCGGTCATCTTTTCATAGGTCTCTTTGAACACCTGGAGCGCTGCTTCATCGAACAGTACAAAGTAAATCTTCTCCAGGCTGCTGCGCGATCTCTGATGCTCGAGCACTTCCTTCAGCATGATTTCGGCGCACCCTTCCACCGAAAAGCCCGCGACCCCTGTGCCGATGGCCGGGAAGGCGATACTTTTGAAAGCTTTCTCCTCGGCACGCATCAGCGTGTTGTGCATGACAAGGCGCATCGAGTCCGCGGTCGCCTTCCCGCCCGGCCCGATCACGGCTGCGTGGACGATGTAGAAGGCCTTAAGGGTTCCGGCCGTCGTCACCGTCACTTCGCCGAGCGCGATCGGGCCGATGCGCTCGCACTCTTCCTGAATCTTTGCGCCGCCTTTTCGTCGGATGGCCCCGGCCACGCCGTCACCGAGAATCAGCTCGGTATTCGAGGCGTTGACGATCGCGTCCACGGCCATGTCCGTGATGTCGCCTTTTGTGAAAGTAATCTTCGTCGGCATAGAGGCCTCTCGGTTCCGTCGGGAAAAGGCTCGCCCTTGATCTAAGGATAGCCTGTTGGGAGAGGGTTTCGCCAGCGTCAAAAAGCCCGGGCTTCAGTTGCCGCCGGGATTGGCGGTTGCGTCGAGCCACAGTTCCTGCAGTGCGCGCCGGACGAAAACGCGCACCATGCGCCGGCGGTACTCCGGAGTTGACGCGGAAGTCTTGAGGGGCTTGCCGGTGCGGATGGCCGCGTGCGCGACTTCATCGACGAGTTCGGGGTCATAGGATTTCCCCGCGAGCGACCCCGCCGCCGATACCAACCGCGGCGCAGGGTTGACGGCGGTGAGCGCCACGCGCGCTTCCAGGCAGACTCCGTCCGCATCCTTGCGCATCATGACCGCGACGCCCGCCAGGGGATAATCAATGGACTGGCGGATACGCAATTTTCGGTACGTCCCGCTCCAACCGGCGCTCGCGGCGGGCACGCGCACGCCGACAACGATTTCGTCACGCGCCTTGTTGGTGCGCGCGATACCGTCGTTTGGGTAGAAATCGTCGAGCGCGATTTCCCTTGACCCGCGCGGGCCTGCGAGCTGCACCGCTGTGCCAAGTGCCATGAGGGCGGGCGCCGAATCACCGGAAAAGACCGCCCAGCAGAATTTTCCTCCCGGCGCCACGTGGCAAACGCTGCCGTCTTTTTTCAAACAGCCGCCGAGCGATTCGCGCCAGAATTCCGATTGGTTGTAGTAAAGGCAGCGCGTGTCGAGGCAAAGGTTTCCGCCGAGCGTCCCCATGTTGCGCAGTAAAGGGCTCGCAATGGTTTTCACCGCCTCGTGGAGCACCGGGAAATACTGCGCGATCACCGGCGATTCGGCCATCGCCGTGATTTTCGTCAGAGCGCCGATTTCGAGGCCCTTCCCCGGCTCGTAACGAATGAAGTCGAGACCGCGAAGGGGCTTGACGTCCACCAGCACGCGCGGCGCAAAAAGCTGCTGCTTCATGCTGGGAATGAGGTCGGTTCCTCCCGCCACGATTTGCGCGTCGGGCCCGTAGTGGTCCAATGCCTCGAGCGCCGCTTCGAGCGTTCTCGGTCTTACGACTTCAAAAGAGGGGAGTGCCATTCTCTTTTTCTTTCATTCCGACTTCTGGCTTCTGACTTCTGACTTCTGTTTTTCCTCCAGCGCTTTCAAAATCTTTTCGGGCGTAATCGGCAGCGTCGTGATCCATACGCCGACGGCGTCATAGATGGCGTTTGCGACGGCAGGAATCGCGGCGGCGAGTGAACCTTCGCCCGCTTCTTTGGCGCCAAGCGGCCCTTCCGGGTCGTTGCTCTCGACGAGTATCGGCTCAATGGTCGGCGATTCGAGCGTCGAGGCGCTGCGATATTCGAGCAGCCCCGCGTTCATCAGCCGCCCCTTTTCCCACACCATTTCTTCCTGCAGCGCCTGCCCCAGCCCCATCCACACGGAACCTTCCACCTGCCCTTCCACCGTCAGCGGGTTCAACGCTTTGCCGCAATCGTGCGCGGCAACGATGCGGTCCACCTTCACCTCGCCGGTTTCCGGGTCCACGGTGACTTCCGCAACCTGCGCGCTGTAGCTGTAGGCGGGCGAGGGGCCGACGCCACCGCCTTTGAACTTCCCGCCCTGCGATTCCTTCGGCGTCGTATAGATTCCGGTGACGTCGAATTTCTCTTCCGGGCCACAGGTGAGCGCCGCCGCGTCTTCGAAAGAAATGGTGAGGCGCCGGTCGTCACGGCAGAATACTTTGCCGTCTTCCGTCGCAAGGTTCTCCGGTGTGGTCGCGAGTTTCACCGCAGCCGCGGCAAGAATGCGCTTGCGGGCTTCGCGCGCAGCGGCCAGCGCGGCATTTCCTGCCATAAACGTTACGCGGCTGGAATAACTCCCGAGGTCCACCGGCGTGCGCGCCGTGTCGGCTGCGACGAGCGAGATGCGATCCAGGCTCAAGCCCAGTTCGTGCGCGACGAGCTGCACTAGCATGGTGTCCGAGCCCTGGCCGATTTCCGCGGCGCCGCTGAAAACAGTTACGGTACCCGAACGGTCGACGGAAATATTGACCGTCGAGTGCGGCATCATCGCGCGGATGATGGGATTCGCCGCGCCGCTCACATAATGACTTCCGGCAAGGCCGATGCCTTTTCCGAACGGGAGCTTCCCGCGCTTATCCTTCCACCCCGATTGCTCGACGACCCGTTCGATGCATTCCGGATACCCGTAGCTCAGAACACGCAAGCCGTTGATGGTGACGCAGGGCGGCGTGAGCAGATTCCGCCGGCGAATTTCCGCAGGGTCCACGCCCAGCGTTGCGGCGATCATGTCGAGCTGCGTTTCGAATGCGAAGCGCGCGTTCACCGTGCCGTGACCGCGCATGGCGCCGCAGGCGGGCTTGTTGGTCAGCACGCGGTAGCCGTCGAATTTGACGTTCGGAATGTCGTACATCGCGTTGAGCAGTTGCCCCGAATAAAGAATCGTCACTGGACCGTAGCCGCAATAAGCGCCGCCATCCTGAACGATGCGCGCTTCAACGGCCGTTAGCCTTCCATCCCGCTTAACGCCGGTGCGAAGCTCGACGATGGTGCGCGGTCGTCCGCGATGCGCAAGAAATACCTCTTCGCGCGTGTAGGTAATCTTGACGGGCCGGCCCGTCTTGCGCGCCAGCACTGCCGCGGCGGGCTCGAGCGGAATGATTTCGCTCTTGCCGCCGAAGCCGCCGCCCACCAGCGGCTTGATGACACGCACGTCCGACTCCGGCATCTGGAGTGTGGAGGCGAGCGTCTTCATCAGGTAATAAGGAACCTGGGTCGAAGACCAGACGGTCAAGCGGCCGTCTTCGAATTTCGCCACCGTTGAGTGCGGCTCGAGCGCGGCGTGCGTCACCTCCGCGCAGTCGAAGCGATCTTCGCGGACATAGTCCGCTTCCTCAAACCCCGCTTCGACGTTTCCAAAATGGTGGTGGTATTCCTTCTCGATATTGTGCGCTCGCTCGTCGTGAATCAGATTGCTTTCCGCCAGCATAGACTGTTCGGGATCGAACCACGCGGGCAGGACTTCGTAATCCACTCTGATTCGCCGGAGAGCTTCTTCGGCGATGGCTTCGGACTCGGCCGCCACGCCCGCCACGTTGTCACCCACGTAGCGGACTTTGTCCACAGCGAAGATCGTTTCATCGTGGCCGATGGGCAGGATGCCGTACTTGACGGGAGTCTCGCGCCCGGTCACAACCGCGAAGACACCAGACAAGGCTTCCGCCGCGGAAGTATCAATCGAGCGGATGCGCGCGTGAGCGTGCGGGCTGTGTAGAATCTTGCCCACCAGCATTCCGGGAAAAGTGAAATCGTCAGCGTACTTGCCCGAGCCCGTCACCTTGTCAAAGCTGTCGATCATCGGCACGCGCGTGCCCACGGGCGAGCCGGACTGAACTTTCACGCTCATGGCTTTCCGACCTCGGCAGGCTGAGCTTCGCGCAGAAGTTCCATGGCGCGGCGCACCGATGAGAGAATTTGTGTGTAGCCTGTGCACCGGCAGAGGTTCCCGGAGAGCGCTTCTTTAATTTCTTCTTCGCTCGGGTCGGGGTTCCGCGCGAGGAGATGTTTCGCGGTCAGAATCATTCCGGGCGTGCAGAAGCCGCACTGCGCGCCGCCTTCCACGACAAAGCCCTGCTGCATCGCGTCAATCTCTCGCCCGCGCGCCACGCCCTCGATGGTCGTGATCTCTTCGTCCTGATGGGAAACCGCCAGCATCAGGCAGGACATCTGCGGCTCGCCATTCACCAGCACCGTGCACGCGCCGCAGCTCGAATCGTCGCAGCCGCGCTTTGTGCCCGTAAGCTCCAGGTCCTGCCTTAACACGTCGAGCAGTAGTTTGTTCGGCTCAACCGTCGCTTCGCGCACTTCGCCGTTGATGCGCAATCGAATGGACTCGAGTTTCAAGGGACCCCTTGCCATTGCTAAGATTTAGTTAACGTGCCGCGCGCCTTCCGAAGGCTCGAATTCCTTCTCGCCCTTGGCCACAATCCAGTCCTTCTCCTTGAAAATGTCCGCCAGCACTTCGCGGTCCTTGTCTGTGGGAAGAACGGTTGGAAGGTATGCCTCGAACTCCTCACGCGTCATCGGCTCGCCGCGGAGGTTGAAATACTTTCCGGCGTACTCGCCGATCTGCCGGTTGAATTTCAAATCCGGCACGACGATTTTCGGCTGGTCGTCGGGAATCAGCCGGTTGAGGGTTTCGGTCAGCTTCGAGACTTCCTGGTAATAGAGCCGCCGCGCCGAATCGTTCAGATTGTCCTTTTCCGCTGCCTCACCAGCCGCGCGCTCGTTGTAGCGCCCTTTCAGTCCCCACACGTAGGACCAGTGTGCCGAAGACGAATGGTCCGTGCCGAACAGATCGTAGGAAGTGGGCAGCCACTTGTTGAAATACCGCTGGACGATGGGGATGGGAACTTTGCGCGCCTTGATGACTCGGTTGAGCCCATTGCTGCCCGTCCCGAGGTGGAACGATTCTTCCTTGAGCATGGGAAGCATGCTCTCGGCGAGCGGCTGGAAGCCCGAGTAGGAAAGCATGGTGAGTTGGAACTTTCCGTCGCGGTCGACGAAGTGCGTGTAGGTGAAAAAGTCCAGCCAATCGTGGACCGGCTGATTGAAGGCGCCGAGCAAACGGTCGTCCGTGAAGGCGCGCCGTTCGAGAAGCTTCTGCGCCTCGATGCGCCCGCCGCGGCCGAACTGTGTGATCAGCAGGTGGCTCATCTGCCATCCGTGGCGCATCTCTTCAGTCATCACGCGGACGAGACTCAGGTAGTCGTAGCGGCTGGGCGCGGTCTCAAACAGGCGGCGCTGCTGCTCGACGCTCGCGAATTCGGTGTCACCCTGATAGACGATCAGGTTCTGCGCGGCGTCGCGGATGCGCTGGTCGGGAATGTGCATCAATGTTTTCCAGCGCAGTTGTCCCTTGTAGTCGCCGAATTCGATTTCGTTGACGGGCAGTTCGCCGTATTTGGCATCGAAGCGATACTCCTTGAACTCCGGCGCATCGAGCCCGATGTCCTTCTGCCAGCCGTAGAAATAATCAATCCAGTCATCGAAAGTCGAAATTTTAAGCACGATCGCCCCCCTAAAAACTTTCCGTCCGCTACGGAACTCCGGAACCCGTGGCTAAGAGCGCGGCCGCGACCCGCTACGCTCCTTTGAACTTGGGCTTGCGCTTCTCGAGAAAGGCGCGCAAGCCTTCCTCGAAATCCTCGGACTCAAAGCACTTCATCTGAGCCGCGACTTCGTGTTCCATCATCGTATCGAGCTGCGTCTCGAGCCGTTCGTAAAGCGCCTGCTTCATCAGGCTGACGGACAGCGCGGGCGCGGCGGCGAGCCGTTCGGCCAGCTTGCGCGTCTCCTCCGCCAATCGGTCGTGCGGAACCACGCGATTGACCAGGCCCAGGCGCTCGGCAACTTCCGCCGAGACGATATCCCCGAGGAAAAACATCTCGAGCGCGCGGCCGGTTCCAGCCATACGCGGCAGAAAAAACGTGCCGCCCCAATCGGGATGCAAGCCGATGTTCACAAAGGCCTGGGAAAACTCCGCCTGGTCAGAGGCGATCCTTAAATCACAGGCAAGCGCCAGGTTCATTCCTCCGCCCATGGCGGGCCCGTTCACCGAAGCCACCACCGGCTTGGGCAAACTGCGGATGCTCCGCACTACGCGATGGCCGGCTTCGAGAAAATCGCGGAAGGCAACCGACTGGTGATTCTTTTTGAGCTCCGCCAGCTTCTTAATGTCGCCGCCCGAGCAGAAGCCGCGTCCCGCTCCGGTGAGAATTACCACGCGCACCGACGGATCGCGCGCGACCCGGTCCAGCTTCTCCGCCAGCCCTGCCCGCATCGCTTCATCCAGCGCGTTGAGGCAGGCGGGGCGATTCAACGTCAGTGTGGCGACGGGTCGCTCGACGCTGAGGAGCACCGGTTCATCGGCCATATCCATTCACCCCTCTATTCCGGGCCAAGCTTCACGATGCCGAAGGCGCCCCGGACCGACGCCGTTCTGCGGCTTCCCGGCATCTGGCCAGGAACTGCTCGAACAGTTTTCTTTGCTCCGGCTGGTCGGCCATTTCCTCGGGATGCCACTGAACCGCCACGAGGAAGGGATAATCGCCGGCGTCTTCCACGGCCTCCGGCAACCCGTCCTCCGAGTAAGCCGTGACCTTCAGTCCCCGGCCTACCCGGCGCACCGCCTGATGGTGCAGGCTGTTGACGCGGCAATTCCCGTGCACAGCTTCTCCCAGGCGCGACTCGGGTTCCGTCACCGTCACCGTGTGCGTCGTCTCACCGCGGCTGCCGACTTGCTTGTGCTCGACCTGAAGGCCCGTCTCGCTGTAGGAATCACGCTTCAAGTCCTGGTAAAGTGTTCCGCCGAACTTGACGTTGATCATTTGCATGCCGCGGCAAATTCCCAGGACCGGCAGGCGGGACTGCTGCGCGGCTTCGAGCAGCGCCAGCTCGAACTCATCGCGCGTGGGGTCCGTCTTCACGGTCGGGTATTTCTTCGGCTCATCGTAGAACGCCGGGTCAACGTCCTCGCCGCCGGCAAATAAAATGCCGTCGAAATCCTCCGCCTTGACCCGCGCGCGGTCCGCCGGGCTTAGCAGCACGAGCTCGTTGGCGCCGGCGCCCAGATTTCGCAGAGCCTTGAAATAAGGAGATTTCTCTCCCTTTTCCTTTTCTTTTTTCGAAACCGAGATGGCGATTTTCATCTGCGCATGGAATCCTTTGTCGTTCTTCTTACATCCGTCGCAAGGAACCGATGCCTCCTACTTCGCTTTGAATTTGGGTGTGCGCTTTTCGACGTACGCTTGCAAACCTTCGTGCGCGTCTTCGCTCTTGAAAAGATCGAACTGCAGTTCGCGCTCGAGCGCCAGGCCTTCGCCGAGCGACATATCGAGCCCCGAGCAGACCGAGCGTTTGATGCGCCCCACGGCGCGCGAGGCTTTGGCGGGCGGAAGGAACTGCTGCGCATAGGCGGTCACTTGCTCGAAAAAGTTGTCGCGATCGAAAACCTGGTTGACCAATCCGATCTCCTCGGCTTCTTCGAACGAAAAAGTTCGGCCCGTCGCCATCAGCTCAATGGCGCGCGATTTGCCGATAAGGCGCGCAAGCCGCTGCGTGCCGCCCGTGCCGGGCAGAACACCCAGCGCCACTTCGGGCAATCCGATCTTGCCCGCGTCGCGCCGGGCCAGGCGCAGGTCCGCGGCGAGCGCGATTTCAAGGCCACCACCCACCGTGTGTCCGTTCAACGCGGCGATGACGAGTTTGGGTGTTTGCTCGAGTCGCAGGAGCGTTTCGTTGGCGTGCAGGCAGAAATAGTATTTGAATTCCGGTGTGACGCTCGCCAGCATTTTGATGTTGGCGCCCGCGGAGAAAAATTTTTCTCCCGCGCCGCGCAACATGATGACTTGCGCCGACTCGTCCATGCGCGCCTTCAGGATGGCGCAGTCCAGTTGCTGCATCATTTCGTAGGTATAAGTGTTGGCGGGCGGATCGTTCATCTCGATCCAGGCCAGCCCCCCTTCCACGCGGTAGTTGATCAGCGATGAGGTGGTCGTCGTGGGTGCCGTCGTTGCCATGGAAGTTTGCCTCCTCAGATTTTCAAATCTTTATGCGCGGAGCATTTCGTCGCGCGGAACCATTCGTTCGGCTGCGCCCGGGAACCCGTCGTGCGCGATGCGTGCCGTTGGCGCTGCCCGCCGCCCGCCGTGTCCCATTGACTTGCGCGCGGACCGGGCGCGGGCCGAGAATCCCGTGCAGAAACAGGTCCGACATTTCGTGCGCCATCGCCCGAGCGTCCGGGTCAACCTTCGGGTTGTACCACGTATAAATCCAGTTCATCATGCCAAAAAGTGAAAGCACCGCCTGGCGAGTTTTCAGTCCCTTCAGCCTGTGCTCCTGGCGGAGCCCGTCAACAAGATCACAGCCGAGCCGGAAATAATTCTTCTTGATCGCGTGGACTTCACGGCGCCAGGTGTCTCCGAGCGCCGTTTCCTCGTGCGTCAGAACTTTCATCTCGCTGGGGTGCTCGATGAAGTATCTCAAGTGCAGCGTCACAAAAGTCCGAAGCCGCTCCTCGGGATCGTCAACCGGAGCGAGCGCCCGCCGCGCGTCGGCGAGAAGGGTCTCAAAGGCGTGGCGTTGAATCAGGTAGAGGAGCTGCTCCTTGCTCGAAAAATAGTAGTAGAGGCCGGAAAGGCTGACGCCCGTGGCGCGGGATATGTCGCGAATGGAGGCGCGATGGTAGCCGCGCGCCCGAAAGACCGTGGCCGCCTGGCGAAGTATTCCGCCGAGCTTGGTGTCGAAATGGGGGGAACTGCGGAGTGGCATGAATTTCTCGCTCCCATCCTGCCGGAGCCTGGCCGCCTGCGATTGTCGCCGTCGCCCAACGCCCTGCCCTTCGATCGAACGTCCGTTCGAATGCATATTAACTCCCCGCGACACAAAGTCAAGCCCATCGTTTTCCTTTCCCGTCCGGCCAGAGGAACGCTGGACATTTCCGGTCTTCGATTTCCGAAACAAGGTGGGCTCCTGACGCTGAAACCCCCTATAATGCCCTTTTCTGGCGTCGCAGGCCCTGGCCCGGCGCTTGGGTGAGCGCGCCACAAAGTAAGGCTCCGTTGCATGAGGCCCAACCTCACGCATTTTTAGACCATCCAACGATCCACGGTATTCGCCCGAAATGCTCTGTCCGATTGGAAGGGGAATTCTTCGATGAAACCTCGCGCCTACGTTGCGATTGCCGCCACCGTCCTCATACTGGTCATCACTCTCGGCACCGTAAGAAAACTGGCACAGAATCGGCGTAGCACGCTCAACCTTCCGTCAAGCAAAGTCCTGCTGCTTCCTGTGCCGGGAGAACCGCAAAAGACCAACAGTTTCCCGACCGCGGCTGCCGTGAGCCCCGACGGGAGGTACCTCGCCATTCTGAACAACGGCTATGGCACGGAGGAATCCGGCTACCGGCAATCCATCGCTGTTTTGGACCTCACTTCGAATGCGGTCGCCGATTTTCCCGACCCGCGCCTGGGCCAGCACGCGCACCAGACGTATTTCTTGGGCCTCGCCTTCAGCGCCGACGGGAAAAAGCTCTACGCCTCCATGAGCTCGTTGACCGATCCCACGGGCGAAGAGTCCGGAAACACCGGCAACGGGATTGCCGTCTACAAATTCAAGAACGGGCGGCCCACGCCGAAATCGTTTCTGAAAATTCCTCTCGCCCCGCTCGGCAAAGGAAAAGAGCCGACCAGGGTTTCGCCCACCCTGCCCGAGGGAATGGGAGATCCCTTTCCCGCCGGCATCGCGGTGATCTCCGGAGAAGACGGGGAAAAGCTGCTCGTTGCCGAAAACCTTTCCGACGACGCCATTCTGATCAATGCCAAGAATGGCAAAATTCTTCATCGCTTCCCGTTGAGCGATTTGCCCGTGGTCCCATCCGCCTACCCTTACGGCGCCGTGGCCACGCGCGACGGGGTGAAGGGCTATTGCAGTCTTTGGAATGGTTCGGCGGTGGTGGAACTCGACCTCAAGAACGGCCGCGTGACGCGCCGCATCGCGCTCGATCCTCCGAGTTCGCCCGTCGCCGCAGGCTCCCATCCCACCGCCATGCTGCTGAGCCAGGATGAAAGCAGACTTTACGTCGCTTTGTCCAACAACGACCGCGTGGCGGTCGTGGACACGGCGACGGGAAATGTGATCGGAGCGCTTTCAACGCAATTGCCCGGCCAAAAATACGGCGGCAGCGTTCCCATGGCGCTCGCTCTCAGTCACGATGGCGGGCGGCTTTTCGTGGCGAACGCTTCTGCCAACGCGGTGGCCGTGTTCAATACATCGGCAGTCTCTTCCTCGACGGATTCCGGCGCGAGTGGCGCTTCAAAGGCGCTCGGGTTCATTCCCACCGAGTGGTACCCGACGGCGGTGGCCGTAAGAGGCAACGATCTTTTCATCATCACGGGCAAGGGAGAAGGCGCGGGACCGAACTCCATGCCGGCGTCCAAACGGCACGGCGAGAGTGAGAGCCGTCACCCTTACATCGCGTCGCTGATTCACGGCTCGGTGGCGCGCTTCAGCATTGAGGACGCGGAGAGCCATCTCGCCGAGCTCACCCGTGAAGTAGAGGAGAGCAACCTGATGTCCGGGACAGGGGGCGGGCAAATCCATTTTCAGCAGGGTTCGAATCCCATCCGTCACGTCATCTACATCATCAAGGAAAACCGAACTTACGATCAGGTTTTCGGAGACCTCAAACCCGGGAACGGCGACCCTTCGCTTACACTCTACGGCGAGGACATCACACCCAACCAGCACAAGCTGGCGCGCCAGTTCGGCATTCTGGATAACTTTTATTGTAGCGGCGAAGTTTCCGGCGACGGCCACGTGTGGTCAACCGCCGCCATCACCAGCGACTACAACGAGAAGACCTGGCAGATCGCTTACCGAAGCGAGGAGCGAACGTACGACTTTGAGGGCGAGGTCATGCACGGCGTTCCCTTGCACCAGGGCGTGCCCGACGTGGATGAACCGGGCACCGGTTACATTTGGGCCAACGTCTCGCGCCACGGTTTAACGCATCGCAACTACGGTGAATATGTTTTGACCCACTGGTGCCACGAGCGGCCCGAAAGCGCCTCGCCAGAGCACAGCACGCCTTCGCCCGCCAGCGAGAGCTGCGCGAAACCCTTCGTCCACGAAGGCGAGCCTCTGCCCGAAAACATCGGCCAGCCCCATGGCTCACCTAGCCCGTGGCCGTGGCCGGTCCCGATGATCTCCCGCAACGAAGCCACCAAGCCGGAATTGGAAGACCACTTCGATCCCCGCTTTGCGGATTTCCGGGTCGACTATCCCGACCAGTTGCGAGTGGACGAATTTCTAAATGAGTTCAGGGATTTTGTTAAAGCGCGCAAGGGCGGCGATGGAACCGAGCTGCCGCAGTTTGTGATTCTGCGCCTCCCCAACAATCATACGGAGGGAACCACAGCGGGAATGCCCACCCCGGCGGCTTCGGTCGCCGACAACGATCTCGCCGTTGGGCGCGTGGTGGAGGCAATCTCGCACAGCCCTTACTGGGATGACACGGCGATCCTGATTCTGGAAGACGACGCGCAAGACGGCCCGGACCATGTAGACGCGCATCGCAGTCCGGCGCTTGTGATCAGCAAGTATTCACCCGGCTCAACCGAGCATCCCTGGGTCGAGCACAATTTCTATACGACCGTCAACATGATCCACACCATGGAAGTGCTGCTCAGGCTGCCGCCCATGAACAACAACGATGCGGTCGCGCCGGTTATGGCGCCTCTGTTTTCCGGGCCGGGCAATCAGCCGCCCTTCACCGCCGACGCTCGCAATCTCGGTAACGGGCTGATCTATCAAATGAATTCTCCCGAAGCGCCGGGGGCGAAAGAATCCGCTCGCATGGATTTCTCCCACGCCGACGCAGTGAACGCCGCCCGGCTCAACGCCATTTTGTGGAAGGAACGCAAAGGCAACCAGCCCATGCCCAAGTCACGTCACGCGGTGATTCGCGAGGGCGACCCGGAGTGACGGGTCATAAGGAGTGAAATCGAACCCACAACCCGCGGAGAACTCGCCGGCCGGGTTCATTCAAGGCCGGGCGCCCAGTTTGCGCAGGAAGGTCATCATCGGGCACCAGTTGGTGAATGCCGACTGAATCAAATTCACTGCCACAAATCCGGTAAACAGATACCATTTGGGGCTGACGTAGGCGCCGAGCAGCAGGCTCGCCAAAACAAAAACTCCTGCAATCAATCTGAGCCAGCGGTTGAGATCCATGCTTCCTCCATTCAAACTAAATCTAACCCACCTCTAACGCGCTTCGGCCACGCTCGGCTCGCGCTTGGCGTAGAGGTAATAAAGCACCGGCACGGCAAGCCGCGAGAGAAACGTCGAAGCTACCTCGCCCGCCATCAACGAGATGGCCAGGCCCTGGAAAATGGGATCAAACAAAATAACGAAGGCGCCGACCACCACTGCTGCGGCGGTCAGCAGCATGGGGCGAAAACGCACCGCGCCTGCGTCCACCACCGCTTCTGCGAGCGGCATGCCCTGCCGGCGGCGCAGTTCGATGAAGTCAACGAGAATGATCGAATTCCGCACGATGATTCCGGCGCCGGCGATGAAGCCGATGAGGGAAGTGGCCGTGAAGAAAGCGCCCATCATTGCGTGCGCGGGCAAAATACCCACGAGCGTCAGCGGAATCGGCGCCATGATGACCAGCGGCACGCGGAACGACTGGAACCATGCGACCACGATGACGTAAATCAGGACGAGCACAACCGCAAAGGCGAAGCCGAGGTCGCGGAAGACTTCGTAAGTAATTTGCCATTCGCCGTCCCATTTCATGGAAACGTGGTCGGTAAAGAAGGGAAGGTGCGTGGCGTACCGCTCGATCTTGTATCCCTCCGGCGCGCGCAGCGAATCGAGATTCTTCGAAAGATTTCCGATGGCATAGACGGGACTTTCTTCCTTGCCCGCCACGTCGCCCGTGACGTAAACGACTCGCTTCAGGTTTTTGTGATAGATCGAATTCTCGACAGTGCCTTCTTCGACGCGAGTGAGCTCGCGCAACGGGACCAGAGTTCCGTTGGAAGAGAGCAAACGGATTTCGCCGAGGTCGGTAAGGCTGGTTCGGCCGGCGCGCGGGAGCTCCAGCACGATGTCCACGTCTTCTTTTTCTTTGGGCAGGTGCGCCAGGCCCACCACGGCGCCGCTGAGCGCGAGGCGGAGGGTGCTCGCGATCTGGTCGGCGCTGATTCCGCTCAACGATGCTTTCTCTTTATCCACGATGAGCCGAAGGCTTTTCTGGGGGGCTTCGACGCTCCAGTCTACGTCCACGACATCGGGCGTCTCGCGGAAATTGTCGCGAATCTCGCGCGCGATGTCGATCTGCTGCTGATAGTCTGAACCGTAGACCTCGGCAACCAGCGTCTGTAAAACCGGCGGGCCGGGAGGAATTTCCGCAACTTTCAGGCTTGCGCCATACCGCTCCCCGATCGGATCGATCGCCTGGCGAACGCGCTTGGCAATGTCGTGACTTTGCGCTGAGCGTTCACCTTTCGGCAGCAGGTTTACCTGGATATCCGCTTCGTTCGGTCCCTGCCGCAGGAAGTAGTGCCTAACCAGCCCGTTGAAGTTGTAGGGCCCTGAGGTGCCCGCGTAAACCTGGTAATTAATCACTTCGGGTTCCTGCGCGATGCGATGCGCAATTTCGCGGGTCACGCGCGCGGTCTGCTCGAGCGTCGTCCCTTCCGGCATGTCCACGATCACCTGGAACTCGCTCTTGTTGTCGAAGGGCAGCATCTTGACGCGAACGACCTTGAGCAGCGGCAGAGCTGCGGCGAGGAGCAACAGCAGGATCATGCCACCGAGAAATGCCCGGCGCTTGGCGGGATTGGAAAGCAGCGGCACCATCACGCGGCGATAAACCCGCGTCGTCCATCCTTCCGCGCCCGCTTCGCCTTCCGAATGCGAGACCTTTTCGCCGGCAAGCATCCGCAGCGCCGCCCAGGGCGACACGACGAAGGCGATAAACAACGAGAAAAACATGGCAAGCGATGCACCGATGGGAATGGGGCGCATGTAGGGCCCCATCAGCCCGCCCACAAACGCCATGGGGAGGATGGCCGCGATGACCGTCCAGGTGGCTAGCGTCGTGGGATTTCCGACTTCGTCCACCGCTTCCACCGCGACGTCGGTCAGCGGCCGGCCGTGGTTCTCGGGCAAGTGAAAATGCCGCGTGATGTTTTCGACGACGACGATGGCATCGTCCACCAGAATGCCGATGGAAAAGATGAGTGCGAAAAGCGTGACGCGATTCAAGGTGTAACCGTTAATGTAATAAATGAACAACGTCAGCGCGAGCGTGACTGGCACAGCTGCGAGCACCACCACGGACGACCGCCAGCCAAGCGCCAGCGCAATCAGCAAGGCCACCGAAAGAACCGCGAGCAGCAGATGCTTCAAGAGCTCGTTGGATTTTTCCTGCGCGGTGTCACCGTAGTTGCGCGCGACTGTCACCCGGACGTCGGAAGGAATGACCGTTCCCTTCAGGCTTTCCACTTTGTCCAAAACGCGCCCGGCAACGGTGACGGCATTTGTGCCCTTGCGTTTTGAAACGGTGATCGTGACGGCGGGGAAATCTTCGCTCTTGTCGTGAGCGCCGCGGCCCAATCCAAAGAGAACGTAGTTCGAAGGCTCCGCCGAGCCGTCCCGGATTTCTCCCACATCGCGCAAAAAAACAGGCCGGCCGGAGGAGACTCCTAGCACGACCTCGCCCACGTCCTGGGCGTTGTGGAGAAAATCGCCCGTCTCGACTGCGATCTCTTCATTGGC
>CAYZVR010000018.1:0-23550 GCA_964481715.1 uncultured Acidobacteriota bacterium | reverse complement strand
TTCCATCGTCAAGCCTTCGAAATAGGGCCACGGGTACCAGGTCGCCCGCGCTTGTCCCTCCGCCTGACCGGGCCGGAAAAAGCTTACCATACGGATGTAGCGCGCTTTGCTCGTTGGTTTCGACCATTCAACCAGCTTTTTCATCGGAAAGCCGATCCACGGCACGTAAATCGTCCACGCTTCGACGCAGCGATGGTGGTAGACGCGCTCCTCGAGCGGCATCTGGCGGATCAACTCGTCCACGTCAATCTTGATAGGTTTTTCGACTTCGCCTTTAATTTGGATCTGCCAGGGCCGCGCGTGGAATCTCTCCGCAAGTTCCCAGACGCGGTTTTTGACTTCCGTAAATTCGTAGTAGTTGTTGAACCGCGTGGCGACGTTTTCGGCAGTGATGGGATGGTCCACCGTGTACTTGGTATTGCGCTGAGCCTTCATGGGAGGCAGGTCCGGGCTCGCAGGAATCGGAGCAGCATTCGCGCGCGCACCAACTCCCGGCAACAGGCCCGCGATACCGCCCAGCGCGGCGACCGAAGTCAGAAATTTGCGCCGGTTAAGGTAAACGTGCTCTGGAGTAGCAAGTCTTTCAGGGATTTCCCAACCGCGCGGAATCTTAATCAGCATGAAGCCTCCTGCCCTGCCGGAGTTCTAGATATCTTACCATTGGATACTCCGGCCCGCGAGACTGTTGTGTGCCCAGGAAAACTTTTTCCGCCCAGTGCAACACCTGCCCAGGACCTTCGGGCAGGCGGGGAGTGCGCGGTCCATGGGTCGAGCTTTCCCGCGATTATTTCTGGGTGTATATTTTCTCTTTCGTCAGTGTGACTCCCACGAGAGGCGGAGGATAGAATATGGGAACAGCAGCCGTAAAGGAATCTGCGGGAATCAGCGACGCGGCCGTCGCGGCCAAAACCGGCAAAACCTGGAGTCAGTGGTGCGCGATCCTCGACAAAGCGGGCGCGCGCAAGATGGATCACCGGACCATCGCCAGGTACCTTTACGAAAAACAAGGCGTTCCCGGCTGGTGGGCCCAGATGGTGACCGTCGGCTACGAGCAGGCGCGCGGGCTGCGGGCCAAGCACCAGAAACCATCGGGGTTCGAAATCAGCCGAAGCAAAACGCTGCCGCTGGCTGCCGCCCAAGTCTTCGCCGCATGGAAGGATGAAAAGACCCGCCGGCGGTGGCTGAAGGATTCCGCCATCGTCATTCGCAAAGCGACGCCTTCCAAATCCCTTCGGATTACCTGGGTGGACGGCGAATCCAATCTGGATGTGATGATCTATCCAAAAGGCAAAGGAAAAACTCAGGTGGCCGTTCAGCACGGCAAGCTCGCCGACGCCAAGCAGGCGGAGCGGATGAAAGCATACTGGGGCAAGCAGCTCGACAGGCTGGAAAAAACTCTGACGGCATAAAAGCACAACTCAGGGACGCCGGTTGTCGACGGGCGGCGAGCCGGTCGAAGCGGCAACAAACTCCATCCTTCGCTTCGTTTTCGGTTCGTTCCTAGTTCGTTTTAGCTTCGTGTTTTAGTCAAGTCCTTTGTTTTCAGCGTATCCTAGCTTCGTTTTGTCAAATAACGTCCCTTTATTTTTTTGTCATCCCGCGTTTTCGCCTTTGTTTCTCCCGGCAGGCTGGCAACACGCGCCTCGCGCCACTTCGCAGTTATCGTGCCTACTCCTGTGCGGCACTTGTTCAGAGACATCGGAGCCTCCGGGATTCCGGCTCTCACAGCACGCGCCGGTTGACAAGTAATAGCCTAGCATACTGGGCTCTCGTTGTCAAGCCCCTGGTGCACTGCCCGGTTTGAAGCCTGCCAGCCGCAGGCGGGCCCGGCGCTCCGCACTTCCCTGTCTTGGCGCGTAACCACCGTTTGAGATATGATCTCGCGGCGTGAATATTCTTCTAGACGACGTTGAAATCCGCGTGCTCGGTTCGCTGGTCGAAAAAGAGGTCACCACTCCGGATTATTATCCGCTCTCGCTCAATGCGCTCCTTAATGCGTGCAACCAGAAATCCAATCGCCATCCGGCCATGACGCTGGACGAAGACGCGGTGCGGGAGGCGTTGGACACCTTGAATGCAAAGGGTCTGGCCGGAGCCGCCAGCCACGCGGACAGTCGCGTGACCAAGTACGAGCATCGGCTTCAGGAAACCTTCAACTTCAGCCGCCCGGAGACCGCCGTCCTGTGTGTGCTGCTCTTGCGGGGCCCGCAGACGCCCGGTGAGCTTCGCGGCCGCACGGAGCGCCTGCATCGGTTCGGCGGCCTGGACGAAGTTCTCTCGGCGTTGCAGCACTTGATGAATCGCCAGCCGTCGCTCGTCAAAGTCCTCCCCCGGCAGCCCGGCACCAAGGAGGCTCGCTACGCGCACCTGCTTTCGGGTGATGTTGAAACGTGGGAACCTGCCCGACCGGCAGGCGGGCCTGAGCCTGCGGCCGAAGCAGCGTCCAGCTTCGTATCACCCGACACAGAACGCATCACTCGACTGGAGAATGAAGTCGAAGGGCTTCAAAAAGAAATTACCAACCTGAAGCAGCAGCTCGCGGAATTTCGGAAGCAGTTCGAGTAGCCCGCCGAGCAAGCCCTTGGTGCCTTCAATCGCACACATCGCAACAAACGCGATGGACTTGTCCCGCAGAGCGCGGATGCGATAACGCCGAAGCCGGCTCAATCATTTAACCGGCTGGGAGAGTGTTTTCGTATCGGCCTGGGCTGACACGCTGGTGGATTGGGGCATGATCGGTGCGTCAAGCATGCCCTTTGCTGTATACGTGATGGGAACGATGCGGTAGCGATAGATCATCCCGTGGTCGCCCACCAAGTAGCCCCGGTCCCGGCGCGGCAAGCTGAAGGCTTTCACCTCGGCCGGAAATTTTAGCGGGCGAGTCGTCCAGAGCTTTCCCCCATTTGTGGTAAAGCTAAAGTTCTTGCCGCCGGAGCGAATATCGAACGACCAGCCGACTTGCGGGTCTGCGAAATTAACCGGCCCGTTGACCGCGGCGACCCGAGCCTCCCAAGTGCGCCCGCCGTCGGACGTCGTCAGTAATTTCTTCGACCACTGCAAGACCAGCACGCCGTCATTTTCATCGGCAAAAAAGATCTCCTGCGGGTCGTACCAGGACTCGTAGTGCTTGGCGACGTTTTCCACGATGGCGTGTTCCGCCCAGGTTCCCCCGCCGTCGGTGGTCTTCAGAATGACGACGGCCGGCACCGCCCCCGTAGCTCCAGCCTCCGAAGCCGTGGCTCCCACCGCATAACCGACCTCCGGGGACACAAAATGCAGAGTCGCTAGCACGCACCTGACCTTGCGTCGCAGCCCGTCGATTTCCAAACTCACCTCGCAGGAGGGATTGACTTGCTGGTAGGTCAGGCCGCCGTCTTTGCTTTGTTCAATTAGGTTTCCGTCATGCGATGAGAGGATCTGAACCACCGTCGCCAGCGAAGTACAAACGTAGTCGTTGCAGGCATAACCCTTCCCGATGTGGCCGTATTCCTGCCAGTTTTCGCCATCGGTGGTGCGGAGCAGCTTTTTGTCTTCCAAAATCGCCCAGCCATGGGTCTCGTCGATGAATCGCAGGCTATGGACCTTCGGCAGCGGCGATAGCGGGTCGCCGCCGAGCTGCACCGTCCAAGTGTCCCCGCCATCCTTGGTGTGGAGAATCGTCCCCGCCGCGCCCGACACCCAGCCCTTCAATTCATTTACGAAGAAGACGTCTGTCAACTCCAAGTCCTCCGTAAAGTTGACCGGCTCGAAGATTGCCTTGAATTTCGGCTGCATGCCGGGTTTCACCGGGGTCGCGCCGGGCTTCGCAGTAGCCTTGCGGGCTGCCGGCTGCTGTCCAAACAAGAGCGGTGAGGTCGAAAGAATTGCTACAATAAGCAGCGAACTCAGAGCCAGCCTTGCGACCATTGAATGTTTCGCCACGACAACACCTCCACCGGCAGATTGCTTGTAATTTTCAGCTCGTTTGGCAAGTTCACAAAGAGGCTGAGCGCCGCTTCGTCGCTCCGCCCACCCCTTGGCCGAATGTTCAAGCGGTGAAAATGTACCAGACAACCCCGACACCTTCTAGTCTTTTTTCGCCACGAGGGGCTGGGCAGTAATAGATTAGTTAACTCCTGAGTCCCGGAGATCGTGGTTGCGCCAGCCTCGATCTCATCGGCAAGTCCGCATCATGTTGAGGGCCGTGTGACGGGCGGTTATCCGAATGTTTTCTCCGGACGCGAGGCAGCAAGGGTGCGCCCGGAAGGAGGCCCGGAGGGCCGAAAGATCGTAGCCTGGGACGGAAACCCTGAAGCCGTAGCGCCGCTCCCCCCTGCCCTCTCCCCAGGGGAGAGGGCGTCCGCCAGTATTTTGGCGGACGGGTGAAGGGGCCCGCCACCACCCCTTTGTCCCCTCCTCAGCAAGGCGGGGAATTGAAACTCCCCTCCTGATTCACGAGGGGGCTGGGGGTGGTCAGCTATGGGCCATACGTCAGCTGACGGACGCCCCCGCAGGGGCTGCGCCAGTCGCTGCTTGGACCTAATCGCACACATCGCACACGACGCGATGTGTGCGCCACCCGCGAAAGTGTCTCTTCGCATGACCGCCGACCATAATTGACAAAGGCCTGCGCCAACCTCGTCTGTGCTAATCTTCTAGTCCGGAGGTGCACATGGGATTTGCAGAAATGGCACTTGCTGCTTTCGTTGGAACATCGCTTTCCCTGCTACTGCTCGGTGCTAATCGTGTGCTCAACGGGATTTACAGGCGCTTTGACAGAGTGGATGAGAATCTGGCACGTTGGAAAGAATTCAAACCTGAAATGTTGGAGTCAGTTGGGGACAGACTCTCAAAACAGATCAAAGACTCCGAATGGCGTATAAGGAAAGAGGTGAATCCAGCCTTAGAAGTTTTTGACAAATTTGGTTCCAGCTAAATCTTGCCATCAGGTGCCGCAATCTTCATCACTTCGATTTGGTCGTTGCTTAGGTCGGAGCGCGGAATGACGAAGCCAGGTCTGGATATTAGTGTGACCCCCCAGCAGCGGATTGGGAGTCGTGACCAAAACCGCGTTTCTATAGCCTTGCACGCAACGTCTCCCCCGAAAGCTAATTCCATCACCACGAAGCCATCCGCATTCAAATCTCTGTCTAGGTCCCTTTTCAATTGTTTTCCGGCTTGCCCTATTCGATTACCGAGCGCTTGCAGATTCGGGTGAGCCTCAAACGTGCAACGGACTGGCATGCTCGCTGGAGCAAAGAGTTGTACAGGCTCCCCTGCTTTTTCGACTCTTACCACGGCGGAGTGTATTCCCTTCGCATAGAAGAAGGGCGTCTCGCTCGGGAGGACGATCATTGCAGATCCAGGAACGGACGAAAGGCGCTCTTCGGTGCTGCCCAGTGAAGACTTGGCCTTTCTTTCGACTTCCTGTACGACATTGTCCACATGGCTGTCCGAGAAGAGTCTGCTTAATTTGATTTCTATGCGGAGCCGCTTCTCGGTTAGCCAATCCTTGAGTCCCCTGGCGGCGCGGTCGCTGATGCTGCTGCCGAGGTGTAACATGCGCTGGTGGCGTTTGTGTTCCTGCAAATTCTCCCGTTTGATTTCCAGATACAAGCGGTTCGGATTGCGGCAGACAATCAGATCCGTTGAGGCTGAAATGTTTGGTTCAAATGCAATCTCAAAACCGCGCTCATGGTATCTACCAGCAACAAGGATTACGAGGATCGTGTCGAGTTTCTCATGAGACCGAAGTCGCAATCTTCGGATCTGCTCCTCGATGTACTCGTGATCTCTAAACTCATAAAGCAGCTGCAGAACCTTGGCCCATGTGAAGAGGTCTATTGCGTGGTTCGAGGCTCTGCCGATCTGAAGGGAGACCAGGTCGAGCGTCTTCAACTCCAGCCAGTCATCAGTCAATTGTTCGATCGCATAGTCCAGCACGACATCTGGCACTTCAAAGCCGGCCGATGTCAGGGTGCGGAATAACTCCGTACGGTCAGGAATGTTGCGGATGTTCAGATTGCGGCTAAGGAGTGACATCGTTGTTTGTGGGTCGGCTCTTCGCGTATGGTGGCGGTGCGGATACCTCCATTACAACGCTAACTGCTTCCAAAGGGCATCCACTTTCTTCTTCACTTCCGGGTCCATTTTGATTTCGTCCGGCCAGGGGCGGGCAAAACCTTCGCTGGGCAATTTGTGTGTGGCGTCCACGCCCATCTTCGAGCCGAAATTGGGAAGCCGCGAAGCGTGCTCGAGCTGGTCCACCGGCCCGAGCGTGAACTGAATATCGCGCTCGGGGTCAATGTGATTGAATGCTTTCCAGGCGACCTCGCGCAGGTTGTGGACGTCCACGTCTTCGTCCACGACGACGATGCATTTCGTAAACATCGCGCCGGGCAACCCCCAGACGGCGTTCATCACCTTGCGCGCCTGGCCGGGATAGCTCTTGCGGATGGAAACGATCATCAAGTTATGGAAGATGCCTTCGGCGGGCATGTGCATGTCCACCACTTCCGGCATCTGCTTGCGCATCAGAGGAAGGAAGATGCGCTCGACCGCGTAGCCCATCCAGTAATCTTCCATGGGTGGCGGGCCGACGATGGTCGAAACGTAGATCGGTTCTTTGCGCCGCGTGATGCAGGTCAGGTGAAACGCCGGAAACTTGTCTTCGAGCGAGTAGTAACCGGTGTGGTCGCCGAACGGCCCTTCAACTCGAATGTCATCCAAATCCACGAACCCTTCCAGGACAATTTCGGCGTTGGCGGGAACTTCCAAATCCACCGTCTCGCATTTGACGAGCTCGACGGGCTCCTGGCGGAGGAAGCCGGCGAAAAGAAACTCATCGAGGTCAGCGGGAAGCGGCAGGATTCCGGAAAGCATAGTGACCGGGTCGGCGCCGATGGCGGCGGCAACATCCATTTTGCGGCCCTTGCCCTGCCGCTCGAGCCAACGAAAGTGTTCCGCGCCGCCTTTGTGAATTTGCCAGTGCATGGCCGTGGTGCGCTCGTCGTAGACCTGCATGCGATAGCAGCCGACGTTACGCCGGCCGGTCTTGGGACTGCGCGTGATGACCATCGGGAAAGTAATGAACCGCCCGCCATCCTGCGGCCAGCATTTCATGATGGGGAGCGACGCGAGCGAGAACTTGTCGCGCTCAATGACTTCCTTAACGGGACCGGTCTTGACGGTGCGCGGGAAAAAGGAACCCAGCTCGGCCAGCTTCGGCAGCATTTTGACTTTGTCGAAGAGGCCCTCGGGCGGGCGCATTTCGAGCAGGTCTTCGATCCGCCGGGCGACATCTTCAATCGAACCAACTTCCAGCGCGAGTTCCAGCCTTCTCCGCGTGCCGAGCGTGTTGATGAGCAGCGGGACCGAATAGTTGACTCCATCCCGGCGGGAGAGAGGCTTTTCAAAGAGCAGCGCGGGGCCTTGCGCCTTCGAAACCCGGTCGGTGATCTCGGTGATTTCGAGATCCACATCCGCTTCAGCTCCGATGCGCCTAAGCTCCCCTTCCTTTTCCAGGCGTGCAACGAATTCACGCAAGTCTTTATAAGCCACGATGGTTCCTCACGTTGGCTGGTGAACGGCCATTATTTCGTTTCGACTGTCAGGCTTTCAACCGAAGTTGCTGCGCGCCGCGGCCGCAGCAAGAGCCCGGCCGGCGACAGCGAAGCATTACAGATTGCACGTGCCAAAGCAAGACTCGAGAGTATGAGCTTCTTTCTTGACTTCGCCGGACCTCCGCCCGATACTAGGCGCATCGGGTGCAGGGTTAAGCGAACAGGCAGCGGGCCGGAATACTTCAGGGCAACCCACGTCATGGCGGCATTCATGAGCGCCAGGGGACGGAGAACGCGTCAGGTTGGCGCGGGCGCATTCAGCTTCTTGACGCTCGCCATTCTGCTCGTCTTGAGCGCGCCGCTCGCGGCTCAGTCCCCCAGTTCAAAAGAACTCGAGACGCGGGAAGTCGAACCCACCTACAAACTGGAAGTCGAACGAAACCTGGTCCTCGTGCGCGCCGTCGTGCGCGACGCCAAAGGACAAACCATCAGCAATCTGAAACAGGATGACTTCCGCCTGTTCGATAACGGCAAGCCGCAGGCCATCAGTCATTTCTCCGTGGTGATACCCGTCAGCCGACGGGCAGCCGCACCACCCGCCGCTGGATCCGCGCGCAAAGAGGCAGAGGAAGGAGCGCCCGAATCGGAGTTGTCCCCCGATTCACCCCGGCGATTCCTGGGATTGTTTTTTGATGATGTGCACATGGATTTTGGAGAGGTCGGCCGGGTCCGAGATGCGGCCGATGGGTATCTGGCCGAAGCGCTCACGGCTGGCGACCGGGTGGGAATTTTCACGGCCTCCGGCCAGGGCAATGTCGATTTTACCGAAGACCGCGACAAGCTTCACGCAGCGCTGTTCCGATTGCGGTCCCGTCCGACGACCTTCGAGGAGATGCAGCCTTGCCCGGACATGTTCGACTACCAGGCCTATTTGATTATCCACCAGCACAACGCCTTCGCTGAGGATGCGGCCGTTGAAGAAACTCTGCGTTGCCGTTACCAAAATGACCGCAACTTCATACAATCTGCAAGGAGCGAAGCCCAAGCGGCAGCCTTCCAAAAGCTGGAACACTATCGGGCGGATACTGAGAGCGCGCTCAGGGGCCTGGAAGAGATCGTCCGACGGATGGCCTATGTTCCCGGGCAGAGGAGTATCGTCCTGGTGTCTCCCGGATTTCTGGCCGTTTCTGACGAACTCCGGATTGAAGAGATTGTGAACCGAGCGCTTCGAAACCAGGTCATTATCAGCACTCTCGACTCCCATGGCCTTTACGCTCCCATCCCTCTCGGTGACGCCAGTAAGAACCCCATGGTCATTTCCGACCGCCCCGACCTGATGGGCCACAAGCTGGAATTCGAACAGCTCGCACTGACATTGCGCTCCGAGCCGCTCCAACAGCTCGCGGGGGACACGGGCGGCTTCTATTTTCGCAACAGCAACGACTATAAGCAGGGATTCCATCGCGCCGGCGCCCTGCCCGAGGTGTATTACTCGCTGGCGTTTTCTCCCCAGGGATTGAAATTAGACGGCCGCTTCCATACGGTCAAAATCAAGCTGGTCAATTACCCTTCCCTGGCAGTTGAGGCGCGCCGCGGCTATTTCGCCCCTGCCAAATCTCAGGACGCCGACGCGCGAGTAAAAGAAGAGATCACTCAGGCGCTCTATTCGCAAGACGAACTGAGCGGAATCCCCCTCGAAGTTCACACGCAGTTTTTCAAAAGGAACGAACTTGAAACCAACCTTTCCGTTCTGATGCACATGGACCTGCGGTTCCTGCAATTCCGCCGCGTGGACGGCCGCAACCTGAACGATCTGACGGTGATTACTGCCCTGTTCGACCGAAACGGCAATTACGTGGCCGGCCGTGAAAAACGCGTGGAGTTCAAGCTGCTCGATTCAAGCCTCGAGAAATTCGTCCAGTACGGCCTGAACATGCGAACTAGTTTCAGCGTTAAGCCGGGGACTTACCTGGTTCGTCAAGTGGTCCGTGACACCGAGGGAGCCCGTATTTCCGGTTCGACGCGGACCGTTGAAATACCCTATTGAAAAGGTGACTTATGATTCGACACCGCTCGCTCTCTTTCGCCGTATTTCTGGGACTGGCCTTCGCCTGGTTAGGACTCCAGCCCGCTCTCGCGCCGGCGCAGCCGCAGGCCGGAGCGCAGGCCTCAGCCGTTAACACGGGGAATAGCACCCAGGTCATCAAGGCGGAATCCCAGCTGGTGCTCGTGGACGTTGTCGCCACAGATAAGAAGGACCGCCACCTCGCTAATCTCGAGGCCAAGGATTTCCGCGTCTATGAAGACGACAAGGAGCAGGCGATCACGAGTTTTACTCGCGTCTCAAAATCGCAGGACGCTGCCGGGTCGACCTCGCCCCGATACGTTGTCCTGTTCTTTGATAATTCCAGCATGAACAGCTCCGACCAGATTCAGGCGCGGAAAGCGGCGGGAGAGTTCGTGGCCCAGACGGCGTCGGAAGACCGCAAGATGTCGGTCATTGACTTCGGCGGCGTGATGCGCGTCGCCCAGAACTTCACCTCCGATCCTGGAGCGCTGAAGGCCGCGGTGGGAGGCGTAAAGTTCGGCAACCTTGCTCCCAACGAACAGGGCCAGCCCACGGAAATCGCCTCCATCGGAGCACCCTCCCCCATCCAGATTCGTTCGGATTTCGCCGCCCGCAGCGTCCTGCTGGCGCTTCGCAATCTCTGCAAGTCGCTTCGTACGGTGCCCGGCCGAAAAACCATGATCTTGTTTTCATCAGGTTTCCCGCTTAATAACGAGCGCCAGTCCGAGTTGAGCGCCACCATCGACGCGGCCAATAAAGCCAATGTGGCCGTCTATCCCGTGGACGTGCGCGGGCTGCAGAATCTCCCTTCACCGGGGATCATCAACAATCCGGGCCAGCCTTCGCAATTCCCAGGACTGCCTCCGGGCGCGCGGCTGGACGAATCTCCCTTCCCGCATGAAGACGCTCTTCTGGCATCGCTGCGCGGTGTGATTTTGATGCACCGGAAACTCGCTCAACGCCCGGGCAGTACTGGAGGCGGGAGCACGGGTGGCGGCGGGGGAGGATCGCGGGGTGGTGGTGGAGGTGGCGGCACGACGGGAGGAGGAGGCTCAGTCGGAGGTGGCGGTGGTGGAACCGGCGGTGGAGGGGGAACGACCGGCGGTGGCACGACTCGCGGAGGTGGAACTACCGGCGGAGGTCGCCCCGCCAATCCGGGACCTCCCCCGGGGGCGAATCGCCCGTTTGGAGTCAACCAGCCTCTGCTGAGGAATACGCCGGGTTCTCAGATTATCCCTCCGCTCCTCGAAAGCGCTACGACCAACCAGCAGGTTCTCTATGCCCTGGCGGATGGAACCGGCGGCTTCGTTATTTTTAACACCAATGACTTCAAAGCGGGCCTGGACAAAATCGCGCAGGACTTGGACGATTACTACATTTTGGGTTACGTTCCCTCCAATTCGGCCCACGACGGCAGCTATCACAGAATCAAAGTAAAGACCGAACAGAAGGGCGTGGAGATTCGCGCGCGCAACGGCTATTTCGACGTTAGGGGTTCGGATATCCTCGCCGGCAAGGCGGAAGGAAAAGCCCTGGAGGAACGTGCGGCAAGCGCCGAGCCGGGCCAAATTCCCGTTTCGGTAACCGTTCCCTACTTCTTCACTTCCCCGGGCGTGGCGCGGGTTAACCTGGCGCTCGAGATGCCCTCCGACGCCATTGAGTTCGAAAAGGAAAAGGGCAAGTTCCACTCGGAAATCAACGTTCTCGGACTCGCCTACCGCGAGGACGGTTCCGTGGCCGCGCGCTTCAGCGACACGGTGAAGAACGACCTCGAGAAAAAGGAAGTGAAGGAACTCCAGAAGATTCCCTTCCTGTATCAAAACACCTTCAACATCGCCCCGGGAAAATACAAATTAAAAGTAATTTTAAGCGCGGGAGGTCAAAAGTTCGGCAAGATCGAAACGCCCCTTGCAATCGAAGACTTCGACGGCAAAAAATTCGGCTTGAGCGGCCTGGCGCTTACGCGCGAAATGCGTCCCGTATCTCAGCTTACCGCCAGCCTTGACGCGGCCCTGCTGGAAGAGCGCACACCGCTGATTTTCAAGGGAATGGAAATGATTCCTGCCTCCGATCATCGCTTTTCCAAAGCCGCGCCAGCCGCGCTCTATTGCGAAGTCTACGAGCCTAGCCCCATCAAGAACGAATCGCCGCAAGTGGGGATTATCGTGGACTTTTACGATCGCAAAACCAATCAGCGGGTCCTTACAACTAATACGATTCTCATTACCCAATTCGCCCTGGAAGGCAGTCCCGTCATCCCGGTGGGGATCAAGCTTCCAGTTGCTCAGCTTCAGCCGGGCGAGTACCGTCTGCAGGTTCAGGCGCGCGATTCGGACGGCCGCGCTTCTACCATGCACTCGGCGGATTTTGAACTCAATTAGGCGGGCGCTGAGGGAGCGTTCCGCCTGAAACGCCAGCGATCCTCGCTTGGGGGTTGCTCGCGGACCGCCGGGCCGACAGGAAACAATCATTTTGGCGAAGAATCCCGCACTTCCCCCCGCCACTGCTGCTCGGCGCGCGCTGCTCGGCTGGTTTCGGCACAACGCGCGGCCGCTACCCTGGCGGAAGTCTCGCGCACCGTACAGAATTTGGGTCTCGGAGGTGATGCTCCAGCAGACCCAGGTGGAAACCGTTATCCCTTACTACCTTCGGTTTCTCAAAAGGTTTCCGTCACTTCAAAGCCTCGCGACCGCGCCGCTCGAAAGAGTGTTAGAGCTCTGGTCGGGGCTGGGCTACTATCGCCGCGCGCGAAACCTGCACGAAGCCGCCCGGGTTATAGTCGAGAAATTCCACGGGCGATTCCCGGATGAGTATTCCGAGGCCCGGACGCTCGCGGGCGTTGGCGACTATACGGCGCGCGCGGTGCTGAGCATTGCCTTTAATCAACCATACGCCGTGATGGACGGCAACGTGGCGCGCGTCATCGCACGGTCAGGAGGGCTCAAGGGCCGCCCGAGCGGACGGCGTTTTCGTCGTGCCGCTGAGCGCGAGCTAGAGCGGCTGATATCGCGGAGGCATCCGGGAGATTTCAACCAGGCGCTGATGGAGTTGGGCCAGACCGTCTGCTTGCCCCGCGCGCCGCGCTGCACCCGATGCCCGCTGTGCAACTCGTGCGCGGCGCGCCGCCTGGGCCAGCAGGAAGCGTATCCCTTACCGAATCCTCGGGCTGCCACCGAACAACATCACCTTGCCGCAGCCGTCATCCGGCGACGCGGGCGAATCGCGCTGGTGCGCGGGCTCGACCAGGGACTTCTCGGCGACCTCTGGAATTTTCCTTCCGCCTTCGGCCGCTCGCGACTCGACGCCCGCCGGCAGCTTGAAGAAAAACTCGAAGCCCTCGCCGGAAGGCCGGTACGCTTGGGCACATTGCTCGGGCAAGTCCGTCACAACATCACGTTCCGTTCGATCCGCGTGCACTTTCATGCGGCAGACCTTCCAACCGGCATCCGGTCGCTGCGCTGGCTCGCCCCGGAGCAACTTCCCAAAGCGGCTGTCTCGAAACTAGCCCGAAAGATTTTTGAAGAGCTTTAGGAGGAATCAACCGCTTATGACCGAAGCCCAAAGAATAGCTGACCAGTTGCGCAGAGCCTACGAAGGCGAAGCTTGGCACGGACCTTCGATTGGCGAATTGCTTTCAGGGGTCACCGGCGAGCAAGCGGCGCGACGGCCCATCCCGCAAGCACACTCAATTTGGGAAATCGTTCTGCACGTCGCGCAGTGGGAAGGGTTCGTCCGGAGGCGCCTGAAAGGAGATCTGGTCAAAGACTTGCCTCCGGAAGTCGACTGGCCGCCGGTGAAAGACACCAGCGAAGCCGCCTGGCAGTTGGCGCTTGGTAATCTTGCGCGTGGGAATCAGGAGCTTCGAAACGCCATTGAGGTGCTCAGCGACGAGCGCCTGCGTGAAATCGTGCAGGGCCAGCGATACTCTTTTTACGGATTGTTGCACGGAGTCGTGCAGCACGATTTGTATCACGCGGGACAGATTGCATTGCTAAAGAAAGCATTTTGACCGAAGCGCTTTTCGCTGCTGTTGTGGCCTTTTGGAGCCATACAAGCGGGGCCGATTTGCGCTAGAAATACAACATCTGCCCCGGCGAGTGCATCTTGCTAAAGTAGGCTCAGGCTTGGGTGGTTCATGAAACGTGCAATAGCCGGCGGACTATTTGTGTTGATGCTTGCCAGCGCGGCGATGTCCCGCGCCCAATCGGCCGGCACCGAAACAACGCCCGCGGCCGCTCCCAGCGCGGTCCTGTCGGTCGCGCCCGGCGAAACGCTGGTCCTCGAGCTTCAGAACCCCATCAACACGCGCACCACCCGGAAAGGCGCTCGCGTCCAGCTCACGAATACCACAGACGTGATTGTGGACGGTCGCGTCGCAATCCCGCGAGACAGCACCGTCCACGCAACCGTCGCGGAATCGAAACGCGCCGGAAGGATCTTCGGAAAGGCCAAGGTGCGCCTGGAATTCAAGAATGTTGAATTCCCGGACGGAACGCGGCTTCCCTTGTCAGCGCTCTTGAGTCGCGCCGGATGGTGGGGCTCTAAAGGCGCCATTAAGCAGACCGTCGAAGGGGAGCCCGGCAAGGTGCACGACGTTTACACCATCGGCCAGGGCGCCGCGCAGGGGGCGATTTTCGGCGTGATTTTCGGAGGCGGCCGGGGCGCGGCGCGAGGCGCTGCCGCCGGCGCAGCCGTCAGCGCCCTTGGCGTGATGCTCCAGCGCGGGCCGGATCTCGACCTGCCGCCCGGCATGATGTTTGAGGTCGAGCTTTCAAAACCCCTTGACGTCCCGCTGACCACAGTGGAGGCCGCTGAACGCGCGTCCGCCGTTCCGACCGGTCCGCGAGGACCGGTCACACCATCGGCGGACTCGTCCGTCGCACCGAGGCTCAGGCGCGGGCCCCCGGCGGCGGAAGCGGATTCGATGCCAGAGCCCCCGCCCCAGACCTCAGACGCTGGCGAAGTAGCTGCAAACCGCACACCGCCTCCTGCCCCTCCGGCAGCGGGGCCGGCACCAGCGGCGCCACCTCTCACCGTCACTCCCGGCGGGTACACGCTCAAAATGAACGTCAACCTTGTCCTCGTCGAAACCACCATCCGCGACGCGCAGGGACAAATCGTTGACGGCCTCAAGCGCGACGACTTCCGCATTTTTGAAGACGGCACCGAGCAGCAGCTTCGTTATTTTTCGCAGGACGAATTGCCGCTTGCCGTGGCTCTGGTAGTGGACCGGAGCGGAAGCGTGGCACCCTACCTCAATGAGCTGCGGGACGCTGCGCTCGAAACCCTTTCGCAGCTCAAGCCGGAAGATCAAGTCGCCCTATTTTCCTTCGCCTCGAAGACCGAACGGCTGAAATACCTGACGTCCGACCGCGAGCTTGTCGCCAACGCGATTTCCAACATCCAGCCGGGAGGCGGTACGAACATCACGGACGCGCTGTTCGACGCAACTCTCTATCTCGGCCGCGCGGCCAACCACCGGCGCCACGCCATCATTCTCGTTTCCGATAACCAGGGGACGGTGCGCGGATACGCGGGTGACAAAGGCGTCATCCGCATGGCGCTCGAGACCGAAACCGTGATTTACAGCATCCAAATCGGCGGCATGCCGGGGATTCGCGGCTTGAACCAGCCCATCTGGACTCCGGGCGGTGGGTCGGTAAACAAAGTTACGCACGAAACGGGCGGCGAAATTATCGATACTGGAAACGGCGCGTCGGTCGGCGCGGCGATGGCCGCCATTATTTCGCGGCTCAAGCAGCGCTACACGCTTGGCTACCAGAGCACCAACCAGAAACGTGACGGAGCCTTCCGAGCAATCGAAGTCCGTTTGACCGGCGCATACGCCGACGCCGTCCATGGAAATCGTTACTCGATATACGCCCGCCGGGGCTATTACGCCCCCATTGAACACATCGCTTCCCACAACCCTTAAAACTCTGATCGCCCGCGCGCCATGTCGCGCAAGCCGTGATTCCGCGTTAAGATAGGCGGAGCGAAGTGCGATCGAATCGCAGCCCATGGCGACCAAATCCACCATTGACATTGCGGGACTTGCCCAGAAGCAGTCGCACATCAGCGTGGAGCGGTATTTCGCGATTTCGCTCCTGCTCATGCTGGCGACGAGCTTTGCGACGGTTGCCACCACCGGCAAGCTCGACCTGATTTCGGTTGTCGCAGTTTCCGCCGGTCTGGTCCTGAAGCTGTGGAGTTACTTTCGCGACCGGGATTTCTCGCTCGCCCCGCGCACCGTCACTCGCCTCTCCATCTTTTATCTGCTTTTTTACGCGCTGGACTTCCTGATCTTCGCGCCCGGGCCCGATACCGTTGACCGCATGTTGCAGGCGACGGTTCACCTGGTGCTGTTCACCGCCGTGATCAAAGTATTTTCAGCGCGGACTTACCGCGACTTTGCCTACCTGTCCACGCTCTCCTTCTTGATGATGCTGGCGAGCGCCGTCCTGACGGTCGGAACACTCTTCCTGATTTGCTTCGCGTTCTATTTGGTTTTTGCCATTTCTACTTTTGTGAGTTATGAGATCAAGCGCTCCGCCGAAGCCGCGCCGCGTGTCGCCGAGGGGCCTTACCCGACGCCCGCCCGCAACCGCAGCGCCATCGAAAACGCCCTGATGACCTCGACCGTGGCGCTCGCGGTGGGAATCGTGGCGCTCGCATCAGTCCTCTTCTTCGTGATCCCCCGCTTCCGCACCGGATATCTCACCGGGCTCGGCACGGACCGGCAAAACATCACGGGATTTTCCGAGACTGTCAACCTGGGCGATATCCGAAAAATTCTGCGCTCGAATGCCGTGGTGATGCGGATTGTGGTACAGGGCGACCCTCGGCGCTTTGCGGGCGTTAAGTGGCGCGGCGTGGCGCTGACGAGCTTTGACGGCGAGCGCTGGTACAACGACAACACCGAGCAGACGGTTCTCCAACCCGCTTACGTAACGCAGACGCGCGACAGAAATTTCGTGCTGGTTCCCTCTCAAGGTTCACCGGGCAAAATGGCCCGGCCGGTGGAGTACCGCGTGCTGCTCTCGCCGGTTTCGACGGACGTGCTGTTTGCCGCGGCCGTGCCCCGGCGGCTGTCCGCGCGGATTCGCTACATCAACGTGGACCAGACCAGCTCGATCCACAATCCTCAGCACGGCTACACGCCGTTCGGCTACGACGTGGTTTCCGACATCGGCCTTCCCACGGCGGCTTCGCTTCGAAACGCTTCAGGCGATATCCCGCTCGACCTGCGGTTGCTCTACCTGCGTTTGCCGCAGAAACTCAACCCGCAGATAGCCGAGCTGGCGCGCCAGGTAACCGCTCCCGCCGGGAACAATTACGACCGCGCCTTTCTCGTTCAAAATTATCTGCGCGACAACTTCGGCTATTCGCTCAACCCGCCTTCCATCGACCCGCAGGATCCGATCGGAAGTTTCCTGTTCAAATCCCGGCAGGGTTACTGCGAATATTTCGCCGCCGCCATGGTCCTGATGCTTCGCTCCGTCGAAGTTTCCGCGCGCCTCGTGAACGGATTTCAGACCGGGACGTTCAACCGGGTGGGTGGGGACTTCATCGTCCGCGCGCGCGACGCGCATAGCTGGGTGGAGGTCTTTTTCCCGGGCTACGGCTGGATTCCCTTCGATCCCACCCCGCCCGACCCGAACCCGGTGACGGGTGGAGACTGGGGCGCGCTCGAAGACTACTACGACGCCATGAACCTCTTCTGGAACGAGTGGGTAATAAACTACGACTTCGCGCATCAGGTACAACTTGCGCGGCAGTTTGACAGTGACACGCGCCAATTTCAGCAAAACTATCGCAAGCGCATGCGCGATTTCCGCTACGCGCTCATCCGGCACGCCACGCGACTCGAAGAGTGGCTGGTGTCACACAAACTTCTGGTTTTGCTGTTCATGCTGGCCGTGATGGCCGCGCTGACGCTCGAAGGAAAACACCTGACGCTCGAAGAGCTCAGGTTCTTGTGGGCGTGGAAATTCCACGAAGGGGAGATCGCGCTCGGGCCCCGCGAGGCGGCGTTTACTTATCACCGCTTTCTGAAAATTATGGCGAAGAAAGGTTTCCGCAAGCCGCCCGCGCAGACGCCACGCGAATTTGCCGAAGGCTTTGTCGGCACCGGCCTGAGCTGGCCGGTCGGCGAATTCACCAGCCTCTATAACGCCTTCCGCTACGGCCGGGCGTCGGTCTCGCTCACCAACCTCCGGCAGCTTCTCGATCGCTTGAAGAACGCCTGACTATCTTCCCTCACACCGCGTAAGGCACAATTCGCCCGACCGCCGACTGCTTTCTGCTTACTGCCTACTTTCAAGGAATGGACTTCCCGCCGTCCACGACAAATACCTGGCCGGTAATGAAGTCTCCGTGCGTCGCAAGGTAGAGCACCATCTCGGCAATATCTTCCGCGCGGCCGGCTTTCTTGAGAGGTGTTGTGGCGATGATATTCTGAATTTCGCGCGAACGCTTTTCGCCCGGAAACAGAATCGTTCCTGGCGCGACGCTGTTCACCTGGATGTGCGGCGCGAGCGCTTTGGCGAGACAGCGCGTCAGCATGATATTTGCGGCCTTGGACGAGCAGTAGTGCATGTAAGCAGGCCAGGCTTGGATGCCGCCGAGCGACGAGATGTTGATAATCCGCCCGCGCCTGCGCTTGAGCATCAGGCGCGCCGCAGCCCGTGCGCAATAAAACGGCCCTTTGAGGTTGACGCCGAGAATTCGGTCCCAATCTTTTTCGCTCAACTTGTCCCACCGAGCCGGAAAAAAGATTCCGGCGTTGTTCACCAGAATATCGAGGCGTCCGAATTCGCGCTCGACCCGGCGGAACATGGCTCGCACTTCGGCGGGCCGCGCGACATCGGCACAAAGAGCAATCGAGCGAACCCCGTAGCCGCGAATCTCACGCGCTGTCGCTTCCGCGCCGGTCTTTGATTGGCTGTAATTAACAACGACGTCCGCCCCAGCGCGCCCGAGCGTCAACGCAATCACGCGGCCGATGCGCCGCCCCGCGCCGGTGACCAGGGCGACTTGGTTTTTCAGAGGACGGGTATTCATATTCTTTCGCTTTGATATCACGCGTCCCAGGAATTTAGTAGGGGCGATTCGCGAATCGCCCCTACAGGCGCTCAAAGCGCGCCGCGAAGTGCCGCAGAAACGGCGGCTCGTAAGTCAGCTTCAGCCCCCGAATCTGTTCGCGCCGTTTCCAAACCTCTAAAACAATCTCGACGACATAGTCAATATGGCTTTGCGTATAAACGCGGCGCGGAATCGCCAGGCGCACCAAATCCATTTTAGCTGCCTCGCCGAACATGAGCGTTCCGATTTCGACGGAGCGAATGCCGCCCTCGAGGTACAACTCCGCTGCGAGCGCGACGCCGGGAAATTCGCTTCTCGGAATCTGCGGAAGAAACGCACGCGCGTCGAGATAAATCGCGTGGCCGCCCGGCGGCTGGACGATGGGGACGCCCTGGCCGGCCAGATGGTTTCCGAGATAGGCGGTCGAGGCGATGCGGTAGCGCAGGTAATCCTCTTCCAGCGCCTCTTCCAGACCGACGGCAATCGCTTCCAGGTCGCGCCCCGCGAGTCCGCCGTAAGTTGTGTAGCCTTCCGTCAGAATCAGCAGGTTCTTCTCCTGCTGCGCCAGCGCGTCGTCGTTGGTGCAAAGAAATCCGCCAATATTTGCGAGCCCGTCCTTCTTCGCGGACATTGTACAACCGTCGCCCAGGCTGAACATTTCCTGTGCGATGGCCTTGGGCGTTTTCGCTTCGTAGCCCGGTTCGCGCAACTTGATGAAGTAGGAATTTTCGGCAAAGCGGCAGGCGTCGAAGTAGAGCGGAATTTTGTGCGCGCGGCAGACGGCGCTCACCGCGCGGACGTTTGCCATCGAAACCGGCTGGCCACCGCCGGAGTTGTTGGTGACGGTCAGCATGACCAGCGGCACCTTGTCGCGGCCGACGCTCGCGATCAGCGCTTCGAGCGCCGCAACGTCCATGTTGCCCTTGAAGGGATGGAGCGTCGCCGGTTCGCGGCCTTCCGGAATGGGCAGGTCCACGGCCCGAGCCCCCGTGAATTCGATATTGGCGCGCGTCGTGTCGAAGTGGGTGTTGTTCGGAACCGCGTCGCCTTTCTTGCACATCACGCTGAAGAGAATCCGTTCGGCGGCGCGACCCTGGTGGGTGGGAATGACGTGCTTAAATCCGAAAATCCCCTCGACGGCTGCGCGCAGGCGGTCAAAGCTCTTGCTCCCGGCGTAACTCTCGTCGCCTTCCATCAAGGCAGCCCATTGATGCGTGGACATCGCGCCGGTGCCGGAATCGGTGAGCAAGTCTATCAAGACGTCCTCGGCGGGCAGGAGAAACAGGTTGTAGTGCGCGCCGCGCAACAGTTCCTCTCGCTCGCCGCGCGTCGTCCAGCGGATCGGCTCGACGCTTTTGATCCGAAAGGGTTCGATGATGGTACGAACGGGCATGAAAGCACCTCGGTTCACGCCACAGACAGGCGAAAATTCAGCCACCTGCTGCGCCCGGACATTGTAAACCCGCCCGCGACGTGCAAGCGATCTTCCTTCGAACGATGCGGGACCGTTCCTTGACGCATCGTTTGCCTTCCCATAGAATCCTGTGTTGGATTTGTGAGTTGTGATTTACGATTTGTGATTGAAGAGCTGGGTGGCAATGCATTGTCGATTGCCGATTGGTGATTGCCGATTGAAAGACGCGGGAGTCATGAAGCGACCTGCTGTCGCATGACGGGTGTTATGACCCCAGATGAACTCAAAGGGAGGACCAAGGCATTCGGCGTGAGGGTCATTCGGCTGGCGACAAACCTCTCTCATGATCCGGCGAGCCGCGTAATCGGAAACCAGATTCTCCGCTCGGGAACTTCCGTTGGGGCGAATTATCGCTCCGCTTGCCGGGCTCGCTCTCGTGCCGACTTCACGGACAAGATGGCCATTGTGGAAGAAGAAGCCGACGAGACGCTTTACTGGCTTGAGCTGCTTGCTGAGTCTGGGCTCGTCAAAGTCGAGCAGCTTCAGCCGCTCATGGCCGAGGCAGGTGAATTGGTCGCCATCGTTGCGAAATCTCGAATGACGGCTAGGTCGGGTGGTAGAAGGCCATAAATCGGCAATCGTCAATCGAAAATCGACAATCCGGGATAAATTATGGAACTCGACGTTCTCTCAATCGCCGCGCATCGGGACGACTCGGAGCTGACCTGCGGCGGCACGATCATCAAGATGGTCGAGGCCGGCTACAAGGTTGGCGTGCTCGACCTGACGGCGGGTGAAACCGGCACGCGCGGCAACGCCGTTTTGCGCGAGAAGGAAGCAAGCCGCGCTTCTAAAGTGATGGGCATCGTGCACCGTGAGAATCTCCATTTACCCGATGCCGGCGTCGAGCCCTTGCGCGAATACAAGCTGAAGATCGCGCAGAAAATCCGCGAGCTGCGCCCGCGCACGGTGATTCTGCCCTACTGGGAAGGCCGCCATCCGGACCACTACACGACCGGACGGATCGGCTACGAAGCCTGTTTTCTCGCCGGCCTCGCCAAATTGCAGCTCGAAGGACAGCCGCACCGGCCGCATAAGATTATCTATGCGACATTTTACGTGCCCGCCTTGCGCCCCACGTTCGTTGTGGATGTTACCGCTCAGTTCGACAAAAAGTTGAAAGCGATTCTTTGTTACTCGTCGCAGTTTTCGTCGCGCAAGGACATGCAAAATCTCTTTCCTGCCCGCGCCGATCTGCGCGAGCGGGTAGGTTCGCTCGCCCGGCATTACGGACTGATGATCGGCGCGCGCTACGGCGAATCGTTTGCCACGCGCGAGGTGGCGGCGGTTGAAGATATCGTCACGATGCCCGTGCGGTCGATCTGAAGGGATTGCGAGCAGCTTAACTGCGGACCGAGTCGCGCAACCTCGAGGGAGAATAAACTCAATGCACATCAGCAAGGAGCTTCGCCGTGCAGCTTGCGTCTTGGGCATTGCAGCGGTTTTGAGCATGGCCGCCGCGGCAGGCGGACAGCAAAAGGCCCCGCCGCCCTCCACCTGGTGGCAAACGGCCATGGCCGCTGGCGATAAGGCTTTGAGCGAAGGCGATTACGAAGCCGCCGAGCAGAACTACAAAACGGCGCTCAGCGAAGCCCAGGTGGAGGGGCGGAACGACCAGCACGTTGTTCAGGCGCTCACCAAGCTGGCGGAGGTTTACCAAGTCCAGGGCAAATACGATGACGCCGCCTCGTCTTACCGCCAGGCTCTGCAAGTGTGGGAAAGGGCTTTGGGCCCGAACAACCTGATCGTGGCCAAAGGACTCGAGAAACTCGCGGGCGTTTACGTCAAGCAGGGCAAGAATGCGGACGCCGAGCGCACCTACATGCGCTCACTTCAGATTCTGGAAAAGACCGCAGAGTTCGACGACCCGATGTTGGCGTCGGACCTCAAAGGGCTGGCGGGAATCTATCGCAGCGAGAAACGCTTCGACGAAGCGGAGAATCTTTACAAGCGGTTGGTCGCGCTTTGGCAGAACGCGCTCGGGCCGGAGCACCCGGTGGTGGCCGAGAGCATGAACAATCTCGCTTCAATTTATGTGGCGGAGGGCAAGCACAATCTGGCGGAGCCCCTCTTTCGCCGGGCGCTCGAAATCGCACAGAAAACCATGGGGCCCGACGACCCTTACCAAACGCCCATCCTGAACAACCTGGCCGACCTTTACTACTCACAGAAGAAAAATGCCGAGGCCGAGGCGCTGTTGAAACAATCGCTCGAAATCACCGAGCGCGTTGCCGGGGCTGACGCGCCAGAGACCGCGCAGGTGATGAACAGCCTGGCGCTGGTTTACGACGCGGAAGGCCGCCGCGCAGAAGCCGAGCCCTTGTACCGCCAGGCGCTCAAAACCTGGGAATCCAAGCTCGGCCCGGAGCACCCAAACGTCGCGATTGTTCTGAACAACCTGGCGGGGCTGCTTGCCGCTGAGGGCAAAAACCAGGAAGCCGAGCCGATGTATGAGCGCTCGCTCGCCGTGGTGCAAAAGGCTTACGGGCCGAACGATCCGGAAGTGGCCCAGGCGCTCGAAAGCTACGCCGAGTTTCTGCGAAAGACCGACCGCGCCGGCGAAGCGGAGAGGATGGACGAAGCCGCAAAAGCCATCCACAAAATGCACCAGGAACAGCCCATGGAACCCTCCGGAAACCCGCCGCAGTGATTTTCTGCCCCCGCACGTTTCTTTGATCCTTCTCGTCCTTGACTCTCGGTCGCGCCAGGCGCAGCATTATATAAGGCGCCCGAGCTTTGCCGCCTTCAGCTCGGAACTTTCGTGCTATTGACGCATTTGTAATATCAGAGTAAAATTGGATCGTTCAGTTGAGTGAACGGTCGTCGCCGGGATTAAATCAAACAGTCGACAGTCCGCAGTGGAGAGTCGGCAGCAAATACGAGGGGCGCGCATGTCGCGCCCCTTTTGCTTTTAGCTTGTGCCTTCCTGAAACCTGACCCCCGACACCTATTCTTCCCCCCTGACACCTGAAACCTGACACCTCGCGCTTGCACTTCAAGCGCTCTTGAGGTATACCCGTCATCTTGATATCTCGGTTATCGCGGCCCGCACACATGCCAAAGACCGGCATGTATGCGCCACCCGCGGGGAGCAGCGCATCCTAAGGCCACCAAAGTTTATTCCCGTCCAAAACAACGGCTCGCACGCGCCGCGTCAGAATTCAGCTATTTATATTCCAAAATATCTCCAGGCTGACACTCTAATGCCTTGCAAATCGCTTCCAGTGTCGACAGACGAATTGCTTTTGCTTTGCCGTTTTTCAAGACGGAGATATTCGCCATTGTGATGCCGACTTTGTCGGAAAGCTCAGTGACGCTCATTTTACGCTTCGCCAACATGACGTCGATGTTAATGATGATTGCCATGCTGGTCTCATTACACT
>CAYZVR010000017.1:7850-23571 GCA_964481715.1 uncultured Acidobacteriota bacterium | reverse complement strand
CTGCACGCGCCCATCTGGTGGGGCGCGATCATGATCGCGATCGGCGCAACCTACGTCTGGAAGTTCTATCCGGGCAAATCCTGATTGACCCGCCTTGTGGTGTGCCATCACCCTGTTTCGTGGGTCCTCTCCTCACCGCTATCTGCTGCCTGCAAGCTGACCTGACTCCGCGAAAGGGACGAGGCGAAACGTCGTCTTCGAGTGGAAAAAACTGTTCTCGTGCCCGATCATAAACTCTGTCACCCACTCGGGTGTTGTGACATAGAGCTGAGGGTTCTTGGCGTTGACAGGCACGTCAAACACCCGCGTCGTTTCATACGATTCGCCCGGGCGGAGCAGTTGTGTGAAGGGAATCGCGTGGCCCGCTGAACTCTCGAACGCTTCCTGTCCGCGCGAAGAAAGCGGGTATTCACGGCCCCTCTCATCCACCACCACCGCGACGTGCGGGTTGGGGTGGAGGTAACCGATTCCGCGATGGGGATTGATGGTCGACGGATCAAACCACACTCTGATCTTCACGACATAGAACGTTCCGTTTGCGGTGGTTGGGTTTGAGGCAGGGCCGAGCGTGCGCGCGGTTGTGAAGCCCGTGACGGAATACGCTTCGTGGCAATCAACCTCGCAGAAGTATTTCCGCTCGCCGGCGCCGAGAGCCCGAGCGTGGCTGGTGAGTGATGCGATGAGAAGAGTGGCCCCGTATCCTGCGGCCACAACGACCACTGCGGCCGCGGCCCAGCGCGCCAGGCGGCGCTTGCCCAAAACCAAGGCGACGATGATCGCGAGGGTCGCCACCGCTAGAAAAAAGCCGGTGCCAAGTAATCCCAGGAATACAAACGGCGCATGGTCGGGCATGAAGGCCATATTTTCCTCCCGCTCGTCCTCATCCCCGCAGTCTTGAGCGCACAGCGCTCGTCAGATCTCCTGCCAGGCCGGCAGCGCCACTTCGACATCGGGAAAAGATCCGCGGCCGAAGAAGACATTCCAGGCGATGGATCGCATCCCGGGCAGCCGAAGGATCGCGCAGGCGAATTCCATCAGGGTGGGTTCTCGCACGGCTGCCAGCATTCTTCGCATCCAGAGCCGCGAGATGAACCGGGTGCGAAATCGCCGGCCGGAATAATCGGCGAGCGCGGTCTCGTTCGAAGTACGCAGGTAATCTCCGACCACTCCAGCGGCGAAGGCCGAAAGCCTTAGGCAGGGATCGAGCCCGCCGGCGGTCAGTGGTGACGGCGCCCCTGCGGCATCGCCAACCACCAACCCACGACGATTGGCAATGCGTTTGTGAACGCCGCCCACCGGAATGCGCCCGCCGCGCCTTTCAACCCGCGAGGCTTTCCGCAAGTCCACGACGTTTTGAATGCTCTTTCCAAAAGCTTCGAGGGCGCTCGAGGGTTCAAACCGGTGAGCGTAGCCTCCGACGCCGACGTGTATCTCCTCGCCGTCGTCAACAACCCAGCCGAGGTAGCCGGGAGCGAGAACCGGATCCAAAAAGCAATGAAAGCGCGCAGGGCCTCCACTCGAAACCCCGCGATAGACGTCTTCCACACCGACGATCCATTGGCGATTCGTGTCGAGCGAGAGATCTCTCGCCACCTGTGACATCGTCCCGTCGGCTCCGATGATGAATCGGACCCGCGCCTGCTCAAGGCGGCCGCCGATCTCATAACGAATGATCGAGCCGTTACGCGCCGGCGTGCTCGCGAGGTAACGGGCGCAGGGCAGCCACTCGACTCCCAACCGAAGGCATTCGTCCAGGAGGTGCAGATAGAGGCGCGCCATTCGCCCAACTCGAAATTCATCGTGGGGGCTTTCGAGCTTTAACGCGCGACGAGACGGCGAGTAAAGCGTCACGTGGCGCACCGGCGGCCCGAGACAGTCATCGGGCAGCTTGAAATCCTCGAGCGTGCGCCGCACAAAGATGCCCGTTGTCTGGACCGCGAAGGCAGGCGAAGATTTGCGGTCCATCAGCAGCACTCGCAGGCCCTGCCTCGCGAGCTGTTTCGAGCAGTGCAGGCCGGCAAGGCCCGCGCCAACTACCGCAACGTCGTATTCTGCGACCAGGCTCTGCATGACCGCTCAGCTCATGGACGGCTCGAGGATGCGCCCGAAGCGCCGCTCGCGTGAATGAAAATCCTGGATCGCCGACGCCAGGTCGTCCGCGCCGAAGTCCGGCCAAAGCACGCGAGAGAAATATAGCTCGGCGTAGGCGCACTCCCACAGGAGGAAATCGCTCAGCCGCTGTTCGCCCCCGGTGCGGATCATGAGGTCGACGTCCGGTGCCGGCCCTCCGTCGCTCGGGGCGCCAAGCCCGCGCGCGAAAGCGTACTCCGGGAGGTCGTGGGCGGCCTTCAGGCGTATGGCTGCGCCGACGATGGCCTCGCGCGAGGAATAATCAATCGCCAGGCGAAGGCGCAGATTGCCTCCCGACGCGGTTTCTCTCTCGGCGTTAGCGATCGCCTCGCGAAGCGACGCGGGAATCCGGTTGCGGCGGCCCAAGACGCTCACGCGCACGCCGTCCAGGAGCCAGTGGGGAATCTCGGTTCGCAGGTAATCCTCGAAAATTTCGAAGAGCGCAACGACTTCCTCGCGCGGGCGTTCCCAGTTGTGCGCGGAGAAAGAGTGAAGCGTCAGGGTCGAAATGCCGAGGCCGGGCGAAGCAGCGAGGGCGCGTCGCACCGCCTCCACTCCCGCGCGATGGCCCGCCGAGCGCGGCCAGTCACGGGCACGAGCCCAGCGGCCGCTTCCGTCCATGATGATGGCGACGTGCAATCCGGACGGAATGGCATTGCGTGAAGTGCTTTGTATCATAAAGTTTCTCCCCCAAAAAAGAGTTGCCGATTTTCAGCGCTCGCGCGCGGCGCGGATTAGAGCCTCCATGTGATCAAGGTAACGCTCCAGGGCGCGGCGGCCGGCGGCGGCCAGTTGGTATTCCGTCTTGGGCAATCGGCCGTCAAAGTATTTCGAGCAGGTAATGTATTCGGCTTCTTCCAGCTTGCGGGCGTGCACGCTGAGGTTGCCGTCTGTAGTCTTCAGGAGCTTTTTAAGGTCGTTGAAGCTCAGCGAATCGTTGACCGCGAGGGCGCTTAGGATGCCCAGCCGGATGCGCTCGTGAATCAGGCGGTCGAGATCCTGTGGCCGCCGGTCGAACATCCGCGCCAGCACCTCGCGCATGCCGGCCACGTCCGGGCGTGCCTCCGTCTCCGAGTCTCGCAGCGCCGCGCGTTGTTTAGCCACCGTACCTCCTCGCGATGACGATTCCAAAAACCACTTGCAGAGCGCCAAAGCCCGCTCCCAGAAACCAGTTTCCCCATGCGGGCGGACTGAAAAGGGCCACTGTGCCCACCAGCATGAAACAGACTCCCATCACTGGAACGATTCGCACAGAAAAGGCGCCGGCCGTCATCACGCCTGCGCCATAAAGCAGCAGCCACATCCCCGGCAGCGTGGCATACAGGCCCGCGTGCGCGAGCGCCGCAGTGAGGAGCGCCCCCGCCATGAGCGGCGGCGCCAGGCTCAATGCGAATTTCTGCGCGGGACCGGAAAGGATGGGAACGTTGGCGGCGCGAACTTTTTTCGCCGTCGCCCAAACTCCCACCAGAATCGCCCCCAGCGCTTCAGCGAGCCAAGTTGCCAGCCACGCCTGCGGCGTCGGCTGCCGCGCGGCGACCATTGCCGCCACGATTGCCGTCACTCCAATTGCGGCGCCGCCCCAGCCCGGCACGGCCGTGAAAGAGCCGGAGCGTTCCATCGTCTCGCGGATGAAGCGCAGGTTTTCGAGCGCGTGCAGTTGCAGCGCGGGGGGTTCTTCGGGCCGGGTGCGGAGAGCGGGATCGGCGGCCATGGTCGGAAATTTACCGCGATTTTTATATATTGTCAAGTACTTTGTGACATAAAGTACAACCAGCCGGAAACGCGCGAAACCGGGGGGCGGCCGTTTCGTGAGTGCCGCACCGAGTTCCGTTGACTTGTGTCCTTTGAGTTGGTAGTTTGCCGTCTTGGGGGCCGATTGTGCTTCCGAGTTGATAATCCATCCGGGCAAGTTCCGATATGAAGAAATTACTCAAGTGGCTGCTTTCGGGACTTTATGGCCTGGTGATGATTGAGGTCATCATCATGATCAGCCCGTTCGCTTTCTACTGGTATTCGCTTTATGCGCCGACGCTCCAGGGCCTGCACCGCTGGCGCGCCACGGCGTGGATGGAAGCATTCTTCCTCCCGCACTCGGTTATCACCACCAGCGTCGCGCTCGAAGTTCTTCGCTGGCAGATTGGGACGTATGCTTTCAGCCTGGGCATCCTCGGTTTCCTCTTCTGTCTCTTTCAAATCTACGGCGCGAAGCTCTTTCGCAAAGGTGTCGTCCGCTCCTGGATTTATTCCCGAATCCGGCACCCACAGTATTTCTGCCTTGCGGTGGGCGGCTTTGGACTGCTGACCATGTGGCCGCGCCTGATCATCCTGGTCCTCTATCTCGGCATGCTCTTCGCCTATTATTTTCTGGCGCGCTTTGAAGAGAAGCAGATGGAGACTGCTCATCCCGAATACGCCGAGTACCTCCGGCGCACGGCGATGTTCATTCCCGGCGACCCTGGCGGAAAACTTTTCAGGCTGTTCTTCGGCTGGATCCCCAGGCGCTCGGTGGCTCTGACGGTCGCGAGCGTCGCCGTGATCGCGGTCGTGATCGGCGGCGGCCTCCTACTTCGCCGGTATACCATCGGTCATGCAGCAACGGAGCTTTTGCCCGAAGATCGCACGCTGGCGATTGCTATCTGGCCGATGCCGGCCGAAATGCTCCAGCGTGTGGTCGCAGTGACCTTGCAGGATGAGCGTGTCAAATCGGCGCTGAACAAAGAACAGAGCGCAGTATTCACCGCCCACGTGCTGCCCGAGGATTACGGCATGGTCAACATGTTTGCCGACGTCGGGACCGACCATCGCATGTTTAGCCGCCTGTCGCCGGGCCGGTTCAAATATCTGCTCAGCTTCATTTTTCCCTTCCTTGATCGCAGCCTCAAGAACCGAATCATGGGAACGCCTCAGGATAATTACAAGGTTGTGTTCTCCCGCGTGGATGAGCCCGGCCGCGCCGAGATCACCGTCCCAAGCGTCACCGACCTATCCGCGAAAATGACTCCGGTGGTGATCGTCGAAGTGCGCGGCTCGCCGCCGGCCATTCAGGACGTGGTTATCCCGCCGCGTCGCAGTTTCTGGGGCGACATCACGATGCCGATGTTCTAAATTAGCGATCTTGGAATCGAGGGAAGCGTGCCGCGTAACAAAGCCTGGAAGGCGCTTCTTCCGAGAGCTTCGCCATTCAAAATTGAAAATCAGACCTCCGGAACGCCCAGATCTTTCGAGCCCAGGGGTGACATCCTCGCCTGAGGCGCGTATTCCTGCATGAGATCGAGCGCGATGCGGGCGCGCCGCACACGCTCGCGGCCGAGGCTTACGGCTGTTTCCTCCAGATGCAGTCCGGAAGGATAAATATCCGGAGCGTTGCGCAGGCCGAACTTGAAATAAATCGGTGCGGCCACGCGAACCAGTTGGGGCATTTCGTAGTAGCGAACAAATCCGCCGAAGTTGTCGGGCACCTCGATGTACATGTCAATGGGAATGCCGACGGCCTGGCGGATGGCGCCGATTTGAGCGGGGCTCAGGTCGGTTGGAATGTTCAACGTAGTGACTCCCACGCCCTCGAAGACCTTGGCCGTGGCCGGATTGGCGGCGGGAAGCGTGACCGAACTCTTCAGCACGAGGTTCCTGGGCAATTCACCTTTCTTCTTCATTTCATTTAGAACCCAAATAAGGCCGAGGTCTGCGGGGAGCACGCTGCGAATCCCCAGGTCGCACGCGCGGCGCACGTCTTCGAGGGCGTAGACGAGCTGGTCGGCGCCGCGATGCTGCCACCCGATCACTTTGCCCGCCGGGGCGAGCGCCTGCGCGCCCGTTTCAAAAGGCGCGCGCGGCCCGACAAAGAGACAAACTTCGATGCGCTGATCGCGGCCGATGCGCGCCATCTCGCGGATCTCGTCCTTCATCAGCAGCATCACGCCGCTGCCCTGGCTGACGCGGTGGACCGGCACCTTGTATTTCTGCGCCGTGGCCAGAACCTCGCGGAAGACGCGCGGTCCCTCGACGCTTGGAATTTCAATGCGGTACTCCCCGCCGTCCGGAAAGCGTCTCGAGCTGGCCTTGAGCCCGTGGTTGTCTTCTCCAGGCAGTTTGAGCTTGGCGAGAAATTGCTGCGTCTTCTTCATAATCACTCCTCGGGGAATTTCCTTCGGAAATGCGTTCACCAAAAGATGATTACATCACGTACTTCAGATAGACGGTTCGCGTTTCCGTATAAAAATCGAGCGCCAGCGGCCCCTGCTCGCGCATGCCGAAACTGGATTCTTTGGTGCCGCCGAAGGGCAGTTGATATTCCACGCCGGCGGTCGGCAGGTTCACGGTAATCAATCCGGCCTCAATTTGGTTGACGAACTGATGAACGCGCGTCAAATCCTTCGAGACGATAGAAGCGGAAAGCCCGAACCGCACGCAATTAGCCAGTTGCATGGCGTGTTCGAAATCGCGCGCCTTCATCAGCGCCAGCACCGGGCCGAAAATTTCCTCCTGAGCGATGCGCATCTCGGGGGTTACACCGTCAAAGAGAGTCGGCTCGATGAAGTAGCCCTTTTCGTACGCGCCGCCGGTCAGCCTCTTTCCGCCGCAGAGGAGCTTCGCGCCCTCCTGTTTTCCGATTTCGATGTACTTCAAATCAGTATCAAGTTGCGCGGCATCCACGGCAGGACCAATGGCCACGCCCGGCTCGAGGCCGTTGCCAACTTTGAGCGCGCGCGTTTTCGCGACCAGCTTTTCGACCAGGGGTTCGTAGATCGCTTCTTCAATGATGGCGCGGCTGCAAGCCGTGCATTTCTGTCCGGTTGAAAAAAAGGCACCGTTGACGAGAACGTCGGCGGCGTAATCCAGGTCTGCATCCTTCAGCACTACCGTGGGATTTTTGCCGCCCATTTCGAGTTGAACGCGAATGCGCCGGCGCGTCACCTTGTCGTAAAGCTCGTTGCCAACTTCACACGAGCCCGTGAAGGATACGGCGCGCACAGCCGCATGCTCGACCAGCGTGTTGCCGACCGTTCCGCCGCTCCCGGTAATGTAATTGAGCGCGCCGGCTGGCAGGCCCGCCTGGTGGAGAGCTTCTACCAGCCGGTAGGCGCTCAGTGGGGCAAGCGACGCGGGTTTAATCACCACCGCGTTGCCGGCAACCAGAGCCGGCGCCATTTTCCACGCAGGAATGGCGCTGGGAAAATTCCACGGCGTGATCAGCGCAACGACTCCCAAAGGTTTGCGCATCGTGTAGCAGAATACGTTTTCGCGCTCCGAGGGAATCTGGTAGCTGAATTGGCGTGGACCCTCGCCGCCGAAATAACGGAAGATATTGATTGCCCTTTTCACTTCACCTTTGGCTTCCGGCAGGGTCTTGCCTTCTTCGCGCGTCATTTCCTGAGCGAGGGAGTCCAATCGACTCTCGAGAATTTCGGCCGCTTTGAAAAGGTATTCTCCGCGGCGTGGCGCGGGCACCGCGGTCCAGGCGGGCAGAGCTTTGGCGGCCGCATCACACGCGGCCTGCGCGTCGTCGGGGCCGGAAGCCTGGAACAGCCCGACCGTTTCGTCGGTGTTCGCCGGGTTGATGTTCGCAAACGTCTTTCCCGATTTGGCCGGTGCCCATTGCCCGGCGATGTAATTGCGATAAACCTCTGCCATCGAATCCTCCCTGGTGGAAATCGGAAATACTTTCGCTCGCAGCCGGTCAAAGCGCCGCGGCGGTCAGCCGCTGTCCGTTCGCAGAAGCCGGCGCATTTCCTCTTCCGCGCGGTTCAGCGGATGCGCGTCGGCCTGAGCGCGCAGCTCTTTGAAATGCGGGTAACCCGCTTCTTGCTCGTGCCGCCACTCTTCCGCAAAACGACCGTTGCGGATCCCGGCGAGAGCGCGTTCCATGAAGGCCTGCATTTCGGTCTGAAATGGCACCCGGCTCGCGCGTGAGAGCGTGCCGTACTGGCTGGTCTGCGAGTGGAACCGCATCTGCTTGAAAAATCCCACGCGCGCCATCTCACGGAAAATTTCCGCGCCTTCTTGCGACCCGTACATTTCGAGCGCCACCATTTCAGGCGGAAATCCAGAGGCGGCGAGAAACTCATAGGCGCTGAGCATGGTGCGAACGAGCAGCGGCCACAAGCCCTGCTCTTGAAAAAGGTCGAGCTCGGTTTCCTGGGCGAAAGTGGTTTGAAGCGCGCCGACGCGTGTGGCGCCGATTCCGCGCGCGATGGCCAGCGCGGTTTCCAGGGCGTGTCCCGAGGCGTCCTGCCCGACCGCTACGAAAGCCGGCGCACCTTTGCCGGCCGCGAAAGACTCGCGCACGAACGTCCCGATCATGCGCGGAGCGACCATGATGACGTCCACGCCTTTCGGGGGAACGATCAGCCGGAAGTGGATGTTGTAACCGTGCGCGAAATCGAGCGTCTGCCCGGCACGCATTTTGGGCGCGATCGTTTCCTCGTAAACCTGCCGCTGCACTTCGTCGGGAATCAGCAGCGCCATGACGTCGGCGCGCTCGGCGGCCTCGGCAACGGTCAGCACCTGGAAGCCGTCAGCCTCCGCCTGCCGGCCGCTCTCATCGCGCAGGGCGCCGATGACAACGTGCAATCCCGAGTCGCGTAGATTAAGTGCCTGGGCGCGCCCTTGATTGCCGTAGCCGATGATGCCCAAAGTCTTGTCGCGCAGAATTTCGAGCGAGGCATCGGAATCGTAGTAAGCCTGCATGGCAGGAACTCTCCTTTGGCAAATTGGCCGGTTGTTCGAGACGCGCCCATTATGTTCGCCAGGCTTTGAACGTGTCAAGCAATGCGGGCAGCTCGGCATCTTCCCACTTCCGTTGCTTTGCCGTGCCGTCCTCGGCTACGATAGTTCGCTCATTTTTTCAGAGAGGGCTTGCAATGAAATTCAAACGAGGGATCGTTCTGTTGGCCATCCTGCCCTGCCTGGCTGCATGGGCGGCGCCGACCGCAATTGCCGAAAACTGCCAGACGGTTGAGTTCGCTGCCTCGCACCTTGGCGGTCGGACGATGAAGTTCAACCTTATCCTGCCCGGTGACTACTTGGGTTCCGAGCGCAGGTTTCCGGTGCTATATCTCCTGCACGGCTACACGGGCCATTACGACGACTGGGTTAAGCTTACGGGCGTCGCCAACTACGCCGCCGAATATGAGGAAATCATTGTAATGCCCGAGGGCGAAAATGGCTGGTACGTCAACAACTACGCCGACCGGAAGATGCATTGGGAAGACTACCTAATTCTCGACCTCATTCCTTACGTCGACGAGCATTACCGCACGGTGGCAGCGCGCAACGGCCGCGCCATCGCCGGCCTTTCCATGGGTGGGTACGGCGCGATGAAACTGGGCTTGAAGTATCCCCAGCTCTTTGTGGCCGTGGCCAGCCTGAGCGGGGCGCTGGCGAGTGCGCGCGGCGCCTGGTTTGACGCCATCACCGAACCGGAGATTAAGAAGGTGCTCTCCGAGGATTTCGGGCCCGTGGACAATCCGTCTCGCGCGGCCAACGACCCTTTCGAGCTCATCCGAAAAGTCCCCGACGACGAAATGCCGCAGCTTTATCTCTCTATCGGGTCTGAGGATTTTCTGCTTCAGGAAAATCGCGAATTCATCCGGCTTCTATCCGAGTTGAAAATTACTTACGAATACCGCGAGGTTCAAGGCCGGCACGATTGGCCTGTGTGGGACAGCCAGATTCGGGCGGTGCTGGCGGCCCAGGCGGCTGTCATCGGAGCGGAAAAACCCAATCCCTAAATGCGCATGTCAACGCGGGACGGCGGAAACGACGAGCGCCGATGGATGCGCGCTGTCGTGATAGATCGTGTTCGTCGCTCTCACCATTCGCGATGAGTGTGCGGCGTTTTCTCCGGTGTTGAGGTTGCGGTCGAAGCGTGGAAAGTTTGAGCTTGAAATCTCCAGGCGCAGGCGGTGGCCGGCTTTGAAGATGTTGCTCGTCGCCCACAGGTCGAGTGTGAGCTTGTAAGTCTCTCCCGGATTCAGGAACTCGGGTTTTTCCTGAGAATTCCGGAAACGCGCGCGCAGGATTCCTTCGGTCAAATTTTGAGCGAAACCGTTCGGCCAAACGTCCACGAGTTTTCCGGTGAAATCCGTATCCACAGCCGAGGAGCTGGCGTAGAGTTCGACGCTCACGGGGCCGGTAACCTCAAAGTCCGATTTGAACGCAGCCATCGAGTAAACCAGCACGTCGTCGCGCGCTTCAACGGGCCGCTGGTCGCGCGGCCCCGGGGCCAGATGCTCGCTGTCGCAGCAGAGTGGACCGCCGACGGTTGGCGCCGGGTTTTCCGGGTCGTAGGTGAAGTGATCTGAAGTTTCGGTTTGCGGAGCGGTTGCGGAAAGCGTCCCGTCACCCTGGTGCCCGTTCGCTTTGCCGCCCGAGTGTAAATAAAAACGGGTCTCACGCACGCGCGATGGCGGCCAAGCATCTTCTTCCCGCCAGACGTTCTCACCCATCACGAATATCTTTACGGGCTTTTCTTTCTCAATCCCGTTATCAACGCCCTTCAGAATGTGGTCATACCAGCGCAGCATCAAATCGTCCGTATCGAGTTCTGCCTGCGGACCGAAATCAACTTCGCCAATTTTCCTACCACCCCCGGCATGGCCGCCGATAACGACCAGCAGCCGCTGGCCGTTACGCGCGGCGTCCGTGCCGCCGTGCGCTTTTATGCCCATGTAGTTTCTGAGCGAGCCGCCCAGAAAGATGTCGTACCACGCGCCAACGTGGAAAATCGGAACCTGAATTTTTGAATGCTGGTCTTCGATCGACCACTGCTTCCAGTAATCGTCATAGTCGGGATGATTCAGCCAGTCGAGGAAATACGGAGCCAGTTGCTTCGCGCCTGCGTCTCCGCCCAAGTCGAGCAGTGGGTAGTGAGCGAGCGGAAGATTCATGACCCAATTCCGGGCATTCGACGCCTCACGCACGCTGCGGTTGAGTGTGTCCTGCGCGAGCCCGGTCGTCCACGACTCGTTGAACCATTGTTCGAAAGCACCGCCTTGATAAGTCCAGCCGTCGTGATAATTGGACGCGGTGACAAAGGGGAAAGCCCCGGCAAGATGCGGCGGCGCGGCGATCGCTGTGAGCATCTGAGTGGCGCCCACATAGGAGCCTCCAAACATTCCGACCTTCCCGTCCGAGTAAGGCAGCCCGGCGGCCCACTCCACCGTATCGTAGCCGTCGTTCGATTCGTGCTTGAAGGGATACCATTCGCCTTCCGAGGTGTACCGCCCGCGCACGTCCTGGACGATCACCACGTACCCGCGCTCCGCGGCCTTGTAAGCAAATCCCACCGCTCCGCGCTTGTCATAAGGCGTGCGCTGGAGGAGGACGGGAAACTTGCCTTCTGCTTTCGGGCGGTAGATGTCGGCACGCAGCACGACTCCGTCACGCATTTTGGCGGCGACAGCGCGTTCGACGGTAACGTCGAAACGTTCCTGCTGACCCTTTGCGGAGAGCGTCAGGCTCGCAACAGCAACGAGGACCCAGGCGCAAAGGCGAAGCGAACCGTCGGCATAGTGCTTCATATTTTCCCTCCGACTCTGAAAAGAGAAGCGATTATGTACAGGAGCATGGCCGTTAGCAAGCAAGAGTTGAATCGGCGGCGTTTCCTTGGCGAGGGCAATAGCGTAGAATGAAAGCTCGAGCATTTTGATTTTCGATGACAAGGAATTCTCTTGAAAAAGGAAACGATTATCACGGCGATCGTCTTTCTGGGCGTGGGGTTTCTCGCCGGTTACATTTACAACGCTCAGCAGAGAACTGCCGCGCCCCCGGCCGCTTCGGCGATGGCGGGCGTGGCCTCTCCGGCGGGAACGCAGGACCTTCCTTCGGCGATGGCTGGTCCCGCTGGTGGGGCAGGTTCGCCCATGGCGGGGCTTCCGGCAGGCCACCCGCCCATCAACATTGATGCGGCCGTCAAGGCTCTCGAGGAGCAAGCCGCGCAAAATCCTCAAGACCTGCATCCACCGCTCGAACTTGCCAACACGTTTTACGACCACCAGCGGTTCCAGGAAGCCGCCGAGTGGTACGAGAAAGCCCTGAAGCTCGACCCGAAAAATGTGAACGCGCGCACCGACCTGGGGACGGCGTATTTCAACCTGGGCCGGGCGCAGGATGCGCTCGCGATGTATCGCCGGTCGCTCGAAATCGACCCGCAGCATCAGCCGACGATTTTCAATTCCATTGTCGTCAACCTCGAAGGGGCGCACGACCTGGCCGCCGCGCGCGCAGCTTGGGAGCAATTGCATCGCATGAATCCGAGCTATCCCGGCCTCGACTCGCTGAAGCGGAGCCTGGACGCTGCGGGCGGAGCTTCAGCGCGCCGGTAACTCCGGGCATCCTGCGGGACGGCCGCGCCGTCACAACCAATATGGTGCGTCTGCTTGCTTACCTGTTCGATCTCATCATCTTCGTGGTGATCGGGCGCCTTATCGCGCTGATCTTCCAGCGCCTGTTTGGATCGCCCGTGGTCAATCAGCGGAGTTCGCAGCGCTCCGCCTCGCAAGCTGTGCCCGACGCGCGGCAGGGCGAGACGGTCCGCGATCCGGTTTGCGGAATGTTTGTTTCGAAGGAGCTTGCGCACCGCTTGAGTCACGAAGGTCGGACTCTTCACTTCTGCTCACGCGATTGCATGGAACGCTACCAGAAGGAAGTTACCCACGCCTGAGTGCGCCGACATGAAGAAATGAAAAAGTTCCAGGGAGCTTGAGCTAGAGTCCGACCGTCGAAATGCCAGTTGACAACGCGCCAAGCGACTCTATAATCCCCTTACGTTCGAGGAGACGCCTCACGGTTCAGCAGCTTAGATGAATCATCAACCGAACGCGCCTGCGACGGTGGTTTTGACTATTGCCGGATTCGACCCTTCGGGCGGCGCGGGCATCCTCGCCGACCTCAAGACTTTCGCCGCGAATAACTGCTACGGCGTTGCCGCCATCACCGCGCTGACCGTGCAAAACACGCAATCCGTCGCCGAGGTGAAGGCGGTCGAAGCGGCGTTCCTGAAGGCCACCATTCAGTCGCTGATGGCAGACGGCCGCGTCAAAGCCGTTAAGATCGGGATGCTCGCGAACCGAGCCAACGCCGACGTGGTCCGCGATTTTCTGGACGCGAACCCAGCGCTTCCCTCGGTTCTCGATCCCGTAGCGCGCTCTTCGAGCGGCAAGGAGCTGATAGACTCAGCGGGGCTCGACTTTCTCCGTACAAATCTCCTCAGCCGCGTTTCGGTGATCACACCGAATCTGGATGAGGCTGCGGCGCTCACCGGAATGAAGGTCGAAAATGTCGAGGGAATGAGAGCGGCGGCGCAGAAATTGCTCGAAATGGGCGCCCGCGCGGTTGTCGTGACCGGCGGACACCTGGAGAAAGCGATTGACGTTTACTGCGAGGGCTCCGACTGCCAGACCTTTGTGGGCGACCGGGTCAAGCCCGAAAATACACACGGGACGGGGTGCACGTTTTCATCCGCTGTCGCGGCCAACCTGGCGCTGGGCCGGCAGCTTCCCGACGCGGTCGTGCTGGCGAAAGCTTATGTCACAGAAGCCATCCGAAAAGCTTACGCGGTCGGGCCGGGCCGCCTGCCGCTCAATCATCTCTACCGGATGCAGCAGACGCCGCGCGTGGTAGACTCCGCGCCGGGCGTGCCCGAACCCGAGCCAGTTCACTAACCCTTCCGGCTGGGCCACCCATCAAATAATCTTCAGTTTTTTTCCGGCCTGCTCCAGGATCTGGAGTGCGTGGGTCAATTCATCCTGTGTGTGCGTGGCCGTGACAATCGTCCGGATGCGCGCCTTTCCTTGCGGAACGGTGGGAAAGCCGAGGCTCTGCGCGAACACGCCTTCCTGAAAAAGCTGGCGCGAGAACTCGTGCGCAAGCGCGGCGTCACCGACGATGAGGGGAGTGATGGGCGTTTCGCTCATGCCGGTGTTGAATCCCAGCCTTTTAAGGCCCTCTTTGAAAAACTTGGTATTAGCCCAGAGCTTTTCGATGAGCTGCGGCTCTTCTTCCAAAACCTCAAAGGCCGCGAGGCAGGAGGCGGCGACGGACGGCGGGTGGGAAGTTGAAAATAGAAACGGGCGCGCGCGATGATAGAGAAACTCAATGGCGTCGCGCGTGGAGCAGATGTACCCGCCCAGCGCACCGATGGCTTTGGAGAGCGTCCCCACCTGGATGTCCACCCGCCCGTGCAGGTTGAAGTGGTCGACCGTTCCGCGGCCGTTTCTGCCCAGCACCCCCGAGGAATGGGCGTCGTCAATCATCATGATGCAGCCGTATTTTTCCGCGAGCTCCACCAGTTGCGGAAGCGGCGCGATGTCGCCGTCCATCGAAAACACCCCATCGGTGATGAGAAGCTTGCGGCCCTTGTGTCCGGAAATTTCCTTCAGGATTTTCTCGCAGGCGTTCGTATCCTTGTGAGGAAAGACCTTAATTTCGGCGCGAGAGAGCCGGCAGCCGTCAATGATGGAGGCGTGATTGAGCTCATCGGAAATGATGATGTCGTCTTTCGTGAGCAGCGCTTGAACGGTGCCGGCGTTGGCCGTAAAGCCTGACTGGAACACGACCGAAGCTTCGACGTTCTTGAAGCGCGCAATCTTTTCTTCGAGCGCCATGTGAATACTCATGGTGCCGGCGATGGTTCGCACCGCGCCCGAGCCCACGCCGAAATGCTCGATGGCTTCGACCGCGCGCTTTTTGAGTTTGGGGTGGGTGGCAAGTCCCAGATAATTGTTCGACGACAGGTTGATGACCTGGTGGCCGTCGAAGCGCGCCACGGGGAGTTGCTCGGTCTCGAGAATCCGCAGGCGCTGGTAGAGTTTTTGCTCGCGGAGCTTGGCGAGTTCGTCCGACAAATATTGCAACTGAGCTTTGGGCATGATGATTCCTCTCGCGATGGTCGAAGGCTTGGCGGGTGCCAGCAGGCACGGAAAAAGTATAAGGGGTATGGGACGAAGATTAAAGTGTGGAGGAAAGGTGCGGCGCGAGCATGCCGCAACGTCGCCTTCCGGGCGACAGGTTTCTTTGTAGCGTCGCCCTTCAGGGCGACACTTTGCTGGCTGAAGTGTCGGGCTGAAGCCCGACGCTACTGCACTTTTCGCCGGACGTTTTCCAGGCCTTCCTTGGCCAGCGTGTAGTCGGGCGCAAGCTTGAGGGCCTGTTCGAAGTGATGGCGGGCCTTGATGTACATCTCCTTGGCCGTGAAGACGCGGCCCAGGTTGTAATGAGGATAGTGATAAGACTCATAGCGGCGCGAGTGCAGGGCGCGCTCGAGCCAGGGCAGCGCTTCGTCGTATTCGCCTTTTTCGATCAGGTAGCGGTAAGTCCACCCTAAGAACGTGTAGGCTTCGGCGGTGGGATGAAGGTTGAGGGAACGTTTGTAGAGCTCGACGGCCATGTCGTAGTCGCCGCCGACCTGATATTGATAGGCCTCTTTCAAAAGCTCCCACGCGGCTTGTAAATTATCTCCACTCATAGCGTAATCGTCCCAAGGACTTGGTAGCACACCACGATGGTGGGTGTCAATCTTGAGGAATTATCAAGCGACTGCACAAGCTCGCGATTTGCACGAGGTTGCGCAGGAATCCTGCCCAAAGCCGGC
>CAYZVR010000017.1:0-7840 GCA_964481715.1 uncultured Acidobacteriota bacterium | reverse complement strand
CGGAGCCAGCCGTTGCGCAAGAATTTACAATTTATTCGCTTTTTATTCGCCTATCAAACCAGCATGGAACGTGGCCCCGGTCCGCACCTTGATGAGAATGACACAAGTGACACACTCCCTTTCGAGCCTGTAGGCGCTCGCGCCGTCGAGCCCACGCAGCCTGAAGATTTTCGCTACTCATAGCTTGATCGTCCCAAGGACTTGGTAGCACACCGCGTTGTTGCGCAGGAATCCTGCCCAAAGGCGGCCCCGTTGGCCGGTTGCGCCAAACTACCGGCGACTGTTATGCTGCTTCCCTCGTAACGTCCGAGCAGGCGAAATCACCTGACCCGGAACCGCGGGAGTTTGGGCGACTCCTGGTTCGCAGGGCATTGCGCAAGAGCGGGCCAATCGTTTGAGTATGGAAAAGACGGCTGAAGTCATTGTGGAATCCGGCCTGCGCGCCACGCGTGTGCGATACACCGTGCTGGCCGTCATCTGCTCGCTCTCCGTAGTGAGCTATCTCGACCGAGTCTGTATTTCCAAAAGCGCGCCTTATATCATGGCGGATTTGGGCCTGACCAAGGTCCAGATGGGCCTGGTGTTCAGCGCCTTCACGCTGGCTTACGCGGCCTTCGAGGTCCCGAGCGGCTGGCTGGGCGATATGATTGGCCCGCGCAAGGTGATTACCAGGATTGTTGTGTGGTGGTCGGTGTTCACGACCCTCACGGGGTTGGTAAATCACCTCGGGAGCATGATCGCCGTGCGCTTCCTCTTCGGGGCGGGCGAAGCCGGGACCTATCCCAACTCCTCGAAAATCCTTTCCCGCTGGATGCCGCGCTCCGAGCGCGGTTTCGCGCAGGGCATGATGTGGATGTGCGGACGCATGGGCGGAGCGTTTGCGCCGCCCCTTGTGGCCTTTATGCTGCTCAGAGTGCACTGGCGAACCACTTTCTGGATTTTTGGCGCGGTGGGCATTTTGTGGGCGGTCTTTTTCTGGTTTTGGTTCCGCGACACGCCACAGGAAAAACCCGGCGTTAACCCGGCGGAACTCGGAATCATCCGCACCGGCCTGCCGCCCGCCATGGCCGGGCAGGCACGCCCGCGCGCTCCCTGGTTGCGGCTCATCAAGAGCGGCAACCTCTGGGCTATTTGCTGGATGTATTTCTGCATGTCCTACGGCTGGTATTTCTACATCACCTGGTTGCCCACCTATCTTGAGTCGCGCGGACTCTCGCTGGTGCAATCCGGCATCCTCGGCGGGATGCCGCTTTTCTTCGGCGCCATCGGCTGCATCCTGGGCGGCGTGCTGACAGACTACGTCGTGAAAAAAACCGGCACCTTGAAAAACCGCCGCTACATCGGTGCTTCGGGTTTTCTGCTGGGCTCGGTGTGCATGCTGGCCAGCGTCGCAGTGGCCGACCCGATCTGGTCAATGGTGGTGATTTCCATGGCCTCCTTCTTCGGCGACATCACCATGGGGTCTTCGTGGGCGGTCTGCCTGGACGTGGGCCACGAGTTCGCCGGCACGGTCTCCGGGTGCATGAATACCTGGGGCAATCTTGGTGGCGCTATCGCCAACGTGGTCACAGGATTTCTCGTTGAATATTTTGGAGGCTGGAACCTGCCGATCATTGTTTCGGGGAGCATCTTCTTTCTTGGCGCGCTGCTCTGGCTGAAAATCGATCCCACACGGTCTGTTTTGGAATGAAGTTGTCTTTCTCAAGAGCCAGTCGCGACCCGTAAGCCTCCAGGTTTTCTCCATGGCCAAAAAGATTTACAAAGTCATTTCCTGGGTTCTTCTGGTTCTGACCGTCCTGTCGCTCGTGCTGATGGTCCTCCGTCCTTCGGGACGCGAACCCCAGACGAATCCGGACGCGGCAGGTTCGTTTAATGAAAAGTGGGGCGCGCTTGCCGACGCGCACGCGCAGGGGAAGCCTTCCGAAGTTCGCCTGACTGAATCGGAGCTGAACTCAAGAATTCAGCAGACGCTGGAGGGCGCACCGGCCGGAGGATTGGCGAGCCTGAAGAGCATTGCCGCGCGCCTGGAAGACGACCGGCTGGTGTTTGTGCTGACGATTCACGTCCTGGGGATGGATACTTACATCACACTGGGCGGAAAGCCGGTCTTGCGCGACCACGTGCTGGAATTCGATCTTACCGAAGTTGATATGGGCAGAATGCCCGTGCCGGCTTCGACCATCGCTCCATTCATGAGCGAAAAATTCGACCCTCCCGAGGTTCGCGAGGCGATGAAGCTGCCCGATTTCATCCGGGACGTCCGGGTTGAAAACGGCGAACTCGTCTTCGATTCGGATTAGTCCGCTCGCTGCACTCTTTTATAAGATGGCTACGGCGCGAATTGGCGAACCGGAACCGCCTGCAATCTTGAGCGGTAACGCGGCGAACAGGAAAAAATCGGGAAGCCGTTCGAGGTTGGTGAGATTCTCGATGATCAAAACCTGCTTCTCGAGAACCAATGGATGAATGGGGTTCGTGGCGAGCGCCGCGGGCGGGTCGGGTGAAAGCGTGTCAACGCCCAACGCGGCCGCGGATTTTTCTATGAGATATCCGGCCGCTTCCATACTCACGCCGGGCCAGTCGTGGGTGTAGGGCGACTCTTCGGGGCGAAGTTTCCAGCGCTCGGACCAGCCGAAATTGAACAGCACAATGTCCCGAGCCTCGAGCGCGCCGTGGTCTGACTCCCATTTTTGGACGGAGCTCTTCGAGACGTATTCGCCCTCTTTCAGACCCCTGCAATCGATTCGCGCACCACGGCCCAAAAGCCGCCCGAGCGGGACGCGGTCAATGGTGACGTGAGCCTCTGGTTTTGCGTCGCTGATGAAGTGCGCGGGTGCGTCCACGTGCGTGCCGTTGTGCTCGTTCATCACCAGTTGATAGGTCAGAGACCGCCCGCCGTGCCAGTACGACCCCCAAAGGTTGTGAAAGAATTTTGAGTGTGTCGGATAGTGCGGCATGTGTTCCTCGAGCGTCTGGCTGAGGTCAATCACCTGCGCATTCCGAACCGCTGCTATCAGTGCTGATGCGTCGCTCATCGGTTTCCCTCACCGTTGATTTAAGCGGACCAGGTGATTAAACGGTCGCGCGGGCGACTTGTCAATCGCCATGGTCATTGGCTTACTTGTTGGCAACCACCGAAAGATTGGAAGACAGTAAGCGCTATTCCGGCGTAGCAAAATAACCGGGCTTGGCGCGGAGTTCCACGCCTTTGCGAAGGGTCTCGACCTTGATGGTGCGGTAGGTGCCGTCCATCGTAGGATTGGTGGGCGTGTAGCCGAGATTGTATTGATCGTTCAGCTCGCGTTGAATCGCTTCCAGAGAGTCGGCGATGGCCATCAGCCGCTGAGCGGAAAAAGTTCCGGTGGACGCGCCCAGCCCTTTGTTCTGAGATGTCTCGCCGATTTGCCCGTGCGAGAGGTAGCCGGTGAGCATGTCCGTGCCGGGTGTCACCTCACGGGGGAAGAACCCGGCCCCGCCGGTTGCCTGAGAAATGTCCTCCAGGACTTTGTCTCCAGTATTATTATACCCCCAGGCAGCATTACCGATCGTGTAGATGATCGTTTCGGCGCGGTGGGCCATGGAGACGGCTTCGTCCAGGGTGTGCTCGCTTTGCGCGTCCAGCCCATCGCTGATCACCACCAGCACCCGCCGCGTTTCGGCGCGGGGTCCGAGGCGGAGCATTTTGTCCCTGCAGGCCGTGTAAATCGCGTCATAGAGAGCTTTGCCGCCGCCCGCCTTGAGCTTGCGGATGTGCTCGTTCAACAGGTCCGGGTCGTTGGTAAAGTCCTGAAGGATCGAGCTGGTTGAGTCGAAGGTTTGGAGGAAGATGCGGTTCTTGCTGCTCCGGCCTTGCAGCAGATTGAAAACAAATTCGCCGGCAGACTCCTTTTCAAATTCCAACTGGGGGCGGGCGCTGTTGCTTGTATCTAAAATCAATCCGACGCGCAGCGGCGGCCGCTCCCCGCGGTAAAAATACTTGATGGTTTGGCGCTTGCCATCCTCAAAAATCTCGAAATCCTTCGCCGCGAGGTCTATGACCGGAACGCCGCGCTTGTCGAGCACGGTCACGGGAATGTTTACTTCGTTGACCCGCACCTGAATCGGTTTTTGGTCCGGAGACGGCTCAATTTTCCGGTCCGGAGCGCCCGCGGAAGAGACTGGCGCCGCAGCGGTCTGAGCGGGGCTCTCGGCTGAAGCGCCTTGCGGGCGGGCTCCTCGTGGTGAAACGATCAGTAGAAAAGCGGCCATGGATGAAAGACCTAAGGCGAGCAGCCAGTGGAGCGCGCGGCGCTCCGGTGCCTTGCGGCCCGACCTGCGAGACCCCTTCAGGGTTTTTTTAGGACGTTTCGGATGACCCAGCATGCCCAAGCCCCAGTTTCGTAGACGCACGAGCGGCCTATGAGGTTGCTGCAAACACTTTATTTTACTTCAAACTCCGGCCCGATGATATAGCGCAGCCTTCCCGCGCGCCCATTCCAGCCAGTTCGCAATAATGGCAGGCGCAGATACCGCGGCCTGTCCGTGCGTTGCGCCGCGGTTTCGGCATGGAATACAATCGGCGGTTAGAATGAGCGGACACGTGCACACTCCATCGCGCTCGGCAAGTTGGGTTGTCAAACTCGCGCTGGTTGTCACTCTGATTCTCGTCGTCATCGAGTTCGTAGCGGGGCACGTTGCTCACAGCCTGGCGCTCACGAGCGACGCGTGGCACAACCTCACGGACTTGCCGACCCTGGCGCTTTCCTGGGTGGCGCTTTATTTTGAGCGCAAACCTCCCGATGAGAAAAGAACTTTCGGCTATCAGCGAGCGGGCGTTCTGGTCGCCTTCGTCAACGCCCTGATTCTCATCGGCGTGGCGGTATTTATATTCTATGAAGGCTACCAGCGGATTGTCGAGCCGCAGCAGGTAGCGACGGGCATGATGCTCGCCGTGGGCGCGCTGGCACTCGTCATCAACGCGGGTGTCACCCTGGGTTTTGCGCGCGGACTGCATGACCTGAACCTGCGCACCGTGTTCATTCACAACCTGGGCGATGCGCTTTCAAACCTCGGAATCATCGGCGGAGCGTGGCTCATCCGCAGGACCGGCCAGCCGCTGATTGACCCGGTCATCGCCTTCCTGATCGCAGGCCTGATTCTGTGGACTTCCCTCGGCATCATCGTGGACTCGGTGAACATCCTGCTCGAGGGTTTGCCCAAGGGAATGAAGCTCGAAAAGGTGGCCGCCGCTATGCTCACTGTGCCCGGCGTGCGGGAAGTTCACGACATTCACATTTGGAACCTGGGTTCGCAATCGCGCGCGCTCGCCTGCCACGTGCGGATTCTCGACATGCCGACTTCGGAAAATGAACGAATCGGACTCCGTCTGAACGAAGTGCTGGCCAGCGAGTTCGGCATCACGCACACCACCATCCAGTTCGAGCACACCCACGCGCCCGGCGACTTTCACAAATACATGCCCGAACCCGCACGCCCGGGCGGCCAGGCCTCCAAAAAGTAGCGGCGAATTTGTTTCGCGACGCGCAGAGAGCCGCGCAGGTCTTACCTTCCAGGCCTGCGGTTGTTCGATTCCGTGGTTCGCGCCGCGAGCCGGGCGAGGCCGATGAGATTACAAATTCGTCCCATGCGCGCGGAGCCGGGAGGACACCTCGCGCTGGAAACGCCGCCAAATCGCAGACATCACACAAGGATGTCAGCGCCACCCGCCGGAACTAAGGCTGGATCAGTTTCTCCCGCCCGTCTTTGTTGCTCAACTTTAGGGAAGTACTGGGACCTTCCGCCAGAATCTGAACATTGGCCGGGTCAGATTCGCCGAGGAGGGCCATTGCGGCCCCGCGCTCCGTGGCAGCGATCTTTACGTTGGGTCGCCCTTTCGAAGTAATCAGCCGAAGTAGCACCGTCTCTGGGTATCCAATTGTGCCATCCGGCATCTTGACGTTGGGATCTGCTTGGAACACCGTGATACTTGCGCGGACCTGCCCGCGATCATCCACGATTTCAAGCGCGCGGCCGCGGAGTACGGGCGCGACACCCTGCGCTCCTGCCGCACCCGGTCGAGCCAGGGAGAACATCAGCAGGGCGACATTGACGACGGTGAGTGCGATGAGAAGTCGCTGAATTTTCATAACATTCCTCCCGTGCAGATTCGGTCTTTTCCCAAGGCTAACGCGGGCCAAGGAAAAACGCGCGCAGTCCGTCTCACAAGGGACCCCGGTTCTCGGCCGCTCACCCACTACCGACCCGGAATTCCCAAAAATCAAGAGCGAATCTACCCGCCACTAGCCGCCGGCGATGGCCCCGATGATGAAAAAAGGCTCCGCGCCCGACGCGACTGCGTCTGGCAGGGGGGCGTCGGGCGATTCGTGGGACAGGTCTTCCTCGCAGGCGAAGAACCTCAAGAACGGCCGGCGCTCGAGCGTGACGTGATCGCGGATCGCCCCGCGCAGCATCGGAAAGCGCGCCTCGAGTGCGTCGAGAACTGAGCGCTGCGTGACCTGCCCGTCAACCTCAAGCAAGACGTCACCGTCGACTTTCGCCAGCGTGCGGAGATGGTACGGAAGCACGACTCGAATCATAGCGCTGTAGCGGCGAACTATGTTCGCCGCTACAAAATCAAAGCGTCTGGACCTCGACGGAAAGCACGGCTGGAAGTGCTCGGCCATGTTTGGAACGTCATTGCAGAAACATCTCAGCTTCCTTCAGAAACTCTCGGGCTTGTTCAATTGTTCTGGCGGCTTCTTCCTGGCTGATCACGGCCTCAAAGCCGTAGTCGGCCTGGAGTCTCCGGTCATAAGCGTCCAACAAAAACCGGTGATATTTGGAGTCCATGACTCCGGTCTTGGTGAAATGCTCTCCAAAGAGGGCGTGAACGCCCCCGTGTTTTCGGGAGCGGAAACCTTTCTCGCCCAGCAAAGCCTCGGAAGTATAAAACATCGCGTAGTAGGCCCGTCCCGCAGCAAAATCCGCGTCGCCGTGCTGAAGCAGCGTCCCTGCCGCTTGAATTGCGCGTCGAGCCTTTTCCAGCAGCTTGCGGGTGTCTGTGTTCAAGCCGGGATTGACTCCTCGCGGACATTGGCAAGGAAAAAGCCCCCGGCTTTTCGCCATTCGTCCTCGGTTACAAAAACTCGGCTCACGCTGATTCCGTAGGTTAAGGAAACCCTGGAGACCAGTTCGCTCGTGCGATCGATTTCGGCGCCATAGGAATCGAGATGGTCCAAAACGATAAGGACATCCAGATCAGATTCGCGTTCTGCTGCCCCGCGAGCATAGGAACCGTAAAGGTAGAGGCCTCCCAACCGCCCCCGGTAAAGGGCCTCCAGGCCGGATCTGAGTTCCGCCAATAAAGTCTCGATCGTCGTACCCATGTTTCCTCACTTGGCGATCATGGCCGCGAGCGCCGCCCCTGAAGACGGCTAAAGACACATTCGCCGGCTGTAATGCACGCCCCGCCCTTCACTCGACTCGACATGGTAGCAAGCCGAGCCCGCTTATGCCAGCGTCTGGACCTCGACAGAAAGCACGGCCGGAAGGTCCCGCACAATGGGAGCCCAGTTGTCTCCGGCATCAGCCGAAGCGTACACCTGCCCGCCGGTGGTGCCGAAATACACGCCGCATTTGTCAAGCGAGTCAACGGCCATGGCGTCGCGCAAGACATTCACGTAGCAGTCGCGCTGCGGCAGACCTTTGGTGAGTTCCTCCCACTCGTTCCCGCCCGTCCGGCTGCGATACACGCGCAGCTTGCCCTCCAGCGGGAAGTGCTCGGAGTCGCCCTTGATGGGCACGACGGAGATGGTCTCGGGCTCGTGCGCGTGAACGTCAATCACGAACCCGAAGTCGGTCG
>CAYZVR010000016.1:1037-23590 GCA_964481715.1 uncultured Acidobacteriota bacterium | reverse complement strand
AGCCGTCCATATCGAAATCAATCAGCGCGACGCCCAGGGATTTGGAAGTCGGATCGTTCAGGCCTGCCTTGCCGGTCGCGTCTTCAAAGCGGCCGCCTCCGAGGTTGTGGAACAGCCGGCAGGTGTCGCCCTTATAAGCCTCCGGCGTGCAGTACGACTTGTGGCGGCCGTCGAGCGAACAATAGATGTCGGTCTTCTCGGACCACTTGACGTAGTTGGTGACGAACAGATCGAGCTTGCCGTCCTTGTCGTAGTCAAACCAGGCGGCGCTCGCGCCGTAACCGGTGTTGTTCACGCCCGCGGACTGGGTCACGTCTTTGAACGTTCCGTCGCGCTCGTTGTGGTAGAGGTGCGCTTCTCCGAGCGCGGTGATGTAAATGTCGTCCCAGCCGTCGTTATCGTAGTCGCCCACCGCCGCGCCCATGCCGTACATTTCAACGGCGAGTTTGGCGCGCGCTGTCACATCCGCGAAAGTTCCGTTGCCATTATTGCGATAAAGCTTGAGCGTCGTACGCTTTTGCTTGTACCCGGGGAAATCGGAGCCGTTGATGAGCAGGATGTCGGGGTTGCCGTCGTTGTCGTAGTCCAGGAACGCGCAGCCGGAGCCCATCGTCTCGGGCAAGAATCTTTTGCCGGCAGCTCCGGTGTTGTGGACGAATCGAATGCCCGCTTGCTGAGTGATGTCCACAAAGCGAACCGAGCTTACGGGTGTGGCCGGCTTCGCCGTTGTAAGGACGGGTTCCAAACTTGCTCCCGCACAAACCAGCCCGATTGCGCTCGCCAGCACGAGCACCCCCATCGGGGACTGCCACATAGAACCAGGAGATTTCCTCACCGGGAAGCGTTACCTCCTCGAGTGGCCGGACGGCGGGCAGTGTAACTTTTGGCGGAAGGCGGTTGCGCGAGATCCATCGAACCGTGGTCGTGGATTGGCTGCGCCTCGTTGTTGTCCTCCGGGTGCGCGAGCTTATAGGGACCCGTAATCGCAAGCGCCGCCTCGTTGGCTTTGAAGCGCAGGTAGAGCTTCTCCTCGCGCCCGGCAAGCGCCTCTTCGTGCAACCCGCGATAGCACAGCATCAGGTTGTAGTGCGCTTCCAGGTCCTCGGGGTCAACCCCCAGGGTTTTCTCCAATTCCGCGACGGCTTCGGGAAATTTGCGTTGCAGGAAAAGCATTCGTCCCATCTGGTTGCGCACCACCCGGTCGCGCGGATAGCGAGCGGAGGCTTTTGCGAATTCGCCATACGCTTCGGCGTACTTGCCGTCGGCCTTGAGCGCCAGTCCCGTGAAGTAATGGGCGCTCGCAAGGTCGGGATTAATTTCGAGCGCCTTCTTCAGCAGCGGCTTGGCGGCTTCGGTATTGCCTTCCTGAACTCGCGCCCGCGCCACGTTCACCCAGCCGTCGGCGTATTGGGGATCAATGCGGGTGACGGTCTCGAAGGCTCGTTCGGCGCCCTTCAAATCCCCTTGCAGGAGCAGGCCGATGCCGTAGTCGTTCCAATGCGAGCGGTCGTCCGGGTTGAGCACGATCTTCTCTTCGAACGGTTTCGCCGTTCCCGTCTCGACCGGCAGCGTTTGGGTGTCTTCCGCGATCACCACGATGGGCACGTTGGGAATCTTTTTTTCTCTTGCCGAGACGTTTGAAAGGTCGCCAGTGAAGACCCATTTCCGGTCGTCATAATTCTTGGTCACCTGCGCGGGATCGTTCGGGTCGGGAATCCCGGCGAAGGCCCACTGCGTATTCCACCACGCGAATTTCCGGTAATTGAGTTTTGCGGTGAAGGTGATCTTATCGCCGCAGTCTTCCGGAACTTTCAGCCGAAAGTGGACCGTATCCGCCGCACCGGGCGGGATCAGGCGCGCGTACATGACGGCGCGGGTAGCCCAGGCGTTGCGCTTGTTGATGGGATTTCCCCGGCCGTCGAGCTGAAGGGAGCGGTAGAAGTGCGCGCCGCGATCCACCGGACCCTTCCCATCGTCGGCCACCTTGCCGCTCCAAAAAAGAACGCGGCCCTGGTTGTCGCGCGCTTCGAGTTCCAACCAGCAATCGAACGCGTCCACCGTGCCACCGGGGAAGAAATGGCCGACGCGCAGCGTGCGCACCACCACTTCGACGCGGGCGACTTCACCGCGATGGAGAACGGCGTTCACGCGGCCGAGCGGCGCGACAATCTTCGCCGGCGGCTCGGCGCTGACCATCGTCGAAGACAGTCCCGCCGCGGATTCCTCGCCGACGGCAAATGTGCTGGAAACTTGAGGCCCCTCAGCCGCGGTGCGAGTGGCTCCCACCTCGCCCTGCGGCTCCTCCGCCAGGGCGAAAATGTTAACGCTCAGCGCGCCCTTCAGAAATTTTGCAACTTCCTCGACCTGCGTTTCGTCGCCGTAGGAAGTCGGGACCGCGGTGTTCGAGGCGGCAAAGCGGTGCGAGTGGACTTGGCCGTTGATGTTGCCCAGATCGTTTGAGGGTACGAGCGGCATGTGGCAGTCGGCGCAATTCTGCGGCTTGGGCGGATAGTAGAACGACCGCGCGCCCTGCCCGGAGACGCCGCTTGCCTGCCAATTGTCGTAGTCGTTGAAGCCCCGGATCCAGCGGTAGTTGTTGACCGGAACGTCGAGGTGCACCTTGTGGCACGTCGAGCAGAACTCGGGCGTCATCGCAGGGTCTTTGTGAAAGGGCTTTAGGAACGCGTTCCGGTGCGGTTTGGGGTTCAGGTAAATCGCGTAGGTGTGGAGCGCCTTGAGAACCGGATTCTTACTCGAGGCGAACTCATCAAGCGGCGGGTACCCGATGACGAATCCGCCCTGGCCCATAGTGTTATTGACTTGCACGATGGCGTGGCAGGACATGCAGCCCAGGCCGTTTTGCCCTTCGGGCGCGAATTCGATTTCGCGGATGGGCCGCTTCTGCATCATGTCGGTGATGGCGAGCGCGTGGTCGTGGCAGCCCGCGCACCACATCGAAGGCTTGATGCCGATCGTGTCCTGCATGTACTCGATGGATTTGCGATACCACTGGTTGTTGAAAGAGGCGAAGTGGTGCATCGAGCTGTTCCACTGATTGTAGATGTCCTCGTGGCACTGCTTGCAGGATTCCGAGTCCATGAAAAATTTGGACTTGATGGGCTTGCCGTCGGCGGTGGTGGCGGAACTCGGGAAGAGCAGGCTGTCTTTGCCTCCGCCCTCGTCATCCATGGTGAGCGGCGCGGTTGCCGGGTTTCGGACGATGAATTGCGGATCGGGGCGCACGCGATGATAGGCCGCCACGGTAATGTAAAACACTCCCGACGCAGCCGCCACGCCGACCAGCCAGCGCCAGGCGCGCGCGTCGAGACTGGAGACTCGAGACTCGAAATTCGGCGAGTTTCCAGTTTCCAGTTTTGATTTTCGCTGGGCAAAGTTCAGTTGGCGCCAGTAAACAATGAGGAGTGCCAATCCGGCAAGCGCTGCCGCCACGTGCGCGTAAAGCGCCAGGCTGTGCGGCCTCGTCATCCCGACGACCGCCAGATAACCGCCGAAACAAAAGGCTACGGCCAGCAGGAACGCCGCCGACTTGCCCAACGCACTATCAATCAATTCCCGGTGCCGGCAAATGAATGCGACAAAAAAGATCGCCACCAGAGCCCCCAGGACAGGGTGCAGCAGGGCATTGGTGACGTAAAAGAGGTTGGGATCGCCGTAGGCAGCGATGTAGGCGCTGTTCAGGACGAGGGCGAGGCCGAGGACGAGAACAATTCGCCCCAACCGCGATCTATTCTGCGCGTTCGAATTCATGCGAATTTTCTTGGCTTCGCCGCCCCGGTCCCGACGCTGGAAGTGGATTCAGACCTTATGCCGAAGGCAAACCATAACAGACCCGGAGACCCGGCTGCTCTAGTATTTTCGTCGGCGGGTTTTTTGTGTGACCCTGCCGGCGCAGGCGAACTCATTAACCTCTCCCCTGGTCAGCCCAGGCCCCGAATCTTCGGGCCAAATTAGAAGACAAGGCGCGCGCTGAACTGCATCTCGCGGCCCGGCGTCATCGCCTCGGTGATGCTGGCGAACTGAGGGGTATTCACAAACCGGTTCGGCGAGTCGAGGTTTGAGTGATTCAGCGCGTTGAACAATTCCGTCCGGAACTGAAGCTTCCACTGTTCCGAGATGGAAAACTCGCGGGTCAGCGCCGTGTCGAGCACCTGCATTCCGGGCCCGAAGACGGAGTTCCGTCCGGCATTCCCGAATTGGAAAGCCGCAGGCGCGGCGAACGCAGCCGGATTGAGCCACCGGTCCGTCGTGTGCGTTCCTTCCGGAAACACCGGCGCGCCGGTCACATCGGCGCGCACAGGATTTTCGCCGAGCAGCGTCCCGGCGTTGGCCGTGTCGCCGAACACCGAAACCGTGAAGGGGAAACCGCTTTGAACCTGGTAGATCGTCGCAAGGCGCCAGTTGGAAGTCAAGTGCCTGAACAGTCCCTGAGATTTCAGTCCCGGCAGGTCGTACACCAGGCTCACCGCCAGCCGGTGGCGAATGTCGCAGGCGGGGCCTTTTTCCGCGCGCAGGTCGGAGTTGTCCTGCGGAATCGCCGATTCAAACATAGGCGAGCGGAAATCCGGCGCGTCGCTGAGATTCTTGGACCAGGTGTAATTGACAAGGAAACTCAGGCCGCGTCGGAACCGTCGGCGCGCGTTGACCCACCCCGCGTCGTACCAGCTTCGGGCGCTGTTTTCGAGCAGATTGATGGCAGAGACCGGAAAAGTGCTGCTCAGGATTTGAAATTGCTGCGCGTTGTCGGCGCCGAGGTCCGTGCCCGGCAGGAAAGTGATGCTCGCAAACGGCCGCCGCGGATTGATGGGGCCCGGACCCGGAGCGGCGTTGTTGATCAGGTGCGAGCGTTGCAGGTGAAAGCCGCGCGAGCCCTGATAGCCGATCTCCAGGACGGTATCTCCCGCGAGCGCTTTCTCGACGGAGAAGCTCCACTGGTTGATGTACTGCGACGGGCTGCGAGGCGGGAAGGCCGCAAAACTGACGCGTGTCTGGCCAAGCACCGCGGGACCAAAATTAAAGCCCTGAAGGCTCGGATTGAAATTGTCGCTTTGCTGAGTTTCGGGGAAGACGTATGGGACGTTGTGGCGCTGGTTGCACCAGGTGTTCATATCCACAGGAGTGAAGAACGTGCCGAAAGCGCCGCGAACCACGAATCCGAGCCGCCCCTTGACCGTGTGCGCAAAACCGAAACGGGGGGCGAAATTCAGCCGGTTGGGATACCAAAGGCCACGGGGTCTGCCGAGCTGGTCGCCGACAAAAGCCTGAGGCTGGCCGTTCACGAATTCCAGATTGCTTCCGGGAATCCGCGTGTCAGCTAGCGCGCTCATATACTCATAGCGCACTCCGATGTTGAGGGTCGTTGTGTCCGTAAGGCGCCAGTCATCCTGGACGTAGGCGCTCGCGTACCACTGGCGGAGATTCATCTGGGGGATGCCGGCTTGCCGCTGCTTGACGACGGGCAGGCCTAGGAGAAAACTCGCCAGTCCGGAGCCGGTGCGGTCGTTCGTCGCCGTTCGGGTCGTAAAGCCGTTGGTGAACTGATAGAAACCGCGATTCTGGAAGAACCCCCACATGGGCCAGATTAACCGCCGGTAATCGCCGCCGATCTTGAGCGAGTGGCGGGAGATCTGTTTGTTCCAAGCGTCTCCGGCCTGAAGAACCGTGTCCCAGGCCTGCACCGGCGTTGCGGCGAAGGAATCGCCGATGCCCGAGTACCCCTGCACGGCAAACCACGGGAGTCCCCAGGCGCCCTGGCCGCCGAATCCCACCCCCTGAATTCCGAGCTGGGTGACGTAGTCGTTCGTCAGGTTGTTCTCCGAGAAGCGATGCATCGAAAGGCGCGACACGCCGATCCAGGCGATATTGACAGTCTGCGGCGAAAACACATGGGTGTATGAAACGGTCGCGTTCTGCGCCAGGTTATCGTTGAACGCCCCGAAGCCGGGGAGGTTCTGCGGTGTGAATCCGTCCTCACCCTGAATCGAATACCGAACGAACATCCGGTCGCTGTCGCCGAACGAATGGTCCACCCGGACGTTGCCCTGGTTAGTGGACTGGCGCTCCGTTCTGACATCCAGAAAATTGTTGGAGTCCAATTTTCCCTGGGAAGGGAGATTGGGCAGAGGAATCAATGCCAGCACCTGCGTTGCCACGGGGCTCAGAAGGCCGATGGGAATGACGTTGCCCGCAAAGGGGTCTCGGAAGACCTTCGCATTGCCCGGTCCGGTGGGTTTCGAGGGATCGAAATTGGGATTCGGCTGCGAACTGAAGGGGTTGAAAATCGTCGTGCCGCTCTGGCTGAAGTCTCCCGACCGCTCGGCCAGCGTGGGGACGGTGTCAACCATCGTCATCGCGCGGCTGGCGCGGAAACCCTCGAAGTGGGCGAATAAAAATGTCTTATCTTTCCGAATCGGCCCACCGGCCGCAGCCCCGAACTGATTTTGCACGAGGTGGGGGACCATGTCTTCGTTGAACGCGCGCGCGTCAAAAGCGCCATTACGAAGGAACTCATAGACGTCGCCGTGCAACCGGTTGTTGCCCGATTGGGTGACGATGTTAACCTGCGCGCCGCCCGCCCCGCCGAATTCCGCCGAGTAGCTGCCCGTCTGTACCTTGAATTCCTGCACGGCGTCGGGTGAGGGACTGAAGGACAAAGTGTTGAAGGTGGGGTCGGTGTCGGTAGAAGCGTCGAGTGTGAAGTAGTTGGCATTCGGGCGATTGCCCCCGACGCTCAACGCGGAATTTTGCCCGGGGCGCCAATAAAGAGGATTTGTCTCTCCCGTCTGAGCACCGTGGCCCATGTGGGCTCCCGGCACACCGAGCGCCAGGTCAAGAAGGTGACGTCCGTTCAAGGGAAGTTCAGCCGTCATTGTCGGCTCAATCACCTCACCGAGGCTGGCGTCCGAGCGGCGCAGCAACTCGCTGGTGGCGACGACGCGCACCTCCTGGTTCATCGCGCCGAGTGACAGTTGGACATCCAGCCTGAGGTGCTGGTTAACCTCCAGCGTGAGCTTTGTCACCTGGGTTGAGAAACCGGTCGCTCCGGCCTCAAGCTCGTAATCGCCGGGTTTAACACCCGCGAATTCATAAAGCCCTTCGGGGCTGGCGGTGGACGCGAGCAGAAGTCCCGTTATCGGCGCCCGCAGAGTGACCTTGGCATTTGGAATGGCGGAGCCCTGCGGGTCGGTGATCTGGCCTGTTACGGCGGCGAAGCCCCCCTGAGCGTATGCCGGCATCCGGGCAGGTAAGACCAGGACTGGCGCCAGAAGGAGCATCCAGAACACTCGAGCCATTCGGCGCGTACTCGAAGAAGGTGGCATCTTCGCGCCAGGCATACCGACTCTTTCAGGAACGCATAAACGGTCTTCGCGCATTCTTCCTCCACAGGGCCGCATCGCCTTCAGCAAGTCCCTTTTTCACGTTATCCGAAATTGGACGGGTCGCCCTGAGATAAACGCCAGAGAGTGTATCGGTTCCGGTCGGGACGAGACAATAACGGCAAGATACTAGAAGCCGGGTTTTGATGGACTAGGGTTCAGAAGGGTTCGCGGGTGGGGATGCACCGGAAACTCGGCCTGGGCGTCCTTGTTACAGCCGTCGTGCGAGGACCGCCCAAGCTGCTTCGAGAGCAGAGTAGATTGCCCCGTAGGTTTGGGCTTTGTCTTCGAGCGCGCTGAGACGGATTGGCGGCGGGTCGGGATGGATCGTCCGGACAACACCTTCGACCGTCGCGAGCATGAATTCCGGAGCGCCTTTCGCCACGCCACCGCCCAGCACGATCAGATCCGGGTCGAGAACGGCAACGATATTGGCGATGCCCACGCCCAGAATGGTGAAGATTTTTTCGAGCACGGCGCGGGCTTGAGGGTCACCGCGGTGAAAAGACTCGAAGACAAAGCGCGCGTCACGCTCTTCTGCGAGGCCACCAGCTTCAGCGGCATCGCGAGAGTTCGCCAGTTCCTTTCCGGCGGCAGCAATCCCCATGCCGGAGACGTAACTTTCGAAATAGCCCGTTTCGCCGAAGTTTTCGCGCCAGCGTGGCCACTCGACGTTCATTCGAAACAGTTCTCCCGCGCTGCCCGTGCGGCCGCTGTGCAACCGGCCGTGAACAAAAACCCCCGAGCCGATGCCGGTGCCCAGGGCAATAAATACAAAACAGTCAGCGCCGCGCGCCACGCCGCGCCAGCGTTCGCCGACGGCCGCCGCGTTTGCGTCGTTTACAACTCGGATCGGAACGCGCACGGCCCGTTTCAACTCGCGCAGCAAGTCAATATTCTTCCAGCCGGGCAGATTGTTGGCGAAGGTCACGAGACCGGTGCGCGGATCCACCGGACTCGGCACCCCGATGGCCAGCGCCCGCAGCCGGCCGCGCTCGGCGTGGTGGCCGGCAAGTTTCCGAATCCCTTCTTTGATCTGAGCGATCATTTTTCGCGGGCCCTGCTCGGGACGAACTTTTTCTATCGAGTCGCTCAGAATTTCGCCGCAGAAATCCGCCAGCGCGAAGTGCAGGTGGCTGGCGCCCAAGTCAATCCCGACCACGTAACCGAAGTGAGGATTGAACACAACCTTCCCGCCGCGCTCGCGGACGACGATCAGATCCTTGGACTGAAGCTGGCGCAGCTTGCTTTTCAATATAGACGGCCGCAGCCCGAGGCTTCGGGCAAGCGCGCTTTTGGACATTCCGCCGCGCTCCGAAAGTTCCCGGAACAATTGGCCGAGGGTGGAATCGGAATGTCGATCGGTGGTCATCAAGGTTTCACGATTGGTTCCACTTCATACGGGGCGGAGAACTCGAGAGCAAACCGAAGTCTCTCCCGCGGGCCTCAGGCGAGCGCACCGCGCCTCATTTCTTCGGCAATATAGTCGGCGGCGCGCATAGCCAGCGTCAAGATGGTCAGCGTGGGATTTTTTTCCGAGGCTGAAACAAAGGACGCGGCGTCCACCACGAAGAGGTTCTTGATGTCGTGCGACTGGTTGAACTTGTTCAAGATGGATCTCTTCGGGTCGTCGCCCATGCGCGCCGTCCCCGCCTCGTGAATGCTCGAGCCCGGCGGCCGCGGCGTGGTGCGCTCGGTCATGATTTCGATTCCCGCCGCTTCAAACATATCCCGCTGCGTTTCGAGCATGTCTTTTGCCATGGCCAGCTCGTTCGGCCCCCACTCGACTTCGATCCGCAGGACTGGAATTCCCCAGGCGTCTTTCACGTCGGGATCGATCTCGACATAATTTTCAGGCCGCGCCAGCACTTCACCAAACGATCCGATGCTCATGATGGCAGCGCGGTTTTTCTTGACCTCGTCTTTGAACTTGGCGCCGAAACCGGGGATTTTGCGCGCAAAGCCCGGAAACTCGCCGCTTCCTCCGCCGCCTTCGAAACCGTAGCCGCGAATGAACGAAGGCGATTTGTCGAAGAGATTTCGGAACCGGGGAATATAGATGCCCGTTCCGTCGGGACGCGCGTCGTCGGCGGAGGACCCGCGGCCGACGAGTTTAGGCACCACACCCATGATGCCCCCGGCCATGATCTGCTCGCAGAAATATTTTCCCAGCACGCCGCTCGAATTCGCGAGGCCGTCCGGATAATTTTCATTTTTCGAGTTCAGCAGGATGCGCGTGGACTCGAGGCACCCCGCGCCCAGTACAATGACCTTACCAAAAGCTTCGCGCGGCTCGCGTGTGAGACGGTCGACGTAGAGGACGCTTTTGGCTTTCCTGGCCCTATCCGTCAGGACTTTCCAGGCGACGGCGTTGGGCTGGAGCGTGAGGTTTCCCGTCTGCTCCGCGATGGGCAGGAGCACGCCGGCCGAGCTGAACGACGCCGCCACGTTGCACACCCGGCCGCAATGGCCGCAGTAATGGCAGGGAGCACGGCCGTTGATGGGCTCGGTCGCGGTCGCCGAGCGGCCGTGAATCACGTGCCGCCCGGAAAACTTTTTTTCAACGGCGCCCCTGAAAACGGTTTCCGGACAGGTGAGCGGAACGGGTTTCAGAAAGTGGCTGTCCGGATTGTTCTCCAGTTGCTCGGCCTTGCCCGCAACCCCGATCATTTTTTCGACACGGGTGTAATAAGGTTCCATCTCCTCGTAGGTCATGGGCCAGTTGTCGCCGTAGCCGTCGTAGTGCGCAGCCTGAAAATCACGCGGGCTGAAGCGCAGCGCCACCAGGCCCCAGTGCAATGTCTTGCCGCCCACTGCTCGCGCGCGCACCCAGGCAAATCGTTTCCCCGTGTACGGATTCTCGAGCTCGTTGAGGAAGCTCGGCTTGTTCCACTCGTTCACGACGTGATTGTATTTGGCGCGCTCGGTCGGCCGGAGCTGGCCTCGGAAAGGAAACTGAAAAGGCTTGTCGTGGTGATGAAAATCCGTGGCGAGGTTGAGTTTGGGCCCCGCCTCGAGCAGCAGGACCTTGAGACCTTTCAAGCAGAGTTCGGTTGCGGCCATCCCTCCCGCAGCGCCCGAACCGACCACGACCGCATCAAAAACCTGTGGCATCGAATGAATCCTGCCTTTCTATGAATGGGGGACTAACCCTGAAAAGAAAAAGTCTATCGCGGAACGAGCACGGCAGGAAAGGAAAGTTTTGATATGAACTCGTTCGGTCATCTACTCAATGAGTCTTTCGCATGAGGACCAGGTCCGAATAGGACTGGGCCACGATGTCGCTCGAGGAAATGCCGAAGAGCTTCTGGATTTTCCGCGCCTGGGTGCGCGCCCGGTTCAGTCGGCCGGTGCGCGTAACGGCTTCCACCTCCACGAACTTGCCCAGGCGGCGGACCCGATCCAAATGGATTTTGACGTTGCCGACAAAATAGATTTCCCGACGCTTGTCCACCACGACCTGGGGTTCCATCGCCCCGCTCAGAATCGCGCAGAGGGCGTTCCGGCGGGGAAGCAGCATCAACTCGATTGAGGAGCGGCGGGGCCGCGCCGAGTTCGTGCGCTGGTAGAAGATCAGCGCGTTTTCAATTTTCCCCTCGCGGACCTTGAGCCGCCCGGCGGGCACTCGGAAATAAGTGTCCACCTGGTGGTCTGTCCCGACGTATCGCGCCCGCAATTGCTTGAGCGCTGCGCGAACCCGCGGCTCGTTTTGCAGCCGCGCTTTGAATTCGAAATTGACGCGCTTCATCGTGAAACTCGAAGGGCGGTCAAGGGTTGACCGGCCTGTTAGATTCGCTGGAAGAGTCTTGCCTATATCACATTCCGGCCTATAAGGAACCCGAATTTTTTTGGCCGCGGCCGCTATCCGTCGCTCCGGACTAAAATGGGAATGCCTAAGGACAAATGATTTCGAGGTTGCCGGGTTTTTCAGGTATGATTTCGGGCGCCGATTCCGAGTGACCGTTTCCTGCGGTTTCATAAATCCGCGTTGGAGAAAACATGGAAAAGAAAAACGTACAGGCCGCGAGCCCAGCCAAACAGGGCGTGCGCGAGAAAAGCCAATTGATGTCGGCGTCGGAAATCGACCGGACACTGGTTCGCCTGGCGCACGAAATTGTGGAGCGCCACAACGGCGTTGAGGGCTTGGTATTCGTGGGCATCCGGCGCCGCGGCGTGCCTCTCGCATCGCGCCTGGCCCAGAAGATCGCCGAAATCGAAAAAAAGTCCACACCGGTCGGCTTTCTCGACATCACGTTTTACCGCGACGACCTCTCGACGGTTGACCAAAAGCCCGTCGTGCAACGTTCGAAGCTGCCTTTTTCCGTGGAAGGGAAAGACGTGATCCTGGTGGATGATGTCCTCTACACAGGGCGGACGACGCGCGCCGCGCTTGACGCGCTGCTCGCGAGCGGCCGGCCGCGCCGCGTCGAGCTCTGCGTGCTCATCGATCGCGGACACCGCGAGCTGCCCATTCAGGCCAATTACATCGGGCGCGTGGTTCAGACCGCGGACATCGAGGTCATCGAAGTCCGCCTCAAAGAAGTGGACGAAGAAGAGCGCGTGATGGTGTGCGAAAGGACGGTAGACGGCAGACAGTAGACGGCAGACAGAAAAAGGAAACCGAGACCCGCGGGTTTTTAGAGGCCAAGGATTCAACAGTGGCCATTAAGCGGTTTGAACAGCTTGAGCTCTAGCAACCGGTCAAGTTCGGTTTTTGCCGTTTCCCGTCTACCGTCTACTGTCTACTGTCTACCCTTTGACCTCCAGCTTGGCCATCACGTCGGAGGGACACCCTTTCCACTCAGCCACCATCTCATTTCCGAGGTAGGGAAGATCCTTCACACCCATCTTGCTTGAAAAGAATCCGCTCACGACCAGGTCGCGAAGTTCGTTGAAGAAGGCGACGGCATTCGCGTCCTCGGGAGCGGCTTTCTTGGGATAGGCGATGCGGTCAAGAATCTGTTTCTGCTGTTCCGCGGAACAATCCACAAAATTGCGAGTGAACAGGCGGTTGCATTCGAGGTCAAGCCACGTCAGCCCGCCGCAGATTTGAGCCTGGAGTCTGTCGCCTTTGAAATCGAGCCAGTCGTCAATAAATTCCGGCACGCCGGCATCGGTGGCGCTGCCCGAGCGGTCGTCAGCGGGAATGATCAGGTCGCTTAAGACGCGCACCGTTTTCCACTCGTGATCGTCGAGCACTTTGCGCTGGTAAGTCGCCGCGGCCTGCCCGGCGGCTGGGGCCATCTTCGGCTTTTGCGCTTCTCCGGCGGCGGGAGACAGGGGAACCAGCGCGGCCGCGGGAAAAAGTGTCATCGCCTTCAACACATCCCGGCGATTGAGATAACCTTTGAGAGTTTTGTCATCACCCATGATGCCCTCCGCTACGCGTTCCTTTTTTTCACCTGGCCGGCGATGTATTCGGAAGTTCGCCAGGCGAGCGCCATAATCGAAAGCGTGGGGTTTTTGTCCGCGTTCGAAACGAACGGCGCGCCGTCCGTGACGAACAGGTTCTTGCAATCCCACGCCTGGCAATATGGGTTGAAGACCGAAGTCTTCTGGTCGTCGCCCATTTTCGTCGTGCCGACTTCGTGGATGATCTCCCCGCCGCGCGAGATTCCCCAGTTATCTTCCCGCCCGAAGCGGCGCAACACTTCGCCCCCCGCGGTCTGAATGATCTCTTCAAAAGTCTCGCGCGCGTGCCTGGCCATGAGGATCTCGTCATCGGTCCACTTGAAATGGAATTTCAAGACGGGAATTCCCCACTGGTCGACGACATCCTTGTCGATTTCGCAGTAGCTGTTTTCGTTGGGAATCATTTCTCAGCGGCAGGAAAAGCCGACAAAGGCGCCGTACATCTTTCGTAATCCGCGCTTGAGCTCGGCGCCGTACCCTCCGCCCAGAAAATACTGGCTGCCGCTTCCGATTCCGGCGCCGGGCATGTTGCGGCCGCCGCCGAACTCGATGTGATAGCCGCGTGAGAATGGCAGTCCGTGCTTCAATTGTTTTTGATAATTCCACCAGGGCATGTAGAGGTGCATCCCACCCACCCCGTCACAGTTGTGAGTCGGCAAATCCATAAGTATTGGGAAGAATCCGACGCTGCCGTCCGCGCCAACCGTGTCCATCAAGTATTTGCCCACTTGGCCCGAGGAGTTGGCCAGGCCGTTCGGATGCAAGCGGCTCTTTGAATTGAGCAGGATTCGCGCCGTCTCGCAGGCGCTCGCGGCGAGCACCACCACTTTGCCGCGCGCCTGCACTTCCTTGCGGGTTTTCCTGTCAATGTAAGAGACGCCGGTAGCCAGCCCCTCGTTGTTAACGAGCACCTCGCGCACCATGGCGTCACAGCGGATTTCCAGGTTGCCCGTTGCGAGCGCGGGAGGAAGAAGAACCGTCGGTGAAGAGAAGTTTGAAGAAGTGGCGCAACTGCGCCCGCATTGCGCGCAGTAATGGCACGCGGGCCGTCCGTTGAGCGGCTGCGTGATGATGGACAAACGCGACGGGATGCACGGAATGCCCAGTTTCTGGCAGGCCTTTTGGACCACCATTTCGTAGCAGCGCGGCTTGGGGGGTGGCATGAACTTGCCGTCCGGGGTATTCTCCAAATTCTCCTGCGATCCGAACACACCGATTAATTCTTCCGTCTTGTCATAGTAAGGCGCAAGGTCGTCGTAGGTAATCGGCCAGTCGAAGCCTTTCCCGTCGCGGCTGTAGGGTTTGAAGTCGTAAGGCCCCATGCGCAGCGAGATACGCCCCCAGTGATTGGTGCGCCCGCCAAGCATGCGCGAGCGAAACCACATCCAATCTTCACCCGGCGCCAAGGTGTAAGGCTCGCCTTGAACCTGCCAGCCGCCCACGGCGGCGTCGTAGTATCCAAAAGTGGTCTGGGGCTGGACGGCGCCGCGATGCGGCGCTTCGTATTCCCACGCGAACATTTTGGATTCCTTGGCGGTGTCGTACCAGCGTCCGGCCTCGAGCATGAGGCACTTGGCCCCCGCCTGGGTGAGAACGTAGGCGGCCATGCCGCCACCCGCTCCTGAACCGACAATGATCGCGTCGTAAGTCTTGGGACTCGCCTGGACCTGAGCCATGGTTTCCCATCCTTCAGAGATTTGTATTCTTAACGCGCCGCAGTCTAGCACAAAGTTGCCGCCCGTTGGCATTGAGCTGGGGAAATCCATATTGGATTTTTGACGTGTGATTCCTGCGCGGAGAAAACCCGGTGCTCTGCCCCCGCCGCGCGGCCCGGCGTCACTTCTCTGTGCCGGGATTCGGCGCGCCGACTTCTTTGTAAACGATCAGGCGAGGCGCGCTCCTTCTATGCGCTTAGTATTCAAGCGTGAGAAAGAATTCGATTTGGCGGGGGTTAAGCATTTCCACCGGCTGAAAATAAGAATTCAACTTCACTCCGTCCGTCACGAAGTAAGGGCTGAGCCGGAGGAAATTCGGATGGTTAGTCAGGTTGAAGGCCTCGACGCCCGCATTCAGCGACGCGCGCTCGTGCTTCAGAGGGAACTTCTTCATCAGCCGAAGGTCCAGCGAGAAATGTCCGGGCGAGAGGAAGGGGTTCCGTGCCACACCGAAGGGGCGCGCCGAAATCGGATAAGCCCCGGTACGCAGCACGTCGGTTGAGTCCAAGGCGTTGATGGGGCGTCCGCTGCCAGCGATTAGGACAGGCGCCACCGTCAGGTCTTCGAAGGTTTTCCGCAGCCAGCCCGCCGCGCCACTCCTCGGTAGGAAGTTCGAACAGCGCACTCGCGGCGACGCGATGCGCCTGATGCTGGCGCGAATGCGCCCAATCCTTGCGGAGATTGAGAGGGTCGAGCGGCTGCTCGTCGAAGTCGGAGGCGTCGTCCCACGTTTCACCGAAATCGTAGTCCACCAGGAAACTCAGTTCATGACTCATGCGTCGGTTGACGAATACGGAACCGCCCTGAAAAGACGACTTGGCGGTCGTCTCGAGCTGGTAGAGAGGTAGCAGACCGCCGCGAACATTCCGAATTCGGGGCAGATGAACACCGCGCACATTGTTGTATTGCGCGCTGAGCGTCGTGTCTTTATTTAAGCGATACTCGAAACCCACTCCGAACTTTTGGCCGTAGGGTGACGGAAAATTCGGGTCGGCGCGATAAACGGCCGGAGCCACACCGTCCATGGGAGGCGGGAGCGGGCCGCCGAGGCTTGATGCAAAGGCCGCTGCCGCATCCGCGCCTGTCAAGTATTCCTCGAAGCCGTGCAGGCCGTCTTTCTGGAGGGCGTCGTTGACAAAGGCGAGGGGAAAGCGATCATAAAACAGGCCGAACCCCGCCCGAATCACGAAAGGAGCGCGCCCGCCGGGATTCCAGGCAAGACCCAGTCGAGGCGCCCAGTTGCGGTGCGCAGTTGAAAACGGCGCAGGCAGACTCTCGTGGTCGTAGCGCACTCCGACTTCGAGCGTCAACCCGGTGAACGGGCTCGAGCGTTCCTGCAGCCAGACGCCCACGGGCCAAACAGTCATCTTCGTGTTCGGGTCACCGAAAGCTTGGAGGAAGACGTCCGGCTGCCTAGCGAAGAAATCGTCGAGAGTGGGAAAGATAAACAAGCCGCCGAAGCGGTTCGCAAGGCGCGCACCGAGGTGAACTCGGTGGACGTCGGTTCCGAAACTCAATTGGTGTCCGCGCGCAATGACATTGGCAGACTCGACGACTTCAATATGGTCTTCCGTGCGCGAGCCGTCGAGCCTATAGGCCTGGCCGAGCGTTACGACGCCGGGAATCTCCAGCATCGGGCCTGTAGCGTTGGGGGTCAGCTCCACGGTTCTCCGCGCCAACTGCAACCGCAAGTCGCTGGCGAAATGCGCCGTGGGGGTTGTCGTCCAGCCGGCGACGAATGAATGGTCTTCGTTCAGGCTGCTACCACGGGCCGAGCGGTCACTGAAGTTGTCAACGTCCTGTACGCTGCTCGATACCCTGCCTCGAGAGAGAGCGTAACGTGCCGTGAAGCTGTGCACTCCGGCCTGGTGGTCCAATTTCACCGACGCATCCGTCCCGCGCATTTCGGCAGGGAAGATCCCATGCAGTCCGGACCGGACCCCTGCGCGCGAAAATTCAGGGCTTGCAAGGGCGCGGTTAATCGGGCCGAGCGCGCCGGTCGGCACGTCGGACATCTCATCTTCCGACTCCCACTCGCCTTCAATTGCCGCGGCGATGAAGGTGCGGTCTTTTCGAAGCGGCCCGCTGATCGAAGTCCCGGGCTGGTAGCGGCGGAAGCGAGGGCGAGTGAGGGAGTCGATGTCTGCGCGGCGGGCGTTGAAAAGTTCGTTGCGGACAAAGAGCGTCGCATCGCCGTGCCAGGCGTTCGTTCCGGAACGAGTAACCACGTCCACGAATCCGCCTGCCGCGCCGCCGTTTTCGGCGCCAACCGAGACACCTGAAACGCGGAACTCCTGGACCATTTCCAGCCCCACCGCCACGCGATTTCCTCCTGTGGTCTCGTCGCGGTTGTCCACGCCGTCGATGGCAATGCGGTTGCTCCGTCCGCGCATGCCGGCGAAGATGAGACCGCTATCCGGCACCGAACTCGCTTGCGTGGGCCCGGCACTCGCGGGGCTGGAACCCGGTGAAGCGGTAACGCCTGGAGCGACAAGCACAAAGTTGAGGTAATTACGCCCCTGGGCGGGGGCTTCTTCCACCCGTTCGTATCCCAGCGCCACACTGGGCGTCGGCGCGGTTTTGTCCAGGGCCTCGGCTTGCTCTCTTACTTCCACCGTCTCGATGAGCGCCGCAGGCTTCATTTCAACCTCCTGGACGACGGTCTGGCCGACCGAGACCAGAAATGGCTTGATCGAAACGGTCCCGAAGGCTGGTTTTTCAAAGCGCAGTGTGTAATGTCCGATGGGAACAGCAGCGAAATGAAACCGCCCGGCCGCGTCCGTTTCGACCGCGCGCGTCCTGCCGGACTCTTCCTGCCGGGCGGTGACGCGCACGCCGGGAATGACCGCTCCGGTCGCATCGACGACGGTCCCTTCGATGGCGCCGGAGACAGCTACCGATTGGGCCGACACCCTCAAAGGATTGAGCATGAGCAGCAGACAAATTAGCTTGTAGCGCATGAGCCTCCTCCGCGTGAGTGCAACGGGAATGGTTCATCGAGGCGGCAAGCAGGGCGGTGGAGACACTCACCGCTCTCGCATGCCGACACTATTCTGGAAAACTAAATTGCGGCAGGAAGGGAAGCGTTTCTAAATGCGAAGAAGAAGAGGAGGATCGTGGAAAACCTCAGGAAGCACAAGTAATTCGAGACGCCTGAAGGGCGGAGAAGGTGAATGCCGAAGCCAACTCGCGGTGCGCCAACCGGCACGGTCGCGCAGGCGGCGCCGCGCAGCCAGAACGAACCAAACACCGGCTGCCACGACAGTGGCAAGACCTTGGAACGATAGGGCAATATCGCCGCTGCCCTGCTGAAACTGGTCCCAGCGGTCGCCGGCTTCGAATACCGGCGCGGCCAAGTATGTGACCAAGGCAATGGCGACGACCAACTTCTTTGCCCTCATGATGATTGCATTCTACCGCTAGTGAAATCGCAGGCGCAATAGCACGCCGGCGTTGTTCGGCGCGGTTCCTGATTGATATTGACGAATGGCTGACCCGTGACTTTGGTCATCGTCGAGCATGCCTCCGGGGCCTTACTGTATTGGCAGACACAGTGAGAGGAGGCAACATGGCAACAGCAACTGAAGTCCTGCGGCACGAGCACGAGGCAGTGCTCAAGATGCTGGACGCGTCCGAAGAGGCAGCCCGGCAATTCGACGCAGGCGGCAAGGTTCCGCCCGAGGTGCTCGCGGATTTGCTCGAATTCTTTCGAGTCTTCGCCGATCAGTGCCACCACACAAAAGAAGAGGAGCTTTTTTTCCCGATGCTCGAGCGGAAAGGGATTCCGCGCGAGGGCGGTCCGGTGGGCGTGATGCTTGCCGAGCACGAGGAAGGCCGCGCGCTCATCCGGGAAATGGCTGATGCGACCGCGGCTTATCAAGAGGGCAGGGAAGGCGCGGCGGCACGCTGGTCCCGGGCGGCACGGGCGTACACACAACTCTTGCGAGCGCATATTTACAAAGAGAACAACGTGCTCTTCGTGATGGCGGAACGGATTTTAACGCCGGAAGAACAATCGCAACTGGCCGAAAGCTTCGAGAAACTGGAAGTCGAAAAGATGGGCGTGGGAACGCACGAGCGCTTGCACGCCAAGATGAATAAACTCGTTGCCGCACTGGCGGCAAAATGACCGAATCGAGCGCATCCGCAAGCCGCCCGGTGGATTCCGGTCGGTGCGGCGCTCAGTGATACTTCTTGCGGACGAGATAGTCCGCGCTCAACGGCCCGGGGCCGGCGGCGAACAGGTAGAGGAAGACAAAGCAATAGAGGACGGCGAGTTCGCCGTGGTTAACGGCGGGCCAGAAGCCGTGCGGGAAGTGCATCCAGAAATAAGCGACGGCCATTTCGCCGCACAGGATGAAGGCCACAGGAGTGGTGAAGAGACCGAGGATCATCAGCGGGCCACCCACCACTTCGAGGAATCCAGCGGCCCAGGCCCATGAAATGAAATGAGCCGTCGCGCCGCTCCCGCCCATACCTCCCAACAATCCAAGAATCTTCTGCAGGCCGTGCTGCATAAACAGAAATCCCACCACGATGCGTAACACCGAGCGCGCGTAGGGCTGTAGCGATACCAGAACAGATTGAGCCATCCGACCCTCCTTTTCGAAATCCAGTGTCGCGATCAGCCGCTATCCGCCATGTGGGCGCATCCGCAGCGTGGCCGGCAGATGAAAACCTCGGTCGCTAGGGCACCGCCCGAATAATTGTATTGACCAGAAAAGGGTCGTCGAATTCCGTTTGGTCACCGGGTTTCTTTCCGGGCACGGGCTGCAAGCGCGCGCTGAGTGGCTTGTGCCACTTAAGGGCGAGACTCGCCATATCGCCGATCATCTTAGCGAGTTGCTCTTCGGTCACGTCGCCCGGAAGCGGAATGGTGTCGAGACCCGTTCCGCAGACGGCGGAGTAAGCGAGCAGAGAATCGAGATCGTAAGCGCCTTCGCTCCAACGCTGGGCGAGAAGGCTGTCCTCCATGATGGGCAGCATCAGCCCGGAATAGCCAACGTGCTTTACGGGCAGCGATTGGACAGCCTTGGTAATAACGCTTACGGCCGTCATCGTGCCGCTCGAGCCAAACCGCGCGCCGGTGAACTTTTCAATGGCACGGCCGATCGAAACATCACGCAGCGGTGCGGGCGTTGCGTCGAGTCCCATGTAGGCCCATCCCGTTTCTTTTTCCACTTGGTGTGCGATTCGCTCAACCACCAGCGCGTGCTTGGTGAATGCCTGGATGAGTCGTTCAGTTGCAAGCGGCGCATCGTTGGGCGCGCCGGCAAAAGTTTCTTCCACCACATTGGCCGCTTCCCAGGCGATGGCGAAGCGATGGCCGTCGCCGGTGTGATATGAGCCCGGAAAAAACGGCGTGTAGGGAGCGAGCATCGCCGTGGCCGCGAAGCTGAAAGTTCCCTGGCCGTGAGGGCTGTGCTCGGAAACGTACTTCACCATTTTTGCCGCGGCACGCACGCTCTTCCAGTGAATGCCGTCGTCTCCCGTCACAATAAGGCTCGCGCCCAGAGACTTCGTCTGCGACAGAATTTCGCCCAGGAGTTCCACTGTGGCGGTCGAGTCGGAATCTTTCATCATGGCAGGGCCGATATTCGGGGCAAAGGACTCTTGGATGGCCAGCTCGTCGTAGGCGCGGAAGAATTCGAGGGCTTGTTCGCGGCTAAGCCCGCGGACGTATTCTGGAAACGGCTGGGTTGTGATGCGGACGGATTCGACTTCGTATCCTCCCTTTTCAAATTCCGCTTTCGCCTGCCGCAGCATTTTGAGGGTTTCGGCGATCTGCTCGCGATATTGAGCCCGGTCAATTCGAACGAAGGCGGTGATGGCGCGGATTTTCGGCTTTTCAACGCCCTCGATTGCCGCCAGGCGCGAAGGCGCGCAAAGGGGAGCGAGCAGGAAAAAAAGGAGCCAGGCTCGGAGAACAGAACTTTTCTGAAGCGAAATACATGTGTGGAGAGCATTCCGACTTTGCATGTCCAATCTCCGGTCTGGTTTCAGATTCCTGGTGCGTCTCAACCTTTTACCTCGCGGCGGAAGCGACCGATTCACGTTCGAGCGAAAGCATCCCGTCCATCGATTTCACGGCGGTCGTATCCAGCATCATCGGCGTCAGCGTAATAAACCCGCGGGCGAATGCCCAGACGTCGGTCATCTCGTCGTTATCGCTGACCGGCCGCCACGACTGCTCGTAATAAGGACGGCCTTCCGCGTCAGAATGGCGGTCGTAGATTGGCTTTCCTTTGGTCATGCTCAGCCGGGTAACGCGCACGCCCTTAGGCTGGCCCGCGGGGACATTCACGTTCAGGAAAAAACCCGGCTTGAGCAGATGTTTGTCGCGGAGCTGTTCAAGCAAATTGCGCACGTAGGCGGCCGCGGCCTGGTAATCGTCGGCTCGGTCGCCCTGCATGGAGACCGCGATTGCCGGCAGGCCGGACATTGCCGCCTCGCGTGCCGCGCCCAGCGTCCCGGAGTAGTAGACCACGAAGCCCAGGTTCTCGCCGCGATTGATGCCGCTGATCACGACGTCGGGCTTTTTCGGCATCAGGGCATCAATTCCCAGCCGCACACTCGTGGCCGGCGTTGCTTCAATCGAGTAAAAAGTGCGGCCATCCGGCTGTTTGTTGGCATGGACGTAAAGGTATTTGCCGTTCGTGACGCTGTGCCCTTTGCCGCTCTGGTTGTCGGCAGGCGCGGCGACGTAAACGTCGCCCACGGTCTGCATCGCGCCAATCAACGCTTGCAGTCCCGGGGCATTATAGCCGTCGTCGTTCGAGAGCAGAATGGTGAATCCGTGAGAGGAGGCCGGCTGCGGTTTTGCAGCGGGGAGCGCTGAGAAAGCCAGCACGAGAACGATGAGCAGCAGATAAATACTTCGGCGTGGTTGGCGCATAAGGGCCACCTCGAAAAATGATGGGGAAATCCCCGCGATGCGCTGGGAATTTTACCAGACTCCCATCGGCGATGCGACGCCCGTCACGCGGTTCTTTTCGAAAGAGTTGTAAGGGCAGTAAGGCTTGCCAGAGGGACTTTCCTCCTTCAAACTGGACGCTGCCATGCGCGACAAGCTCTACCTGATCGGCTTCCTCGTGGGCACCGGGCTCTTGCTTTACGTGGGCCGCGGGCTGCTTCTCGAGTCCGACCTCGTGACCTGGGGGCTGACGTTTGCGGGCACCACGGCGGTTGGTGTGCTGGGAATGTCGCTGTACCGCGTCCAGCTCGAACTGCGAGCCAGCCGGCACGAGCTGGCCCGCAAACAGGCGGAGCTGAACTTCGCCCACGAAGTGCAACAAGCTCTTTTCCCGAGGCAATTCCCCGCCAACTCAGGGCTGGAGTTCGCGGGAATCTGCCTGCCGGCGAGTGGAATCAGCGGCGACTACTTCGATGTGATCGAGTTGCCGGGGGGCCGCGTGGCCTTTGCCATCGCCGACATCAGCGGCAAGGGCATCTCGGCGGCGATCCTGATGTCGAACCTTCACGCCGTGCTGAGGACACTCGCTTCCGCGGGTCACACGCCGGGGGCCTTGTCCCACGAGCTTAACCGCCACCTGCATCAAGTCACCGAGGGTTTGAGGTTCGCCACGTTTTTCTATGGTGAGTGGAATTCGGCCGATCGGACCGTGCGCTACGTCAATGCCGGACACAACGCGCCCTTTCTGCTCGGAGCGAACGGCACGCGACGTCTGGCCGCCGGAAGTCCCCCCATCGGAATTTTCAGTAACACCAAGTTTTCGGAAAGCAGCGTCAGCCTGCAGTCCGGAGATTTGCTCATCCTTTTTTCGGACGGCGTGACCGAGGCGGGACAGCGGAAGGACAATGAATTCGGAGAATCGCGCTTGGAAGCGGTGGTTGTGGGAGCGAGGGAGAAACCACTTGCCGAAATTCAGCAGCGGATTCTGGCAACTCTGCGCGGCTGGGCAGGCGACGAACTGGAAGACGATGTGACGTTGTTGCTTGTACGAGCCACCAAGGCGGCAGAGGAGGAGTCATGAAAATCGACGGGCACGGATTACGTGAGCACATTCACATC
>CAYZVR010000016.1:0-1027 GCA_964481715.1 uncultured Acidobacteriota bacterium | reverse complement strand
TGGCGCCTTTGTTCGGCCTGCTCGCGGGCGTCTGGGCGCTTCGCATGGTGCTTTCCATCGCGGGCGCGCCCCTCAGCGTGATACGAATTTGCAGCGTCACGGTCGCCGGCGCCGTCTCCATCCTCCTTGCGGCCTTGCTCATCTACTTCAAGCGCTTTGGCGGCTATGCCAGCGTGGCAACCGCCGCGGTGCTATTGGGAATTTGGGAACAGCTGTTGATTGTCGGTGCGATTGCTTTCACGGTGTTCACGCGAATTGCAACCATTTATTCCGCTCCCGAATTCGGCGGGCGCCTCAGTCCACTCTCGCACATCATGGGGCATCTGACATTCGCTTTGGCCATCGAGGCGCTTTTCGGTGCTGGGATGGGCTCACTCCTCCTCTGGACGCTTCGCAAGCTCGTACCGCAGGAATCATTGGAGAGGAGTGAAAAGATATGAAGGCGGGACTTGACTCTCGAGAGAGAACCGCGACCGTGCGCGGCACTCTCAGTATCCTTCTTCGCCCGCGCCTGCTTGCACCTTGCCGGAAAAGTGGCGGTAGGTGAATACGAAGTATCCGGTTACGAGAACCATTCCGATAATCCACCAGACCAACCCGATGCGCAGTCCGTAGTCAGCCGCCTTGGCGTTTTCAACCGTCAACGAAAAAGCCGGATCGGTGCTCGCGGGCAGCACCAGCGGATAGAGGCCGAAAACCAGGCTGGTCAGCATTCCCACAATATAGGCGCATGAGGCGAGGAAGCTTTTCACTTCGTCCTCGCGCGCGATGAACACTCGCACAGAGGCGAGGCCCGCGAGTGCCAGGATCGAGAAGAGGTAGCCCCACGGATGGTGGAACAAGGTTGCGGGCACGTGCGGCTGCACGCGGAAGGTGAAAAAGGTGACGACGAGGGTCGAGAGCGCAACGCCCCACCAGGCGCCGCGCGCCACTTGTCGCGCGCGCGCGTTCACTGGGCCCTCGGTTTTCATCGCCACCCAAAGAGCCCCGTGCAGAACCAGCGTCGCGAGAGCCGCAACCCCCACGA
>CAYZVR010000015.1:8044-23690 GCA_964481715.1 uncultured Acidobacteriota bacterium | reverse complement strand
GAATCATTGGGCGACTGAATGTTCGGATCAGTTGCCGGTCCATTCACGGGCTTTCTTGTCATTGGTTCAATCGCCCGACCACCCGATCGCGCGATCTATTTCACCACGCCGCGCTCGGAAGTGCGGATGAAATCCGCCAGCGCCTTCACGTGCGCGGATTCGAACCCGCGTCCCTCAATGGCTTCGAGCGCCTGGGTGGTGTTGAGCTTGGAGCGGCAGAGGATTCGGAACGCTTCGTTGAGTTCGTCGATGTCGGCGCTGCTGAGGCCCGCCCGCTCGAGACCGACTTTGTTCGCGCCGAGGACGGTCATGGAACGGTCCGCAGTAGTTTTCAGGTAGGGAAGGATGTCTTTATTCACTACGGTGTAGGCGCCGAGAAAACTGTAAGCCCCGATCCGCGTGAACTGATGGATTCCGCAAAAAGCGCCCACATTGGCGTAGTCGCCGATCTCCACATGTCCCGCGAGCGAGGCTCCGTTCGCCATCACGATGTGGCTGCCCAGCTGGCAATCGTGCGCGATGTGTACGTAGGCCATCAGCAGGTTGTGATTCGCGATGCGCGTCACGCCTCCCGCTTGCACCGTCCCGCGGTTTACCGTGACGAATTCGCGAAACGTATTGGCGTCACCAATTTCGAGGCTCGTCAGTTCACCGCGGTATTTCATGTCCTGGGGATCCTGCCCGATCGACGTGAAGGGGAAAAAGCGGTTTCCCCGGCCGATCTTCGCGGGGCCCTTGAGCACCGCGTGCGACATCACTTCCGAGTCCTCACCGAGTTCCACGCCCTCGCCAACAATCGCGTAAGGGCCCACGGAAACGCTGCAAGCGATTTGAGCTTTCGGATGGATGATGCTCGAGGGGTGAGATTTCATGTCCCGGGACGCTCGACAATCGCAAACGTAACGATCGCTTCGGCTGCCAGTTTCCCTTCCACGGTCGCACGGCCCTGCATTTTCCCGAAATTATTTCGGCGGTTAAGAATTTCCATTTCAATGCGCAACTGGTCGCCGGGCACAACCGGCCGGCGGAATCTGGCGTCTTCGATGCCGGTGAAGTAGATGAGTTTCTTTTCCCTGTCCGGCAGGTCGCCGTAGAGCAGAACTCCCGCCACCTGGGCCATGGATTCGATGATGAGAACCCCCGGCATGACCGGCACGCCCGGAAAATGGCCCTGAAAAAACTGCTCGTTGATCGTGACGTTTTTCAGGCCCACAATCCGCTTTTCGGCGTCAAGTTCCACAATCCGATCCACCAGCAAAAACGGGTATCGATGCGGCAGAAAGCGCATGATATCCGTAATGCCGTAGACGGTTCGCTGTTCGGCCTGATTACCCTTTTCCTTGTCGGACGTGACCGTAGGGTCAGACACTATTCACCACCCACGCGATAAAAGGTCTCTTCCATTCCTTGGCTCGTTGTTCCACACAGTCAAGAAGGGCCCGACGCAACCATCAGACATTATAAACGATAGCCTCCGGCGCTCCAAACCACGTTAGTGGACGATCGTTCAATCCCCGCGGCGTGGCTCTCAGGCGGTCGCCACGACGCGCGGGCCTTTGTTGGTGATGCGCCCGGCCAGGGCGCTTGTTCAAGACTCCTGCTGTGTTAAACTCGGTCTTTCTAAACGAACCAAGGAGACAAACTGTGAGTGCGCGCCTGCTGGATGGGTACAAGATTCGCGATGAAATCAAAGCTGAATTGCTCGGTCGCATCAGCGAGTTGAAAGCGGGCGGCGTCACGCCGGGCCTCGCCGCGGTGCTCGTGGGAGACAATCCTGCGTCGCACATCTACGTCCGCAACAAAGTGAAAACCTGCGAATCGCTGGGGCTCCACAGCGAAGAAATCGAGCTCCCCGCCGACACCTCGGAAGAAAAACTCCTCAGGCTGATCCGCGATTTAAATCGGCGCGACGAGATTGACGGCATCCTCGTCCAGTTGCCCTTGCCTCCGCAGATTGACGCGAAGCGCGTGCTGATGGCGCTCGACCCGGGCAAGGACGTGGACGGTCTCCATCCGGTGAACATCGGCAACCTGGTCAGCGGCCGACCGGGTCCGGTCCCATGCACTCCGGCGGGGATTATTGAAATCCTGAAGCGCAGCAACGTGCCCATCAAGGGTTCTCGCGCCGTGGTGATCGGGCGCAGCGATATCGTCGGCAAACCCGTGGCCATGCTGCTTCTCCATCATCACGCAACCGTTACCATCTGCCATTCGCGCACCAGAGACTTGCCGGGCGTGGCGCGCGAAGCGGATATTCTGGTGGCGGCGATGGGTAAACCCGCATTGGTCACGGGCGACTTCATCAAGCCGGGTGCGACGGTCATTGATGTGGGCACGAACCGACTTTCAACCGCCGAAGAAGTACGGCAGGTTTATCGCGACCCGGCCGAGCGCCTGAAGAAGCTGGAAGAAAAAGGTTCGATCCTGGTCGGCGACGTTCAGCCCGAAGATGTGCGGGAAATAGCGGGCGCCTATACGCCCGTTCCGGGCGGCGTGGGGCCGCTGACCATCATTATGCTGATGGTCAACACGGTTGAAGCGGCGCGGGCCCGGCGGGGCGAGCGCGTCGAAAAAGCAATAACCAGTGACAAGTGAAGCGTAACAAGTAAAGCGTGGAAATGTAAAAGTTAAAGGGTAAGGAATAAATCGAGAACGACGGCTGCCGCTTTAACCTTTATCCTTCACACTTTAACCTTCGGATGGTCACGGATCACTCGTCACAGTCCTTCTATGGCTTATTTCGGCTTAACCGGCGGCGTGGCTTCGGGCAAAACGACCGCGGCCCGCATGTTTGAAGGGCTCGGCGCGATCGTCATTGATGCCGACCACATCGGGCACGAACTCCTCTACCAATCTTCTCCTGCCTATCCCGAAATCGTTCGCCGCTTCGGGCGCGAAATTCTCGACCCATCCGGAGAAATCAGCCGCCAGCGTCTTGGCGCTGTGGTCTTTGGCGATGCCGAAAAACTCCGGGAACTCAACGCTCTGCTACATCCGCGCATCATCGCGCGAGTGGAAGAGGTTGCCGGCCAGCACTCCGCGCGAGATCCGCACGCCATTGTTCTGGTAGACGCTGCACTGATCTTCGAGGCGGGAATCGGCGGCACATTTAAGAAGGTAGTTGTGACCTGGTGCCCCCCTGAACTTCAAATCGAACGGTTGATGAGCAAAGGCCTGACGCGCGAAGAGGCTGCTCGCCGCACCGCTGCGCAGATGCCTGCAGAAGAAAAGCGCCGCCGGGCTGATTTTGTGATTGATTCTTCAGGATCGTTGGAGGGTACGCTCCGTCAAGTCACAGCAATTTATCCCGAGCTGAGAAAGATTGTCGAAGGGTGATTGCCTTCTGCCTTTTTACTTTTTCCTTTCCCACTCCTCGGCGCTTCGTCTAAGTTCGTCGAGCGCCGATTGCACTTCCGCGAGTTTGCGCGATTGCCCTTCTTCATCTGATTCCGGCAAAACCCAAATGGGCGGCGCGATAAACATCGCCGCGCGGGTAAAGGGATAGGGAATCTGGGTTTGGTCCCAGCTCTTTTCAAAGACGTAAGCCTTGCGCACGGCGGCATGAAAGCAAAGGATGGCCGCACCGGAGGCTCTCGAGAGCATCACCGAACCGCGCTTGGCCACAAACCGCGGGCCACGCGGGCCGTCAATGGTAAAACCTGTGTCCAAGCCTCTTTGGTGACACTTCACCATTTCCGCTAACGCCCGAGACGCGCCGCGCGAGCTCGACCCGCGCGCCGCTCCGTAGCCGTGTTTCTGAATAATTCGCGCGATGTATTCGCCGTCGAAATTCCGGCTGGTCATCACGACGATGCCGCGTTTCCGCCAGAACCAGGTGGCGGCAAAAATCTCGCGGTGCCAAGAGGTGTAGATGAGTCCTTTGCCGGCTCGCCGGGCCGTCTCCCAGTTTTCCCAGCCGAAGACTTCCCAGCGTAACGTGCGGCCGATGAGCGCGATGGAAAGGTATCCCAACCACGACGCAACGAAAATCTGAAAGCGTTCCCACCGAGTGAAGGTTCGTGGATTTTCTTTGAGCTGGGTGGCGGGGTCGCCTGAAGATTGCGGCGACGGTACGTCAACGGACCTGGCGGGTCTTTGAGGAGCGTCGGCCATTGGTTCTCAGACCAGGATCATCCCTCACCTGCGCGGGCGAGAGAGCAAATCCATTTTATACCAGGCCGGCCGGCCTGCCGATGGCCTCTGCTCCTGGTGATGCGGTTCAAGGATTCAGAAGCTCAAAGGCTCCAATTCGTGATTCACGTTCGGTTAATCTTTCGCAGCGCCGGTCGATCGCTTCGTATTCGGCGTGCTGTTGCGTTTGGAAGGTCTGATACGCCAACAACGAAGTCCAGCGGTCGATGGTCAAATAGCGGCCGGCCTCTTCAGCGTCCCGCAAGAGGTCGGTCCCCTGATACCCCGCGCCGCGCCGGAAGAATTGAGCCCATACTCCTTGCGGGCCGTAGTCTTTCTCGAACTCCGCACGTGAATTTTCCCTGACGCGAAACTCCCAGATGACCACGTACATGCAATGCTCCTCCACGGCAGGCCGCGCCTCTCACCCTTGCCTCAGATTTGGTCAAGCTCAGGGAGCGTCCGCTCGTTTCGAACGTTTCCGGTGTTGAGTGTAGATTTGGGTTCGAAAAGAACCACATGCGCCTCTTTTTCCGCCACGGGCATGTGTTCGACGCCCGCTGGAACAACGATGAACTCCCCCTCATTGATCGTGACATCCCGGTCGCGGAATTTCATCACAAACGAGCCCTTGACAACGAAGAACATCTCGTCCTCGACCTCATGATGATGCCACACGAACGGGCCTTGAAATTTCACGAGCTTCACATACTGGCCATTCAATTCCGCGGCGACTTTCGGGCTCCACGGTTCTTTGAACTGGCTGAATTTTTCAGCAAGGTTGACTTTATCCATCGCGATTCTCCATGACTGAGTTCAATTCAGATGCCTCAACGTTCAAAACGCCCGTCACATTCCATCGTAGTGCGGGCCTCCCCCGCCTTCCGGGCAAACCCAGGTAATGATTTCGTAGGGATCTGCAATATCGCAGGTCTTGCAGTGGACACAATTCGAAGGGTTGAGCTTCAGGCGCTTCCCAGACCCGTCGGCTTTTTCTTCCATCTCGTAAACAGCCGCCGGGCAAAAATTCTGGCAAGGGTTCCCATACTCGCGCACGCAGCGGCCATTACAAATGTCGAAGTCGGCGATCTGAAGGTGGGAAGGCTGGTCTTCTTCGTGGTGGGTTGAGGAGTGGTAGACGTCGGAAAGTTTGTCGAAGGTCAGTTTGCCGTCCGCCTTGTTATTCGCAACGGGTGTTCCGGACACTTCCGCGAGTTTTTTCATGTGCGCATGGTCCGGGCGTGATGAGTAGCGCGCGCGCAACCCCCTCCCGCCCGTCACGAACTGCAAGGCGCCGTGGACCGCGCCCGCCCAGAATCCGCCGTCGAACCCCTGGTGAAAGTTACGCACCGTCCAAAGCTCATCCTTCACCCAGCTCGATTGCCAATGATTTTCGTATGCGCTGAGCGTCGAGGCAGAAAAATCTCCTTTGACTAGCGCGTCGAAGACGGTTTCCGCGGCGAGCATGCCTGTCTTCATTGCCAGATGAATGCCCTTCAACCGCTGTGAATTCAGAAAGCCAGCCGAGTCGCCGGTAATCAGCGCGCCGTCCATGGAGGTCTGCGGAATGGAGAAATATCCGCCTTCGGGAATGGTCTTCGCGCCGTAGCGAATCATCTCCCCGCCGTCGAGTAGCTTCTTGACAAGCGGATGGGTCTTGAATTGCTGGAAGGCGTTGTGCGGGTCAAAGCGCGGGTCTTCGTAATCGAGTCCGGAGACCAACCCGACGGACAAGCGCGTGTCGGAAAGTGAGTAGATAAAGCCGCCGCCGAACTGGCGCGAATTGAGTGGCCAGCCGGCCGTGTGAACGACCTGTCCTTTACGTGTGCGTCCGGCGGGAATTTCCCAGAGCTCTTTGACGCCCGCCGTGTAGACTTGCGGATTGCGTTCACGATCGAGCCCAAGCCGCTTGACCAGTTGTTTGGTGAGAGAGCCGCGGGGCCCTTCGGCAAGAACCGTTACTTTGGCGCGAAGTTTGTAACCCGGCTGGAAATTGGACTTGTGTTTGCCTTCTTTGTCGATTCCCTTGTCATCGGTGCGCACACCTACAACACGATCCCCTTCGAGCAGCAATTCCGACCCCGCAAAGCCCGCAAACAGATTGATGCCTTCTCGCTCCACCAGGCCGCCAAGCCACTTGGCAAATTTGTTGAGAGAGATGATGTAGTTGCCGTGGTTCCGAAGAAAGGGTGGATTGATCGGCAATTTCCACGACGCCGAGCGCGTCAGATAATAAACCGCATCGCCCGTGACGGGCGTTTCGAGCGGCGCGCCTTGGGTTTCGAAATCTGGAACAAGTTCTCGGAGACCGCGGGGGTCGAGCACGGCGCCTGAAAGGCAATGCGCGCCGATCTCGCTGGCTTTTTCGAGCACGTAAATGTTTTCGGTGGATAGGGAGGATGCGGAAGTCTTGCCCGCCTGAACTCTTTCGTTGTGCGCTCTGAAAAGCTGAGCCAGACGAAGGGCGCAACTCAAGCCCGCGGGACCGGCGCCAACGATCAGGACGTCGGTTTCGAGGGTTTCGCGCTCAACGTCAGCCATGCAAGAGAAGGGGGGGCCTGCCGCGCTACTGCGGTAGGCTCGAGATCTGCTGCTTCAAGACTTCCGCGAGCGTCGTGTCCGTGCTGTACTCTTTTTCCAATCGTTCGTAAATCTGCCGGGCCTGTGCGGGTTGTGAGGACCGGTACGCGTCCGCCAGGGCGAGCAGCGCCGTCGAACGGGGCACGGTTGAAGACGGATGGTCGGCAAGATCCTGGTAGACCTTGATCGCGTCGGGGAGCTTGCTCGTCGTCACATATTCCTCGGCCAGCGCAAACCTTGCGAGCGAGGCGATCGCAGAATCCTTGTCCTTCGCCACTTCCTGAAGAGTTTTTGTCGCCGCAGTATCATCGCCGAGTTGTGCCTGGCACAGACCCGCGTGATAGCGGGCGATTCGAACAGCCTTGAGCTCAGGAAGGAGCTTTTCGAACCCAGCGATCTGGGTCACAGCCTGGAATTGGTCCAGGGCTTTCTTGTACTTCTCTTCGGCGGTTGGATAAGACTGCGTGCCGGGGCCGAGAAGTCCCGGCGCGGGAGTTCCCACGTAGGCGTTATACGTATCAAGAGCGGCGCCGAGCTTTGCATTGGCGGCGCCTTCGATCCGCCCGGTGTAGACCTTCAGTCCCGCGACCGCAGCCACCAGCACCAAGCCGATTCCGACAACCGTCAGAATCTCCTTATAGTGATCCTTCACAAACGCTTCGTAGTCCTCGAAAGCGGATTGAAGCTTGTCCTCTTTCAGTTCTCGACGGCTTAGCCTGGCCAACTTGTCGTTCTCCTTCCAATTGAACGCTAAGCAATCATCTTAACAACGCCGTCGCCACGCGTCAATCAATGGAGGGCAATGGTGATGTCAAGCCTCACGCGTAACGAGGCGACTTGGCACCACCGAAACGTCCATGGGCATTGACCGTTTGGAAGGGCCCGGCTACAATGAATCTCAGGGCTCGCGCGGGACCGGATTCCGCAAGTTTCCTCCCTGGTTCGAAGCCCATCCCAAGAATCCAGAGGAGTGAATTTATGAACGCGAACGATCTTCGTCCCGGCATGATCCTCAAGCACAACGGCGAACTGTTTTCCATTTACAAAGCCGAGCACCGCACACCGGGGAACCTGCGGGCGTTTGTTCAAGTGCGCATGCGCAACCTGCGCTCCAATGCCTTGATTGACCACCGCTTCCGCTCCATGGACACGGTCGAGAAAGTGAACTTTGACGAAGTTGACATGCAGTACCTCTACTCAGACGGCGACACTTTCCACTTCATGAACACCGCGACCTACGAGCAGATTCACCTTCACAAGGACGTGGTCGGTGACCGGGCCAATTACATGATGCCGGACGTCGTGCTGAAGGTAGAGTTTTACGAGGGAGAACCGGTCGACATCCAGTTGCCCGCCATCGTGGACCTGAAAGTTGTGGAGACCGAGCCGGGGATCAAGGGTGCTTCGGCGACCAACGTGACCAAGCCCGCCAAGCTCGAGACCGGGCTGGTCGTGAATGTACCGCCGTTTATTTCCGAAGGTGAAGTCATTCGCGTGGATACGGCGCAAGGGGTCTACCTGGAGCGGGGAAAATAAGAGGAGTCACGAATATTGAGGAAGTTAGTCGTGAGTTCCCTTGCTCGCTACTGCTCCTGCGCGGCTATTTGGTGGTCGCTCACGATTTCCAGCCCTTGCAGGCCGACTTTATAAATAGCCTCATAGCGGGGCGGTGTGCGGTCATAGGTCGCTGCCTCAATGAATTCACTTTCCTTCATGTATTGAATCACCACCCGGTCTTTCCCCACGGCCATCTGACCGTCGTATAAATCCTCGGTCTTCCATAAAGACTTCAGCGCCTGTCCGTCGGATGAATAGAGCTCGGCGGAAAGTCGTGGATGGCTTTTGCCCAGCCGCGTTCCGTAAACGAGAACTCGAAAATCGTCGGAGCCCGGTGACGGCAGGAACTCATAGTTGAGATCAGTCCGTGGAACGAAATGCGTGACGCCCGCCAGCCGAATTTTCCCCTGCTCGCTCTCGTAAAGCGCCACGACGTTTGCCCGGTCAACCTTGCTCCATCCAATCGTGTAGCCGACTCCAATCATCAGGCGGCCGTTCCAAGGCTGGGCAAAGGTTTTGGGCCACGCGTAAATCGGATATCGCAGTTTGGAAAAGACGTCTTCCAATTCGCGCCGGGCGTTTACGTGGTAGGGGACAGAGGTCGGCTTGTCACTCGGCGGATGCTGCCCGAGCCATTCTTGCATGTGGTCGAGGACCAATTTCTGAATTTCACCAGTCAGAGCGTCCGACTCATCGAGGTGCAAGCCGTAAAGTTTCTGTGCCAGATACTCAAGGTGCCCGGCGAGGTCAGCGGGCGGGCCCTGATCTTTGGGTTTCTTCTTCTTCGCCCAGGCCGCCGAGGGAGCAACCAACGCGGCCGCCACCATCAACACCAAGAGGATTCGCAGAGCGGGATGCGCCATCGATTTTGGAGATGTTCGCCCGGAATTTCTGTAATTCCATCCAATCTGGATCATGGTCTTGATGTCGCTCCCCCAACTCAGGCTACGTTCCTGTGCCCTCATGATGCGCCGGACATGTGAGGCGCCAGTAGAACCTTCAGGCACGAAGGTTCTTTGAGGTATTCGAACGCCTCGAGGCCCTTCTCCAACGGAAACTTCTTTGAAACCATGCCGCGCACCGTCACCGCTCTGTCCCGAAGGAGGTCGAGCGCCGTTGAAAAGTTGCCGCAACGTGAGCCGAGCAACGTGATCTCGTCCACGACGACCTTGGCAGTATCAAAGGTCGCGCGTTCACGAAAGGTGGACTTCAACACCACGGTCCCGCGCGGCTCGACGAGCCGCAGGGCCTCTGCGAGCCCCGCGGCGGAGCCCGTCGCTTCCACGACCACCGAAAAGCTCGCGGCCGGAAGCTCATCCTTTCCGTTTTCCGCAACTTTCATTTTCCAGGATCGGGCCATTGCGAGTTTGGATGCGTGTTTACCGACAACCGTCACCTGCGCTCCGGCGTTCTTGAGAACCTGGGCCACCAGGAGCCCGAGCCGCCCGTCCCCGAGCACCGCCGTCCTTCGGGCGTGAGAAAAGGGCATCTGTTCCAGGATTTCCGCCGCGGCCGCCAGGGGCTCGACGAATACAGCCGCCTCATCCGAGATTTCAGCCGGTACTTCGTGCAGGTTGATGACAGGAAGAACCACGTATTCGGCAAAAGCTCCGTCGCGGTTCACGATTCCCATCACCGTCCGGCGCGGGCAATGGCGGCCAAGTCCCCACAGGCAGAATTCACATTCCCCGCAGGCCACGTTGATTTCACCTACCACTCGCTTCTCCAGCCATTTTTTGTTTGAGCACTCGATGACTCGGCCCACGAATTCGTGGCCTGGAATCCCGTGAAACTGCGAGTAGCCATTCAAAATCTCGCGGTCCGTCCCGCAGACACCGGCAAGAATGACCTGGATGAGCGCCTCGTCCGGGCCGGGCCGCGGCCTTTCAACCTCACGGAGTTCGAGTTTTCCGTCGAAGTAGAGGGCTTTCATCACAAGTCCCGGTGAACGAGACGAGTCGCACTCCTCCCTTTTAGGGTAATACGGAATTTCTTGAAACTGTGGCGCTATGCAAGCCGCTCAAAGGCGCGGGCAACTTCCTCGTCTTGACCTTCGAGCACGGTGCGCAGATCCAGCAGTACCTGGTCGTGCTCGACACGCGCAATGACGGGAGGGAGATTTCGCCTCAGCCGCGCCTCCAGTTCGCGGGGGCTCTGCCCCGCACGCGCAACCGCCAACACGCGAGTCGGAAGCGAATGTCCCGGCGTCGACCCGCCTCCGATGACCGATTGTGCGTCTTGTAATTCCGCACGGAATCCCGCGAGGCTCCGAATCCTCAGCGCCAGCCGCTCGGCGCGCGCTCCAATTTCTTCCGGCGTCATCTGGATCATCTTGAAGGTGGGTATGGCCTTCAGGTCACCGCGAAGATACAGGCCGACCGTCGCTTCGAGCGCCGAAATGGTGAGCTTGTCCACCCGCAGCGCGCGAAATAAAGGGTTCTTGCGAATCTTCTCAAGCCAATGCTTTTTCCCGGTCAGTATCCCGGCCTGTGGCCCGCCCAGCATTTTGTCACCGCTGAACGTCACCACGTCTACTCCTGTCTTGAGGCTATCACTAACCGGGGGCTCGTCGCGAATGCCGAGCGGGGCGACGTCAACCAGGCAGCCGCTTCCCAGATCTTCGATCAAAGGAAGATCCAGTTTGCGCGCAAGCTCGACCATTTCCTGAAGGCTCGGCCGTTCGGTAAATCCCACCACGCGGAAATTGCTGGGATGAACGCGCAGGAGCGCTCGCGTCCGGTCGCTGATGGCGGCCGCATAGTCCGTCACCCGCGTGCGATTTGTCGTTCCCACTTCGCGTAACTGAGCCCCACTTTTGGCGCAAATGTCCGGGATGCGGAAGGAGTCGCCGATTTCGATAAGTTCGCCACGCGAAACGATCACCTCACCATCCGCAGCGAGCGTATTAAGGGCCAGGAAAACGGCCGCTGCGTTGTTGTTGACGACGAGCGTCATTTCCGCGCCCAGCAACTGCGCGAACAGCCGGTCCGTGTGGGTGTCGCGCTTGCCACGCTCTCCCAGCTCGAGGTCGTATTCCAGGTTTGAGTACTGTGAGGCCGTACGGACCAGGTGTTCGACGGCTTCGGGCGCAAGCGGAGACCGACCGAGATTCGTGTGTAAAATAACCCCCGTGGCGTTGATGACCGGCCGCAGCGACAGTTCGGCGGCGGCTTCGGTTGCTGTGACGATTTCCAACTCCAGCATCTCAACCGAAACGTTCGAAAGTGTTCCGTCGTTGATTCGGGCGCGCAGGCCCTGGAGCACTTTGCGCGTGGCGTCCACCACCATGCGGCGCCCCCGGCGGTTTTCGAGCGCGCGAAGGGCCTCGCGCCCCAACAGCTCATCCACCGCCGGAATCTGGCGAAGCAGAGTTTCTCCCATACGAATGGCCTGATTGGAACCGGTCTCGGAGGATTTCATCAGTACGTCTGCGGCAAGAAGCACCTTTGAGTTTTTCAAACGCCGCAACCCCAGGCTCATTTCAACATAGATGCGACGAGTGGTCAAACGCCGGGTCGCGCGGGCATCTTTTCGATTGACGCCCTTGCCTTGCGGGGGAGTATAATTTCAGCATAAGCAGCCTGCTGCGGAGAGTTTGTTATGACGGTTGACGAAGAACTGAGCAAGCTAGACGAGAATCTTCGCCGCCTCAAGATTGAGTATGAGGTGTACTTCAACGGGGGTGCGCCCCGCCCGCCCCACGACACGGTTTTTCGCGTGGAAACGCTCATCAAGAAATATACCGACGGCTCGAAGATGAATTTCGGCCAGCGGTTCAAGTTCAATCAACTGGTCCAGAAATACGCGGTCAATAATGACGTTTGGAGAAGGAAACTCAAGGACAAGGAAGAGGGCCGGGGACGATTCGGAGCGCGGCGGCAAGAGGCGCCGGTAGTTCCGGAAGGCCCGGTTCGCGTCGTCTGCGTGGACCCCGAAAAGGAAACGGAGAAGGTGGAGCAGTTGCTCAAGGCTGTGGTTGACGCCCGGCGTCAGGTGGGCGAGCGCGTGGACAATTTGGATCCGGTTTCGTTCGCGAAATTTGTCAGTGACAAAACCAAACAAGTCAAAGAATCCCTGGGTTGCGAGAAAGTACAATTTTCCGTCAGTGTTGAAGAAGGCAAGGTCAAATTTAAGGCCGTGAAGTCGGACTAAAGTTCTGCCCGGTCCTTCCATCAGGCTTTCCCTTTCACCAAGGAGTCCTTCATGAAGAAAATCTCCCGGGCGCTGATCAGCGTCAGCGATAAGACTGGAGTCGCCGAGTTCGCTGCCGGGCTCGCCGGCTTGGGGGTCGAAATCCTTTCGACCGGCGGAACAGCCAAACTTCTTCGCGAAAGAGGCCTGAAGGTCAGAGACGTCTCGGATGTTACGGGCTTCCCGGAAATGCTCGATGGGCGGGTGAAAACACTGCACCCGAAAATTCACGGTGGCCTTTTGGCCGTCCGCTCCAACCCGGAGCATCGCTTGCAAGCTAAGGCGCAGGGAATCGAGTTCATCGACTTAGTCGCCGTGAATCTCTATCCCTTTGAAAAAACTGCAGCCAGGGAAGGCGTCAAATTCGAAGAGCTGGTCGAAAACATCGACATCGGCGGGCCTTCGATGATCCGGTCTGCGGCAAAGAATTTCGAGGACGTCACGGTTGTCGTGGACGCGGCCGATTACGTCGCGGTGCTCGATGAAATGTGCCAAAACGGTGGAAGTGTTTCGCATGAAACCCGCGCACGGTTGTCCCGCAAAGCGTTTGCGACCACAGCCGCCTACGACGCCGCGATTTCTTCGACGCTTCAGAAATGGGCCGGCGCGGAGTTCCCCGCATCTCTTCACCTGAATTTCTCCAAGGTCATGGACCTGCGCTACGGTGAGAATCCACACCAGAAGGCGGCCCTGTATGCCAGCCGCTCGGGGGGCGGGTTGGCCGGCGCCAAAAAGCATCAGGGCAAGGAACTCTCCTACAACAACCTCGTGGACCTCGAGGCCGCCTGGAGGCTGGTTGGAGAATTCGAAGAGCCGACTATGGCCATCATCAAGCACACCAACCCTTGCGGCATCGCTTCCGCCGCCACCCTGGCGGAAAGCTACGCCCGCGCGCTCGAGGTGGATCCCGTGTCGGCGTTTGGTTCGGTGATCGCCTTCAACCGCACGGTGGACGTGGCGACGGTCGAGGCGATCGGCAAACTGTTCGTGGAAGCGGTCATCGCGCCGGGTTACGAGCCCGGTGCGCTCGAGCGGCTGGTCGCAAAGAAAAACCTTCGCGTCATGGAAATGGCCGATTCGGATGTTATCCAGGACGCGCTGGAGCTCAAAAATGTCCAGGGGGGGTTGCTGGTCCAATCACCGGACGACCTCCCGGCCACCCCCGAAGAGTGGAAGTGTGTAACCGAGCGCCAGCCGATTGAGGCCGAAAAGCGCGCTTTGATTTTTGCATGGCGAGTGGTCAAACACGTCAAGTCAAATGCCATTGTCTACGCGCGTGACGGCGTCGTGGTCGGTGTGGGAGCCGGCCAAATGAGCCGCGTGGATTCCGTGAAGCTTGCGGCGACCAAGGCGCGCGACCTTCATCACTCGCTGGAAGGAACTGTCGTGGCTTCGGACGCATTCTTCCCTTTTCCGGACGGCGTGGAAGAGGCGGCGCGGGCGGGGGCTACGGCGATTGTTCAACCCGGAGGCTCGGTTCGCGATGCTGAAGTCATAGCGGCGGCCAACAAATTAAACCTCGCCATGCTCTTCACGGGCATCCGGCACTTTAAGCACTAAAGTCGGTTGTTGGTTCTCATTTTTCAGTCGTCAGTGGTTTGTGGTCTGGAGCGAGCCTTTGAAAGCTTTCCCCGAATTCGCCTGGCGGCTCAGCAATCGGGATCTTCAACTTTGATATTTGAAATGACTGACCACAGTTCTTAGGATTTTGGAGCGTAGTACCCGTCGCGGCTCACTACGCGGTACTTCACCTTTTTCCCCTTCTGGTCGACGATCTTCAACGGCTGCCCCTGGGCGTCTGTGACATCCACCTTGAGTTTGTGAAACCGGCCGTCCTTGGCGGGGTTGGTTGGAATGAAACCGATGCTGTACTGCGTGCGAAGCTGACCCGCGATCTGATCGAAGATACCCGGAAGCTCGCCCTCAAAGCGCGGGAAATAAGCCTGGCCTCCGGAGTTCTTGGCAATGTTCATCAGGGCGTTCCTCGCTTGTAGTGGGCTGAGGGACGCGCCGAAACCTCCCGTCCCCGGTCCGCAGGAAACGCGGCCTTCACCGTATCGCACCGACAACGCCTCAAAAATGCTGACGGGGTAAATGACCGTATCGGTGGACTTCGTGATCTTCAGGATGTCGCCATAATTCAACTTGCTAAAGGTATCGCACCCCGTACCGATCAGCAGAATGGCCTTACGGCCCTGGATGCTTTTCATCCGGTCGAGCGTAAACGCCAGTGAGTCATACATGTTGACTTCACTGAATTGCGGAATCCGCAGGTGGTCGAGGGCTTCGCGAACCTCTTGGCGATCGTGAGTGAAATCCACCAGAATGTTCTGTTGCATATCAAAATCAATTACCGCTACCCAGTCCTGGGGCTGCATGAAATTCAGGAACTGATACGAATTCCGGAGCGCAAGGTACAAAAATTCCCAATACTTGCGGCTGAACTCGATGAGCATAGCGACGGTCATCGGGGATTTGGAAATCCCAAAATTCGTGATCGCCTGAGGCGCCTCGTCGTCGAAGACGCGGAAGTTCACTTTGCCCAGCGTGCCGATAGGCTGGCCGCCGTCAGTGGTGACCAGAACGTCGACGTTCACAAGGTCCGTTGTCGTCGAGAGAGTGTAGATTTCGTCGGGATTTATTTTCTCGTGCTTCTCTGCGGCGGGAACTTGCGGCGCCGGCTGGGTCTTTTTAGGCACCACTACCGTTTCACCCACGTTCGGGTTCGGCCCTGAGGACGGTTGCTGCTCGCCCTGTGCCTGGACAATTGACTGCGGGACAAGAATCGCAGCTCCCAAAAATATTGCCGTCATCCAGATGACGATCAGAACCAGACGACCGTTGGTTGCTGTCATTTCGATCGCTCCATAGCCTTGCTTGGGTCTCCCTCATATGATGACATTCACCCCCTCCAGGGTCAACTCGGACATGGGATCAATGGAAGATTTTCCCGATTTGGTCCGGACTGAGAGGCCGGGGGACGTCGGGAGTGAGTCAGCATATCAACCTGATCAATCGGAAAAGCTTTCTTGGACTCGAAAAGGGCCTGTTCGTTTATTAAAGCAGGATTAACGGCGAAGAAATCGGAGCAGACGGGGCCAAGGTCCGTAGTGGGAGAATGGGTGGTTGAAAGGTCCCAATAAGTGCTTGTAAGTAGCTCTTGTATATATAGATAGGGCACAAGGAG
>CAYZVR010000015.1:0-8034 GCA_964481715.1 uncultured Acidobacteriota bacterium | reverse complement strand
CCAGGGTCCCTATCGTGGGGCTCCACGATAATAGAACTTTAGTGTACTTGACAAATGTTTAAATTCTGTCAAAATCGGGCGTTCCTGGGAAGTTTGCATGGACTCTATTGACTTCTCAGGCAATTTTCGCTAGGCTCTCGCTCCAGATCCAGGCCTCAGACGCCTAAATTTCCAACTGGAGGAGAGTCCGGTGAAAAACTATATCCTAGCGTTTGTCCTTGCGGTTCTAGTTGTATTGACTGGCGTAACGCTGCGCCAAAGTTTAGCGGGACCGAGCAGTTCTGGATTCGGGCAAGTAAATACTCTGACGGCGATCGGTGGTTCGCCCATGCCTCCGATTCCGAAAGCGGCTGCCATTGGCGGTTCGCCAATGCCGCCCATCCCGAAAGCGGCTGCGATTGGTGGTTCGCCTATGCCACCAATCCCGAAGTAGTTGGGAAGGGCGAAGCATTGCTAGTCTTTCGTGGGTCAGCTTGGCCACCGAAAGATGACGCTCGCGACGGCCTTTGGGCGGCTCGAGTGGATCATGATCGAAAGGCTAGCAACAGTTGGTTTACAGTACTCGGTGTACGCCCTGGAAGTGGGACTTGTCGCTTACTTGGCGTCTCGGGGGCATTTCCGGCGTTTGCTCGGCCTTTCCCTTTACGTGGCCGGGCTGCTTCTAATTGATGTGGTCGGGCGCCCTTTCGTGCTTTACCGCTACGGACTCGCCTCGCGTGAGTACGCGTACACTTATTGGTTATCGGACGCGCTTTTAGCCCTCACCGCCTTCGCCCTCATCTGCGCGCTGTTCCACCGCGCCTGCGCCAGCGAGGCGAAGATCTGGCATGTCGCGCGATTGGTCCTCGCCTTCACTTTCATCCTGGTCCTTGGAGTTTCACTCCTTTCACTTTCCAGCCATTTTGACGAGCTGGTTACTCGATTTGTGGTGGAGTTTGAACAAAACCTTTATTTCACTTGCCTGATCCTAAACACTCTTCTGTATTTGCTCTTGCAGCAGACGCATTCTGCCGATGAAGAACTCGGGTTGCTGGTCTGTGGTTTAGGAATTCAATTCGCCGGACCCGCGGCGAGCTTTGCGTTGGTCCATCTGACATCAGGTGAGGCCTATGCGACGTCGCTCAACCATTTTCTGGGTCAACTCTGCACGATGGGAATGTTGCTGACCTGGTTTTATGCTGTTGCCTGGATGCCCAAGCGTGCCTCGGATGCACTACGAGACGTAGCCGGGTCGGACATGGTAAAGGTCCATGCTCACGAAATATGAATCCTTATAGAGGTCGAATATGTTTGTCGCTTCACTCATTTTGATCATTTCCACGGCGATGCTGCTCTTCTATTTCCAGGTCACGTGCCAGAGCATCCTGCGCCGGAAGTTTGACCAGGAGTATTCACACTTGATCGTCAATGCCAACCGCCTGGAGTTCCCCGCCGTGCAGAAGGCGATCGAGGGATTCGATGAGCCGGTCGACTACGCGCGGCTCCGCATGACGTTGAAATGCGACTTCCTGGCTCTCACGTATTTGCTGAAAAATGCGGGCAACCTTAAGCAGCGTTTCTCCCGCGAAGATTGGTTCCTCATCCTTTATTTCCGGACGGCCTTCGTCTCCCTGCTCATTCGTCACTTTTTCAAGCTTAAGGAAAAGGATACGGTTCTGAAGCTCACGGCGACCCTGGAATACTTCGCCAACGTCGTTGGGCAGCGCGTCAACCGGGTCCGCTTCGGGAACCTGGCTCCTTCCGACTACCTGCTGAGTCTTTGATCTCTCCTCTTGCCGCTCCTAGCCCCTATTCAGGGCGCTTCTCCCCCGGTATACTCATTCCGCATGGGCTCTGAAATTTGGAAGATGAGGGAGACGCCAGTCTCGCGGCGCGCCAAGATCGTCTGCACGCTGGGACCGGCCACGGACCGTCCCGAGGTTCTCGCGGCGCTAATCGAAGCCGGGATGGACGTGGCCCGACTCAACTTCTCGCACGGCACTTACGCGCAGCACGCGCGACGGCTGCGTCTCGTCCGCAAACTGGCCCGCGAGCGCGACAAAACTTTGGCCATTCTTCAGGACCTCCAGGGCCCCAAAATCCGCACGGGTCCCCTGGAAGGAGGAAAGCCCGTCGAGTTGCGTCCGGGCTCCACGGTCACGATCACCACGCGGCGCGTCCCGGGAAACGCCCGGCTCCTCTCTACGAACTTCCGCGACCTCCCGCGCGAAGTGCGGCGCGAAAGCCGCATCCTTCTTGCCGACGGTCTGATGGAATTGCGTGTGGAGCAAGTTTCTCCGAGCGAGATCGTTTGCCGGATCATCAGCGGGGGTGAGCTGTGCGAAAATCAGGGGATCAATCTGCCGGGCATTCCACTGCGAATTTCCGCGCTGACCGCCAAGGATCGAGCCGACCTCGAATTCGGCATCCGGCACGGCGTTGACTACATTGCTTTGTCGTTCGTTCGGCGTGCCCGGGAAGTCCTGGAACTCAAGAAACTGCTCGCGCGCGCCGGCAAGCTTACACCAGTCGTAGCCAAGCTCGAAAAGCCCGAGGCGATCGACCATTTGGAAGAAATTGCCGGAGTGGCGGACGCCGTCATGGTAGCGAGAGGGGATCTCGGTGTAGAGCTTCCCCCCGAGCAAGTGCCGGTCATTCAGAAGCGCGTGATTGAGATCACCAATGCGCTCAAGGTTCCGGTCATCACGGCTACGCAAATGCTCGAATCCATGACCATCCATCCGCGCCCGACTCGCGCCGAGACTTCCGACGTCGCCAACGCGATTTTCGACGGGACCGACGCAGTCATGCTTTCCGCGGAGACGGCGACAGGTCAATACCCTGTCGAAGCCGTCCGCATGATGGCGAGAATTATTTCCGCGGCGGAGATGAGCCCGCGCTATGGGTGGTCCAGTCGCCAGCGCCGTTCACCGGATGGATCGCTGACGGTGCCGGAATCCATCTGCGAAAGCGCTGCGCACATGGCGGAGGCGCTCAATCTCAAAGCTGTTGCGGTATTCACACAATCGGGATCGAGCGCCCGGCTGATTTCCAAGTACCGCGCGCGCGTTCCCGTTTACGCCTTTTCGCCTCAGCCGGCGATCACGAGGCGCACAGCCCTCTATTGGGGCGTGACACCGATTTTAATGGAGCGAGTTCAATCCACCGACCGCATGGTGGAAGGAGCCGCGCGCCGATTGCGTGATATGGGAATCGCGAAGCCCGGTGACTGCATCGCCGTCATCGCCGGGACACCCATTGCACGGCGGGGAACCACCAATCTGCTCAAAGTCCATCGCATCGAGAAGTAACCAGCACGATCAAAGTTCTCGAGGCGGGCCGGAGTGCACGTGCAGGAATCAAAACCCAAAGCCTGGATATCATGGAGTACCGGCAAGGACAGCGCCTGGGCGCTCCATGTCGCGCGCCAGCGGGGCGAGGTTGAAATCGTCGCATTGCTGAGCACGCTGAATGCGAAATTCGCGCGCGTGGCCATGCACGGTGTGCGAGAAGAATTGCTCGACGCGCAGGCCGCGGCGCTTGGCCTGCCGGTGGTCAAGGTGCCCCTGCCCTGGCCGTGTCCGAACGAATTCTACGAACAGGCCATGGCCCAGGCGATGCTGCGGGCGCGTGATGAAGGCGTTCGTTCCATCGTCTTTGGCGACCTTTTTTTGGAAGACGTCCGCAAGTATCGGGAACAAAAGCTCGCGCCGACGGGCATCCAACCCCTTTTCCCTTTGTGGGGACTTAACACCACCGAGCTCGCTCGCGAAATGGTCAGCGCAGAGCTGCGGGCCATCCTGACTTGTGTTGACCCATCAAAGCTCCCCGCGCAATTCGCAGGACGCACGTTTGACGAGCGGCTGCTCGAAGAACTGCCCCAGGGTGTCGATCCCTGCGGTGAGAACGGCGAATTCCACACGTTCGCTTTTCAGGGGCCGATGTTCAGCAAAGGGATTCCGGTAAAGACAGGCAAAGTTGTGACTCGCGACAATTTTGTTTTCGCCGATGTCCTCCTCGCCGATCACCTTGTTCAACACGCCGGCGCGGCAAAATTCTGATTCGGTTCACCCCAATTGTCGCTCCCGGCAGGCAACTGATAAACTGTGGCCGTGCGCATCTGTTCTTTCCTTCCCTCGGCAACCGAAATCCTCTACGCGCTCGGTCTGGGCGAGTCAGTTGCGGGCGTCACCTACGAATGCGATTTTCCTGAGGAGGCCCGGCGGAAACCTGTGGTTGTCAACACGCGCCTTGCGCCCTCGGCCTCGGCGGCGGTTATCGACCGACAGGTGAGCGAATTTATGGCGCGCGGCGAAAGCATCTACCGTATCGAGACGGAACTCCTTGGGAAAATTCAACCGGACCTGATTGTCACGCAGGACTTGTGCCGTGTATGCGCAGCCTCACCGGGCGACCTGGGCTTGGCGCTTGCAGCACTCCCCCAACAGCCGGAAGTCCTCTCGCTGAACCCACGCAATCTGGATGATGTATGGAGCGATATTCTTTCCGTCGGACGGGCGACGGGGCGCAATGATTCTGCCCTGAAGATAGTCGAGGAAATCAGGCGACGCGTCTCTGGAGTCGAGCACGCCGTATCTTCCGCTGCCGCGCGTTCACGCGTCCTGTGTCTCGAATGGCTGGACCCACCCTTTATCGGCGGACATTGGGTGCCGGACATGGTCGAACGCGCGGGAGGCTTGGACGTTTTGGGCCATACGGGAGAACCGGGCTACCGCGTGGATTGGGAAAGAGTTCTGGCTGCCCAACCGGAAGTTGTCGTGGTGATGCCGTGTGGCTATCACCTCAAGGAAACGGTCGAAGAGTTTCGGAAGGTGCACCTTCCTGAGGGCTGGGAAGAGCTGCCGGCAGTGTCGAACGGCCGCGTTTTCGCCGTGGACGCGAGCAGCTATTTTTCGCGTCCCGGACCTCGGCTCGCCAACGGGGTCGAAATCCTGGCGCACCTGTTCCACCCGGACCGCGTTTCGAAGCCCGCCATTGATAACGCCTTCGCGCTGCTCAACTAAAGTGCGCCGGGGGATTGTGCGCCGCGGAGGATGAGGATCTTCTCCTGTAAAACTCAAAACCGCCGAACAGAATTCCGCTGAACAGAACTCCCGCGATCAGCGAGTTGGCATAGAAGGGAAGCGCGGCCACGTAGCATTCTGCGAGGCCTGCCCACGTTGGTGGATACAATCGCCCTCCAAGCCACACGGCAAAATTGCTAATCAGGAAGAAGACCGTCGGGCCGGCGAGCGAGGCGGCGAGTATCTTGCGGACGGAGAGGTGGCCGCGGAGACGCCAACCGATCAGCGCCACCGCTGCGAAGCCCGCCCAATCGAGCAAGTAATACCATCCGAAGCGCATGCCGTAAATCTGCGTCGTCAGCAGAAAATCGCTGGCAGCAAGCAGCGTCACGGGAAACCAGATCGAGTCACGCTTCTTCAAGCAGGCACCGCCGAACAGCAACGCGGCGAATACCGGAGAGAAATTCGGCGGGTGGGGCGCAAAACGCGCCACCACTGCCGCGAGAACAATCAGGTAAGTCATGAGAGATTCCTTCGGTTCCGAATGATTGAAACTCATTCCGCCGGAAAATTAAATTTCATTCCGGCGAGAAAATTGAGGCGCAAGGCCGGAAATCCGAACGATTCCTCATATTTTTGATTCAAGAAATTGTTCAGCCTTCCGTACACTTCGATTCCCTTCGGCAGGCGATAAGTGAACCCTGCGTCGGCGCGTGTGTAGCCTTTATTCGTGAAAAAACACGGCGAGCCGAGCACGCAGGCGAAGGTGCCCAGATTCGGCTCGATATCGAACACCGAGCCGCGAATGTAGGCGTTCGTATTCAGCGTAAGCTGCCGATGTTGCCACGTCACGTTGAAGAACCCGGAATTCCTGGGGCGGCGAATCAGCGGCTGGCCCACGCGAAAAGGCGAAAGCGCCACGATCGTCCCATCCACCGCCAGGAGCGACGTGGCGACCAGGGTGTACTCCCCGCTGATCTGCAAGGTGTGACTTGGCTGAATTCGGAAAGAAGCTTCCATGCCCTGCGCGCGGGAGTTCCCGAGATTCGCGGAAGTGAAGGTGCTGAGATTCGTGAGCGATCCTCCCAGCACCACAATCTGATCCTCAAAACGATTGTAGAAATACGTCAAGTCCACGAAAGCACGGCTGCCGAGAAATCTTTGTTCGATACCCGTATCGAAACTGACGCTTCGTTCGGGTTTGAGCTTTGGATTATCCGTGAAGGCCAGCTCGAACCCGCTCGCCTCTCGAATCCCGGTACCGAAGCTTCCGTGGAACCGCGTCGCGCCAAGCCACGCGTCGCCTGTCCCTTCGCGCGCGGTGAAAGCAACCGAAATGCGCGGATCGACTTTGACGATGGCACTGGCCGGCACAAACGGCCGCGAGCCCAAAGCGTCGGGAGGAAGTTGGTGTGTGCGGAAATCGTCCACGCGCAGGCCGGCGGTGATGAAGACGCGCCGCACGGGCGTCCAGCGGTTTTCGACGAAATAGGCCAGGCTTGTCCGAGGGAGTGAAAACGGATTGTTGTTGGCGTCAGCAATGAAGGTGTTTTTGACGCGCTCGCGGCTGTACTCAAAGCCCGCAACGATGAAGTCACGGCTGGAAAGAACGATCTCGCTTTTCGTATTCAACACGGCGCGCTGATTGTCCGAGAACGAATCGCCAAAGGGCGAAACGAAGAAGAAGTCGTTGGTCGCGAGGCTCGCCGTCACCACCTGGCGGAAGCGCGGCGAAAGCTGCTCCGAATAGTTCACCGAGTATGCGAATAGATTTTGTTTGTCGCGAGAAACGGTGTCGATTCCAGAAAAAAATCCGTCGGGATCTGAGCCGTAAGGTCCCGGCGCGCCCGCGTCATTGGCGTTGCCGAAGAGGTGAAAGTCCACGCGCTGTCGCGGGGTTCGAGCGTAGCCGAGGCTTAAGAGCGCGCTCTGGTTGCGGTAACGGTCGTTCGCAACCACGCCCTGCGACACGAGCTTCGAAACATCGAAGTTCCAACCCCAGCCGCGGGTCAAACCGCTTGCTCCGGTCGAAAAGCGGTGGGTGTTGAAACTTCCTGCTTCAGCAAGCGCGGTGAAATGAGGCGGGCCTTCTCCCTGCCGGCTGATGAGGTTAACGACGCCCGTGACCGCATTCGAGCCGTAGAGCGCGCTCTGTGGCCCGCGCGTCACTTCAATGCGCTCCACACCGTCGGCAGGCAGCGAGGCGAAATCGAAGGCGCCGCCAAACTGGTTCAAGGGAATCCCATCCACCATCACGAGGTTGTAGTTGGAATTTCCGCCGCGGATGAAGACCCCCGTCACGCCGCCGCGCCGGCCGGTCTGGTTCACTTCTACGCCGGGGACGCCGCGCAGCGCTTCGAGGGCATTCTGAACCCCTCGCTCGTCCATTTCGTGCTGCGTGACGACGGAGACCGAACTGCCGATTTCGGGGGCCAACGCTCCGGCGAGTGAGGCTGATACGACCACGTGCTGTTCGACGGCGCTCAACTGGAGCCGCAGCTCGACCGTTTTCGTTTCAGATTTCTGCAGTCCCACTCTTGTCGGCAAGGCCGAAAGACCTGGCGCGCTCGCGACCAGCTCATAGGCACCCGGCTCGAGCCCGGTAAATTCAAAGTGCCCTTGCGCGTCCGTCTGGCGTGAGTCGAGCGCCTTAAGCCCCGCCAGCACATTGACGCGAGCCCTCGCGACCGCACGGCCGCTGGGGTCGAGCACCGTCCCTTCAAGCGTCGCCGCGCGCGCCACGACCGGAATCGTAAAGAAGAGAAGAAACAGCCCCGGGATAAATTCCAGGGCTGACTTCCGCCGAACACGTCTCGCCTCGGAAACGCGCGGCGATTCCGGACTTTGTACTTTGAACTTTTGACTTTCGACTTTTGATTTTCTCACGGAGCGACTCCTTCTCCCGTTCTCGCGACGGGGTTTCGACAGAAGGAGCCGGCGGGATGCGAGCGGAGGGAATAAAAAAAGCCTCCCAGTCCCTCATCACGGAATCGGAAGGCCACGCCTGACTTCCCAGGACTCTTTCCGTCGA
>CAYZVR010000014.1:0-24730 GCA_964481715.1 uncultured Acidobacteriota bacterium | reverse complement strand
TCGCCGCCAGCGGTTTCGTCTTAGGCTGTCCAGGACCGGTCTTATCCAAGTCAGCCTAAACTTGAATTCGGCGGCTACTATCTCTCGACCGTTATCATGACCGGACCAACATTTGAAGGCGCGCGGCTTAGGCATCCACTGCAGCCGCCGCTCGCGTATTGGCTTGTCAAGTTCGGCCGACTATTCATTAGCTGGCCATAAAGAAGGGGAGAGTGCGGCTGCCGACTCGCCAGTGAAGGAGACCCACAATATGAGCTCTGAACCTGAGGATCAAAGGCATGAGAGTGCCTCCTGGGATCGACTGCTTACCAAGTACGTAGCTGTGTGGCTGTGGTCAATCATCTTCGGCACTTCGGCAGGTACCGGGGCGACATTCGCATACCTTACCTTGGGGCCCGGAAAGTGGGGCCCGCTCACACCGGTGCTTGTAGCATGCGGCGTCCTGGGAGTCTTGTTCGTGGCAGCTGCTTGGCTTCAGCTGTACTTTTTCCTAAGTCGGCAGCTAATTCCTCAATTGTACGGCGAGGCTAGGCCACCCGACCCGGCCGCCGGCCTCTTCCTGCTTCGAGCTTTCCTTTACACATTCGCGGCCACGCTCATAGGGCTCATTCTGGTCTTAGTCAAGTTCTCTTTCCAGACACTCCAATGACGCGAAAGCCTCAAGTTGTCTTGGCGCTCCTTACATGGGCACTCGTCGGCTGCGACCGCGCTCATCGGGTGGAGCTTCACAGCCAGGACTTCTACTCGTCGAAGTTCGCTTTGGTCCTCGCGTTTGACCTGCGAGACGATGACCACCTCGTCGCGGGCCTCTGCATTAACCAAGCCCTTCACAAGCCGGGATCAGTCAACCACATTGCACTCCCGTTCGCATCGGACCTTGTCGAACTGGACGCGCGGGTAGCGGCGACTGCCGGGCAGTACCGCGAAGCGACCCTGCTGTCCTATGTCGTTCCAGAAGGACAGAGCGGTCCTATAGTTCTCGCCTTCTTGCCGGTTTTCCGTTCATTGCCGCAAGGGTCCTTCGCCATTGACGAGTTGCCTAGAGGAGTTTACTTCGCCCGTGCTGGGTTGGAGCGTACCTTTCTCTATAAGTACGGCTCGGTCGAGGAGGCAACGGCATCCATGCTGGAATCTTTTTCAGGGATCAATTCCAAAATGCCGGACGCCATAGCGCTCGCGCTCCCGACTGAAGCGCGAGGTCTCGAAATCCGGGATGGCCGTACTGAGCTCCCGGCGCATCTCCATCAGACTGCCATTGCGCGGTACTACCCAAGCGTTTCTACCGAGGCGTCGCTCAAAGGCCTCCAAGTGCGGTACGAGGTTCCTCCATCACTCGGCCAAAAGCGTCTTGCTGAGGTTGCCTTGAAGCTCGTGGCGGCCCTCATCACGCCGCTTATCGGACTGGTGCTGCTACCAAAGAAGGACACAACACATCCCAGGGCTCGCAGAATCGGCATCATAGCGATGGTCGCAGTTCAGGCCGGCGTTCTTCTGGTTCTAGTGGCATTGCTGATTCGCTCGCCGCAAGAAGTGGCCATGCAGCTACTCACTGAGCTTCCGGTAATCATGGGCGGCGCCACCTCGATGGTAGCAGTGCTGTGGGCGAAGAAGTAGCCGGCGTCAGGTCTTGTCGATGGCGAGCTAACATTGCCCTCCAGTGGACGGGGCTTCGCGGGCTGGCGCAGACGCAGGCTTTTTAGCGTCTGCGATCTCCTGAAGAGAGTTTCTCCCGGCGGGGCACCGGGCCCGCCTGAACGCCAGAACCGTTAGATGCTGAACTATCGCCGCCGAAGCGAGTCTGTGCAAACTTGTAGGATTTGCCTCAGATTGGGCAGATCGGTCCTGCCCGTCGCCTGACGGGTCGCGCCTGGTGGTGCAGACATACTTTAGTTTGCATGTCTGCGGTGAAGCAGAGATACTGAGGATGCAGATCTGAAGGCAATATGACCATGCCCTGGGCTGAGCACGAGCCGCAGACATCACAAAACGATGTCTGCGCCAACCGCGGCCGGGAAATGAAAACAAAAATCCAGCTTAGAATTCACCTGTCGCTGGACTCCGGACTATCCGCGTTTCTAAAGGAAGGTGTTTCCATGCCGAAGTTCAACCGCTTGGTGTGTCTGTTGCTTCTGGGTTTAGGATTGGCCGCTCCCCTCCGGGCTGCGGACCCCGTCGCGGCCGCGCCGTTTCCGAATCCATTCGGGCGGTCTTCATTCAGCGCTGAGGCGGAAATCTATTCGGGGGGTATTTCCGGCGACAACGTTGGAGCTGCCTTCCACTCGATAAACCGCGGTGCCTACGGAGCACGGTTTACGTTCGGGTTTATGAAGGCACTTAACCTCAGCCTGAACTATATGTACAGCAACCAGACACGGACCCTGGTCGCGACCACTCCCCCCTTCGGAACGCTTCCTTCCGGAACTGCATTGGCCAGGGCCGGAAACCTGAACGTATTTTTCGGTAGCGGAGAGTTCAACCTGATTCACACTAAACGCGCCATTTTTTATATCAGCCCTGGCGTAGGATTAGCCCGCAATGGCGCTCGCAATCTTACTCTCGTCACTCCTCTCGGAGTCGCTTCGGCGCCTCTCCTGCCGGGGAATGCCGTGACTTTCAATCTGGGTATTGGGGTTAAGATCTATCCGCGCAAGCACCTGGGCTTCCGCTTCGACGTTCGAGACTTCGTTTCGGGGGGTGGAACGGGCAGCCTGAATGTCAGCGGTGTGAACTGTGGTCAGCTTTCGCCGCCACAACCCTGCCTGGGTAACGCGCAGCAATTCTTCGGAAGAATCCCTGTTCAAAACAATCTGGTTTTCACCGTCGGTTTGATTTTCAAGCTTATTTAACGGTGGCCTGCGCGGATGAATTTCGCGCCGCTTGAGCGTGTCCAGTGGGGAGAAGTGTCACCGGCGAGGCACGTTGAAAGCGAGAAACAGGGCAAGGCAGTTAGCGGAACGGCTAAACGAACCGCAATGGCCACCCGACCGCGGCCCTGGCGATCGAAGATTGACACCAAATAGCGGAAGCGTTTAACTCCGGGTCCGGGTGGGTGCGTGTACGGTCTTGGCGTTATTCGGCAAGTGCATTTGGACCATTGCAAATTGCACCGAATCAGGACTAGGATGGGATTCCCTCGACGAGATAGTTTCTGTCCCCATTTACTCGACGGCACACTGGCTTTCCCGTTGACGGGGGCGCCAATCCCCGAATATTTGTATGCGACCGTGCTGCTCCTGGAGGAATCCTCGGGCTGCCTGGTTGCGCTGCAAATGCCACGGAAGTGACTTGCAGAACGGTTGGACGCAAGGCCGGAGGTTAGGGTGTTTGAATTGGTTCAGGGCGCCTGAGTTGGAGGGCCTTCGGCAACAGGGGATGGCTGGATGATCAGTTTCCTCAGAGCTTATCGGCGGGTCATCGGGCGCGCGATCGTTTTGCTGTTGATCCTTGCTCTTGCCACATTCCTGATCGCGCAAGCCGATTTCTTCGGATTGTCCCTCTTCGCGCTGCTCCTGATCTTTATCGCCAGCCAGTTTTTCTGGATTGGCCGTATCCTCGACCTGGGGGAGCGGTTCATCCCCGGTAAGCCCCGCCGAGCCTGGCTCGCGATCGTCGCGGGCCTGGTCTATTTGTTTGTCTTCACCTACAGCTACCCTGAGTGGGGCCTTGGTCACAATATCCGCGCCTCCGACTACCGGCTGCAGAGCATACTCATCAACGCGGCATTCTGGTGGTGGATCGTGGGATCGCTGTTGGCCTTTCTGTTAGTGATTGCTTTCGGGGCGGCAGACCGCGCGGCCCGCGCCACAGCCTGGGTGTGGGGTAGGGCACGCGAGGCTATGCAAACCCATGGTGCTGCTCTCACGCAAGGAGCCATCGCGCTCGACCCGCCCTCGCCTGCCCGCCGCCACTTCCTTGAGCAGACCGCCATGCTTGTAAGTGCCACGGGGTTCGTCGCCGCCGGTTACGGGCTTCTCTACGGTCGGCAGGATGTGGAAGTCGTTCGCCAGCATGTCCGGCTGGCACGACTGCCCAAAGCCCTCGAGGGTTTTCACATCGCCCAACTTTCCGACATTCACATCGGTCCCTTCAGTACTGCGGACTACATTCGCCGCTGCGTCGCGATCACCAACGGATTAAAACCCGACTTGATCGCGCTGACCGGGGACTACATCACTTGGGACCCGGAAGCCCAGGGTGAGGTGGTTCGTGTGCTGGCGGGCCTGCGAGCGCCTTACGGTGTTTTCGGATGCCTGGGAAACCACGAGGCGGAGGTAGAGATTGAAGAGTCCATCACTCGCTTGTTCGCCGGCCAGGGTATCCACATCCTGCGCCAGGAGCGCGCAGCCATCCGATTGAGCGGCGAAACGCTTAATATTATCGGGATTGACGACCCGCGAAACCAGCGCGATCTCGACCAGCATCTGCAACAGGTCAAAGGGTTGGTGATGCCGAATACGGTCAACATTTTGCTGGCCCACTACCCGCATTCCTTCGATGATTACCACAAGCTGGGCATCGACCTAACGCTGGCCGGCGACCTTCACGGCGGCGGCCAGTTGTCGCTTGATTTCGTCCATCGCGGCCTCAATCTCGCCCGCCTGGTTGGGGTGCCCTACGTCAGGGGGTGGCATGAAAAAGCTGGCGCGCAACTCTACATGAACCGCGGCATCGGCACCACCGGCTTTCCGATCCGGCTCGGCGCCCGCCCGGAGATCACCGTAATCGAACTCACGCGTGTCGGGTAGCGCGAGCCCAGCAACCATCTGCCAGCACCAGCATGCCTTTCACCCAGCCGAGTAGTCGGCAAACCGTCGATGCGCTCCGGCCTGTCACGTTTGGCGATTGTGCCTGGATAACGGCGAATTCGGAAGGAATCCCTTCTCGGGCTGGTGCGATGGCCAGATCGCCGTAAGATTTTCCAATCAGAAACTGGCCTGCAGCCGGCGGATTGCCTAGTCCTTAGCGGTCATCTGGAAAATTTTGGCTTCGATGAACAGGTGGAAAAGCAGCGGGTCGAGGAGCTGCGACTTCACTTCCTGCCCGATGATATCCAAGGCGCGGTCAATGGGCACGGCGCGCTTGTAGGGACGGTCGCGCGCGGTGAGCGCGTCGAAGATGTCCGAGATGGTCATCATCTTGGCCTGGAAGGGAATTTCGTCGGCCTTCATGTGATAGGGGTAACCCGATCCGTCCAGTTTCTCGTGGTGCGCCCGCGCGATCATCGGGATGTTCTTCAGCTCCTTAGTCCAGGGAATCTGGCTCAGGAAGCGGAAGCTGTGGATGACGTGTGATTCGATCTGCAGGCGCTCGTCCGCGTCGAGGCTGCCCTTGGGGATGGAGAGGAAGCGCAATTCTTCGGGCGAGAGCAAGGGCTCGGTGGGCCCGGAAGGATCCTCGAAACTCCAGCCGGCGATCTCGACCAATTTCTCTGAAATCTTTTCGGGCAGGACGCTCGGCTCGTTCGCCTGCAGAATCTGCGAGTGAAATTCATTGAGCTTCTGCAGCTCCTTTTCGTGCTCGGCGTCAATCGGCTCGAAAGCCTGCTGATAATTCTGATTGCCGTTGGCCAGCAGGTATTCCATTTTCTTGCGCATGCGGTCGAGCTCCACGGCTTTCTGGATGTAAAGGAAGCGCTTCTTGATGAGCTCGAGCTGCGACGGGTAAAGTTTTTTGGCCTTGATCAGGACTTCTTCCCGCACGCCGACCTTGCCGAAGTCGTGCAGCACGGAGGCGTAGCGGAGTTCCTGGATTTCCTGCCGTGAAAAGTGGATGTCCTTGTAGGGCCCGCTGTCGGACCGGTCCACGGCCTCAGCCAAACCCACGGTGAGCTTGGCCACGCGCTCGGAATGGCCGAAGGTGGTAGGGTCGCGCGACTCAATGGCCGTCACCGAAGCCTTGACGAAGCCTTCGAACAGACGCTGGATGTCGCGGTAGAGCAGGTTATTTTCAATTGCCACGCCGGCCTGGCTGGCGAGCGACGCGGCCAGCTCCTGGCTGCGCTGCGAATAGGGAACCACTTCCGCCTGCACCACCTGGCGCGAGGCCAGCCGGACGCGTGGATGCAGCTTGGCGTTGATTAATTGCAGCACGCCAATCGCCTCGTCCTTCTGATTTTTCATCGGAACGACGAGCATGGACTTGGTGCGGTAGCCGAACTTTTCGTCGAAGTCGCGGTTGAGCCGGAAGGGCAGCTTGCGGATGCGGTAGGCGTCCTTGATGTTCAGGATTTTTCCGGTGGACGCGGCATAACCCGCGATGCTGTGCGTGTTAATGGGCAGAGTGAACTGGCGGAAAGGCACCGAATGGCTGTCGCTCTGAGTGAGGCGGAAGACCAGATGCTTCACGCCTTCCTTTTCTTCTTCCACCAGGTAGAGCGAGCCGGCGTCGCTCGAAGTGATTTCGCGGCTCTTGGTCAGGATCAGCTCGAGCAGCTGGTCGGTGTTGCGCTCCGTTGAGAGCGCGACGCCGATCTTGTTGAGCGTTTCAAGCTCCGAGGCAACCAGGTGAAGCTGCTGGCGGGTTTTCTCGGTCTCTGCAACCTCGCGCATGCTGTCGAAAGCCCGCGCCACGGTCTTTTCAAGCACCAGCCGCGACGCCGCGCGCGGCAGCACGGCGAAGACACGATCGCTTTCGCGGACCCGCGCCGGCACGAGCGATTCACCTTTCATCAGGTAAATCACCTGCCAGCCGGAGTCCTTGGCAAATATCTTCTCGATGCCGCCCAGGCTGTCGGCACTCGCGTCCGCAAGGACGACCGCGGGCAGGCGCAGGACAGCGTGATTTTCCGCCTCGCGCTCCAGGGGAACTTTCCGATAGGAGCGCGGAAGTTTGCGGACCACGTCGGAAAGCGTGGAAGGCCGAAAGTAGTAAATCGTCTTGACCATGAACTTGTCGCGTCCAGGAACGAAAAGGCCTGGGTGCTTCTGACCCCCTACAATTCTATCGCCGCGTCAAACAGGATGCAGGCACGCAGGAATCCGGCCCGGCCTCCCCGTGACGGCCGCTGCGCCTGCCACAAAGTCTGCGCCCACCTGCTCATACCGTCCAGACCGCGCGTTATAAGAAAGATTCGCGCCGACTCACCCCCCTGCCCGCGGCCCGTGGCGAAACGGCCAAGGAGGGGCCGGGCGAGGCTCAAGCCTACGCCCCGGCGGCTTGGCCGAAGGCGGTAATCGCCTTCGCTTCGTCGTCGTGGACGTCGAAAACGGTATAGAGCTTCGTAATTTGCAGGAGGTCGTGAACCTTCTTGGTCAGGTTCAGGAGCTTCAACTGGCCCCCCTGGTTAGAAACCGCCGTAAAGGCACTGACCAGTTCGCCGATGCCCGAGCTGTCGATGTACGTTACATCGGCCAGATTGACCAGGATATGCTTGGTGGCCTTGCCGAGCAGGTCCCGAATCAACTGCCGAAGCTGGGTGCAGCCCTCGCCCAGTGTAATCCTTCCGCTCAAGTCGATCACCGTAATGGAATCAACCTGGCGTACCGTTGCCTTCATGCTCACGTTCCGTCCCTCCTTGATTGGGCTTCTGATTGGGTTCGAACCTCTTCACCATGGTGACTTCGGTACCGCCGCCCTGGGCCTTCTCGACCCGGAACTCATCCATAAAAGAGCGGATTAGAAAAATCCCCCGGCCCGAAACCTTCAGCAGGTTTTCTTCTTTCAGCGGGTCAGGAATACTTTCCAGACTGAAGCCTTCCCCCTGGTCGCGGATGCGGACTTCCAGCCGGTCGCCGTGAATCTGATACCGCAGCCAGACTTGCTTCGATTCGTCGTTCTTGTTGCCATGCCAGATGGCGTTGATGAGCGACTCGTGAATCGCCATTTCGATCTGCTCGCGCTCATCCTCTTCGAAACCCGCCGTGCTGGTGACGCGCCGCGAGATTTCGTCGGCGACCTCGACGTTTTTCAATTTGCTCTCGAGCGTCACCTCAACCACGCTGGTTTCATTTGCCATGATTGACCGAGATCAGGCCTGGGGCCGGTCTGGAAACTACAATAGGGGCCGTGGAAAGTCAACGCGGGCGCTCGATTCGCCCCCCCAGCCGCCTTTCTTTAGATTTCAATAATCATCTCGTCCAGACGGGTGGGATAACGGTTCAGGATCTCACCCTGTTCCTTCCTCACCACCACCGTGTCCGAGTGCCGGAAGCCGCCAAAGTCCGGGTCGTAAACCCCCGGCTCGCAACTGAACGTCATGCCCTCGCGGAGCACGGTCTTGTCGCCTTCGGCGATCCACGGCGACTCATGACCTTCGAGGCCGATTCCGTGTCCGGTGCGGTGCCGCAAAAATTTGTCGAACCCCGCCTGACGAATCTGATCGAGCGCCTTGCGGTCCACGTCCTCGGCAACCGCCCCCGCTTTCATCTCCCGAGCGCCCGTGTCGTGCGCGGCAAGCATCGCGTCAAATAGGCGCCGCGCGTAGTCGGTGGGCTTGCCCACGCTGAACGAGCGCTCACACTCGACCTCATAGCCGCCCACTCGTGCGCCAAAACTCAGGATCAGCGGATCACCCTTCTTCAGCCGGTCCTTGCTCGGCACGGCGTGCGGGAAAGCCGAGCGCTTTCCAAACGGCAGGAGGCCGCCGAAAGGTGGGTCGATTGAAACACCCACAACGTCCCTCAATTCGCGGGACATCTTATCCGCCAGGGCGTCGGCAGTGGCCTTCAGAATCTGGTCCTCCGCAACACCACCATTTTCAGCGATGAACTTCCGCCCCGCCTCGACCGAGAAATCCGCAAATTCCATGGCGCGCTTCATGACGGTGATTTCCGCATCGTCTTTAACCCAGCGCAAGCGCTCGACGAGTTCGTCCGCCACAACCAATGTCGCGTGGGGCGCGCCCGCCTTCATGTGCTTCAATCGGCCGAGGGGTGGATCTTCGATCCCGATGCGCACCGTCTTCAGCCCCCGCCGCGTCCGTCGGCTGACGGACTCGAAAATCCACTGAATGCGATTGACCGGCCCGGGGAAATCGAAATAGGCCTCGAAATCTTTCACCCACCAGAGCTTGACCTGATCGGTTTCGAGCTCCGGAATAAACAGCGCCGGGTCGCCGGATTTTGGAATCAGCGCCGCCAGCGGCCGCTCCGTCGAGATGTGAAAATAGCCGACGGTGTAAATGATGTTGGTCGCGTCGAGCAGGACGAGCGCGTCGAGCTTGCGGCGGGCCATCTCCGCCTGCACCTGCGCGACCTTCTTCTTGTACCACTCGGGCTGGAGACGGTCGTGCCCGTCCGCCGGCGGCACGATCGCCGACAGACTCAGGACGCGCGCGCGGCCAAGCGAGCGCGCGGAAACGGCAAACGTCGCAGCCGCCGCACAGCCCAGTGTTCTCAGGAAATCGCGGCGCTGTGGCATGTCCCCAGCAGGTGCTCCATGATTGTTCTTTTGAAACAAGTGATGCGGCGTAGAGGATAATCGAAGCCGCCATCAACGTCAACAACCGAGGAGGAATTTTATCGCCCCTTGCGCGTCGCCGATTCGTCGCGGCAGCAGTTTACTTCCCTTCCCTGAGTAACTCCTTATAGATCTCGAAATCGCGCTCGAGGAAGCAAACGAAAACCACTTTCTCGATGGACGCGTTTCCCTCGAGAAACTCGGTCACTTTGCGGACGGCGATCTTTGCTGCGCGCTCCTGCGGAAAGCCATAAACGCCCGTCGAAACGCACGGAAAGGCAATGCTCTTCACGCCGTGCTCGACCGCCAATTCGAGCGAGCGGCGGTAGCAGGAGGCGAGCAATTGATCCTCGTCGCGCGACCCTCCGTGCCAGACAGGGCCTACGGTGTGAATCACGTATTTGGCGGAGAGGTCATAGCCCTTGGTAATTTTGGCGTCTCCCGTCGCGCAGCCCCCGAGCGTGCGACACTCCTCCAAAAGCTGCCGCCCCGCCGCGCGATGGATCGCGCCGTCAACGCCGCCTCCGCCCAGAAGCGAGGTGTTCGCCGCGTTGACGATGGCGTCCACTTTTTGTTTCGTGATGTCACCCTGAATCGTTGTGATCCTGTCCGATTTCATTGCTTTTTTCCTGTGCGAGGCGACCCTATCCCCCCATTCCAGGCCCAGCTTGAAGTCGCCATTTTAACAGCATATCAGCTATGGGGGCGCCTATCGCAGCCCTGCCGTTTGCCGCGAAAACCGAAAGCTATTTCTTCAAGAGTTCGAAGAACTCTTTGTTGGTCAATCCTGCCTGCCGGATGATGCTCTTCACAATGTGCTTGGGGAGGTCAAAACGCTCGTGATAGGGGATGGTGACACGTCCTGGTTTGGACGGGTGCTTCAGGTGGACATGAGAGCCGCTGGTTTCGTGAATGGAAAAACCAGCTCTCTCCAGCGCCGGACTACTTCTCGTGGTTTGAGGTTTGCGAGCTTGGGTGGCATGCCCTAGACGGTGACTTTCAGCTCCTCGGTCAGCGGCTGCTGGCGCGCAAAGGGGTCTGAGGGAATTTCTTCACCGTCCTTCAGCAACCCTCGAAGGTGGCAAAGGATGGCATCCCGTGCCATTTCTCGCGCCTCTTCCAAAGCGCGGCCATAAGTGTGACGACCCCCGGCAACGCGGGGACGATGACCTGGTAACCCCCCTCTGAAAGCGCCTCGTAAATCACTGTGTAGCCGTATTCAGCCATCACATGCTCCTTGGATCGCGAACTCTGTCCGGCAAAGATGGAAGCCGGGCCGGGAACCGCGTCGGAGACCCAGTTTAGCCCCAGTCGGCATCGCCGCCCGAGCGAAGAAAAAGCGAATTAAGGAGCGAAAGGCGCGAATTCAAAAGATGTCAAAAATGACGTTCAATGCCGTCAAGTTGTTGCAAACAAAGGGTCGCGTTTTCGAAAACCCATGAAATGAGGACATAACGAACTGGCGACGAAGCCCAAGAAAGCAGGTTTCAGATGCCGGGCACCAGGGATCAGAAAGACGGCGAGACTGCTCTTTTCTGCTTTTCTCTGGCTCAAGCCGCTTTCTTCCCCAGCGGAAGGCGGATGAGGACGTATGCGAGCAGGGCGATGGCGGCGAGTGAAATCCATCCGCCCAGTGGCTGAACGAACGGCAACTCATCGAGCCCGGTCACGACCTTGGTGAGCGAGGGAACGCCGGTGATGAAAAGAACCGGCAGGAGAATTCCGGCGATGGCTTCCCCGGCAATCAGACCCGAAGCGAGAAACGTGCCGCGCTCTTCAAACCGGGTTTGCTCGTCGGGCGAGAGTTTTCGCCGCCGCGCCACGCGGTCGGCAAGCCACTTGATGGCGCCGCCGACAAAGATGGCGGATGTCGTCTCGAGCGGCAAGTACATGCCGACGGCGATGAGCATGGGCGCGGGAGCTTCGATCATGAGCAGGACGATGCCGAGGAAGACGCCCATCAGCAGCAATCCCCAGGGCGTTTGGCCGCCCACGAATCCCTGCGCGAGCTGGGCCATCAGTCCCGCCTGCGGCGCGGGAAACTCCCGTCCGCCGATGCCGCCCGTCGCGAGGTTCGCCTTGTGCAGCAGAATGATCGGGCCCATCAGAAAAAACGCCAGCACGGTGACGGCGAGGATTTCGACCACTTCCATTTTCCAGGGTGTGCCGCCGAGCAGATACCCGGCTTTCAAATCCTGGATCAGGCTCCCCGAAACGCAGCACGCGCAGCAGACAACCGAGGCAACGCCCAGCACCGCCGCGACGCCGGCGATGCCGGTGACGCCGAGCGCGAGCATGACGAGGGCCGCGATGACCAGCGCCGCAAGCGTCAAACCGGAGACGGGTTGATTGGTCGAGCCGACCAGGCCCACGAGGTAGCCGCCCACGGCGGACAGGAAAAATCCGGCGACCGACATGACCAGCGCTGCGACGATTGCCGTGCCCCACGTCCCCGCAAAGTGATGATAGATGATGGTGATGGGCACGAGCAGTCCGACGATCGAAAGGGCGATCCATTTGACGGGAATATCAAGGTCGAGCCGTGTCAGTTTGGCGCCTGAGGTCTCGCCCGCCAGCACCGTTTTGCTGAACGCGCCTCGCACCGAGCGCAGGATGGAGGAGCGCATCCCGTAGAGCGTTGCGACCGCACCCACCAGCATCGTGCCGACAGCGATGGGCCGCACGATGTTTTTCCACACAAGCTGGCTGAGCGCATCGGGCGACAGCACGGCGCCCCCGGCGCCTGAAAGTCGCCGTGCGATGTCCGGGTCTACAAAAAAGATGAGCGGAATGAGAATCAGCCAGGCGAGCACTCCGCCCGAAAAATTAATGGCAGAGAGGCGCGGGCCTAAAATGTATCCGATGCCGATCAGTGCGGGCGATGCCGAGGGTGTGTTGTAGGCGATGCCGCCGCCGTACTGAACTTCCGAGATTTTCGCCTGCTCCGAGCCGAAGTAGCTGATCACCGAGCGCGGAAACAGCCAGGTGCCGGTCACCGTGTCTTTGAAAATCTGAAAGCCCTTTTCGTCCTTGAGCAGTTGCAGGACGGCGCCGAGGCCGAGCGCGCCGAAGATGTATTTGGGCGAGTCGCTGGCGGTCTGCTGGCCGGCCTTGACGATCTCGGCGCTCGCGGTGCTTTCCGGAAACGGCAGGTCGGGCGATTCGACGCAGAGCGGCCGCCGCAGAATGATGATGAAGAAAATGCCGAGCAGCCCGCCCACCAGCAGAATCATGGCGCCCGCCCAGAAGTGATCGCCGAGGTCCGCCCAGATGCGCTGCCCGCCCACGTTGACCAGGATGAAGGCGGGAATGGTGAAGGCGGCGCCGGCGACCAGCGCCTCACCCACCGAGGCCGCCGTGCGCGTGATGTTTTGCTCGAGCACGCCGCCTTTGAAAAACGGCAGGCGGAAGAGCGCGATGGCCATCACCGCGGCGGGAATCGTCGCAGCCACGGTTTGCCCGGCTTTCATGGCGATGTAGGCGTTCGCCGCGCCGAACAGCGCCGCCATGAAAATGCCCGCCGCCACCGCCTTCAGCGTGAATTCGGGCTCTTTCGAATCGTGCGGGACGAAGGGTTTGAATTCGGGCACGGGCATCCTCCCAATTTCTACTCACGATTGCAGATCGATGGGTTGAAAGTCCAAAGTTGAAAGTCGAAAGCAAAAACCTCAGCGCTCACCGGCCCTTGCCGGCCTGTTCGACCTTCGCGCGCAGGCTGTGCAGCATCCCTGCAACCTCTCTGATCTCGGACAGAGCAGAACCAACCGTTTGCGAGCTGAAATATCCCAAATCCCGGCCGACCATAACGAGATACTCCGCCTCGGCGAGCGACCCCTCGGCGATGTTCAAGAAACGGGCATAATCCGGCCTGCTCTCACGCTTCGAGCCTTCTGCAATGTTGGTGGGGACCGAAAGGATCGCTCTTCGAAGCTGAGCTGTCAATCCAAAGCGTTCCTCAGAGGGCAACAACGATGTGAGACGATACACCCGCAACACTAGGGCGTGGCTGCGTTGCCAGACTTTGAGTTCCGTGAATCGCTGCAACGGCTTTCCTCAGCGGCCCGACAAGTTGAATTGCACTTTCAACTTTGAACTTTCGACTTTCAACCGCCTAATCATCAGTCTGGATTATCTCTCACCCAGCAACTCCAGATACCGCCCCACCGCCTCAATGCCGCGATAGAAATTCGGCAGGTGAAATTTCTCGTTGGGCGCGTGCAGGTTGTCGTCGGGCAAACCGAAGCCCATCATGACGCTGGGAATATTCAAATGCTTCTGGAACAAGCCGACGATGGGAATCGAACCGCCCGAGCGCATAAAAATGGTCTTCTTCTTGAAGACCTGTTCCATCGCTTCGGCGGCCGCGGAGACAAACCGACTATCGGTGGAAACGACGGAAGCCGGCGCCGAGCTCAGCAGGCGGATTTTAGTCGTAATGCCCCTGGGCGTGATCTTCTTTACATAGGCCGTGTATTGCCGGAACACTTCTTTCGGATCCATGTCGGGCACCAGGCGCATGCTGATCTTGGCCGTCGAGACGGCCGGGATAACGGTCTTTGCGCCCTCGCCCGTAAAGCCGCCTCGAAAGCCGTGCACTTCGAGCGTGGGCCGCGCCCAGGTGCGCTCGAGCACCGAAAAGCCTTTTTCGCCGGTGAGCGCCGTCCCGCCGATTTCCGTCTTCAGGTATTTCTTCTCGTTGAACGGCAGGCGTTTCCACGCGGCCAATTCTTTGGCGCTCGGCTTCTTGACGCGCTTGTAGAAACCGGGAATGCGAATCTTGCCGTCCGCGCCCTTTAATCCGCCGATGATTTCCGCGAGGCCCTGCATGGGATTCGCCGCCGCGCCTCCATAAACGCCCGAGTGCAGGTCGTGCGCCGCAGCGCGCGCTTCGAGTTCCGTGTAGACAAGCCCGCGCAGGCCGGTGGTGAGCGTGGGAAGATCGGGTGCGAACATTTCCGTGTCGCAGACGAGCGCCGCGTCAGCCTTGAGGCGCTCGGGGCGCTGGACGACATATTGCTCGATGTGCTCGCCGCCGACTTCCTCTTCGCCCTCGATGAGGAACTTGACGTTGATGGGCAGCTTCCCTTCCGCCTTGAGATAACCCTCCACGGCTTTCAGCAGCAGATACGTCTGGCCCTTGTCATCCACTGCGCCGCGCGCGTAGATATTCTCATTGCGAATCGCGGGCTCAAAGGGCGGCGAAATCCACTCGTCGAGCGGATCGGGCGGCTGCACGTCGTAGTGGCCGTAAATCAAAAGCGTCGGCTTGCCGTGCGCCTTCAGCCACTCCGCATAAACGAGCGGGTTCTGCCCTTCCTTGCCTTCCAGGATCTCGACACCCTCCATCCCCATGCCGCGCAGCTCCGAGACCAGAAATTCCACCGCGCGCCGGATGTCCGGCTTGTGCTCCGGGAGGGTCGAGATGCTCGGAATGCGCAGCAGGTTTTTCAACCCCTCGAGAAACTGCTCCCGGTTCGCCTGGTAGTAATTAAAAGTTGCAATCGCCATCATTTTCCCCCGCGTATGATTTCGGATTTCGCCGCGTCCTGTTGGGAAGCGCATTCGCCTTGGCGGAAGCTGCGAAAGCATCGCAGTCTACACCCCGCAGCGCGCCGGGTCAATTTTGGCTTGAATCGATTTTCTTCCGCCGCGTTAGCGACGCCGGAGCAGCCCGGGTGATCATTCGCCTTTCGGCGGATCAGCCTAGGAATCGGAGTTTTCCCGTTCCCGGTGGCCGTAGCGTTGTTGAACGACCAGAAGGTAATGAACGCCCGAAGCCGCGGTGAAGACGGCCACCAAATACGTTCCAACTTCCACCACCAGGCGCGTCACGAACGGAGTTCCCACCTGGTAGCACACGGCGGCAAAGACCGTCACCACCTGGCAGACGGTCGAAGCTTTTCCGAGGAGGGAGGGACGAAAGGGGCGAAAGCCCACGACCAGGCTGATCAGGAGCGCGGTCACGATGATGACCACATCGCGGCTGAGGACCAGGATCGTCACCCACCATGGCAGCACGTCGCGGAAGGCCAGAACCACGAACGCCGTGCCGAGCAAAAGCTTGTCCGCGATGGGATCGAGCGCGATTCCGAGCGGTGATTCCTCGTGAAAGAGGCGTGCCACGAGACCGTCTACTGCATCCGAAAGGGCCGCTCCCACGAGCACGGCAAGCGCCCAGCCGTAGCTCCGGCTGACCTCAAGAATGGCAAACAGCGGAACAAATACCAATCGAAGGATAGTGATCTGGTTGGCGGGAGTCAGTGTTCGCGTGCTCATGGTGCACTGGTCACTATAGCCAGAGGGTTTTGGGGCTGTCAAACGGCGTGGAGCGCAGGGCCTGTGCGAAAGTTCCGGCGTGAGTGTCATTGCTCCGCGGGAAGGTGCGTTAAAGGTGCGGCGACTCGAGCCCCAGGTATTCCTGAATGGTCAGACCGATCTTCGCCCGAAAGCGGTCCGCGAGTGAAGGGATGGTACCGCTCGCTTCGTCCTGGGCGATGCGCTCGATGCGGTGCATGGGGTAGTAAATGGTCGCGAGACCCACCGTGGCTTCTTCGTGGTCGATCAACTGTCGCAGGAAATCGTCAAAGGAGAAAAGATCTATTCCGCGGATGGTCACGCCGGCAGGGTTCAGGGTGATGAGCTGTCCCCAGATTTTTTCCTTGGGCGACATCAGGCTGACGATGACGATGGCATTGGCTTCCACGGCCCACCTCGTCCTGCAATCGGGAGGCGAACCGCCCCCCGCTGAAGCTCTCTTCACACGCAAAGATACGCCCCGCGACTGGCGTTGTAAACTCCTCCCAAAGATTCGTTGGATGCCTGCGCTGGAAGAACTTTGCTGGGAAATTATCTAATGTCCGTAACGCAGCTCTCCGGCCTCGATACGAATGGGAAGATGATTCTCCGGAGGCGGCAGCGGGCAGGTGGCGTACGGTGTGAAGGCGCAGGGAGGATTGTACGCCTTGTTGAAATCCAAAATCACTTCGCCGTTCTTCGGCTGCTCCGCATAAAGAAATCGCCCCGGCGGGTACGTATCCTTGCCCGAGGTCAGGTCCTTGAAAATGAAAAACAGCTCGTCTCCTTCGGCGACAGGATCGAGCCGGCAGGCGTGGCCATTGAGCGTGAATTCGGCGTAACCGGGACTGGGTTCGTTGGACGTTTCACCCAGAATGTCGGGCACGGGAATCATCTTGGGCGGATTGTAGGGAACGAATTTCGCCGTCACGCGATAACGCTCGTCCACGGGAAAATATTTGATTCCGGTAAACTCCTTGCGCAATTCGCTGTCCTTATCTTTGAGGCGAATGCCAAAGCGTTTACCGCGCTCGATGACGAACATTGTGAGGGCGCGGATTTGGACGACATCGGGGTTTCCGGAGGTGTCGGACTTGAGCGTCCCCGACTCGGCCGGCTTGCCGTTGATTGTTGCGTTGACGCCCGGCGCCGCCTGGAAGGTTGTTGTGCCGTTGTGAAATTCGAAAACGCCGACCGTTTCCGGCGCCGAGCTTTTGGGTAACACAATTTGTTTTCCGGGCGCAGCGCCCACCGTGTTCTTGCCCTCCTTCAGCCAGAAGAGTCCGGCGACGGTCAGCCAGCCGCTGTCCGAAGTGAGCGACGCCACGCGCCGCTCGCGCCATTGTTCAATCTGCGCTTTGTATTCTGGCTGGGCCGGCTGCACGAGAAGGACCACCCACAGCGCAAGCAGGAGTCTGGCCATAGGTTTCGCCCGAGTCTCGTCCCGACCGCGCGAGAGCGGGACCGAGAATTTCTAAACCGAGATCGTCTTCAAATTCGAACTGACCCGCAGCGGTGCCTCGGTGGCATTCTGCACGGCGTCGACGGTCGTGCCCGCTGCGATTTCGGTGAGCGTCAGCCCGTCCGCGTTGACTTCGAGAACCGCGAGATCGGTGACGATCATATTCACGACGCCCGCTCCGGTCAGAGGCAGCGTGCACTTCCTCAGAATTTTCGGCCGGCCGTCGCGCGTCGCGTGCTCCATCGCGACGATCACGCGCTTCGCGCCCGCGACCAAGTCCATCGCGCCGCCCATTCCTTTGACCATTTTACCAGGTATCATCCAGTTCGCGAGGTCGCCTCGCTCATCCACTTCCATGGCGCCGAGCACGGTCAGGTCAATGTGCCCGCCGCGGATCATGGCGAACGAGTCGGCGCTCGAAAAATACGAGGTGCCCGGAAGCTCGCTCACCGTTTCTTTGCCCGCATTGATCAGGTCGGGGTCTTCTTCGCCCTCGAAAGGAAACGGGCCCACGCCGAGCATTCCGTTTTCCGATTGCAGGACCACGTCCATCCCCGTCGGGATGTAGTTTGAGACGAGCGTCGGAATGCCGATGCCCAGATTGACGTAGTAGCCATCTCTCAGTTCCTGCGCAATGCGGCGCGCGATCTGTTCGCGTTTGTCCATGGTTTTGCCGCGGCCCGCTACGCCCGCTTGCTCACGGTTCGCTTTTCGATGCGCTTTTCGTAATCGCTTCCCTGGAAAATTCGTTTCACGTAAATGCCGGGCGTCACCACCGAGTTGGGATCGAGTTTGCCGGGCTCGACCAGCGCTTCCACCTCGGCGATGGTGACTTTGGCCGCCGTGGCCATCACCGGGTTGAAATTGCGGGCCGTGCGGCGATAAATGAGATTCCCCTGGCGGTCGCCTTTCCACCCTTTGACGAAGGCGAAGTCCGCCGTCAGCGCGCGCTCGAGCAGATATTTGCGGCCGTCGAACTCGCGCACTTCCTTGCCTTCGGCAACAATCGTGCCGAACCCTGTCGGCGTGTAGAAGCCGGCGATGCCCGCGCCGCCCGCGCGCATGCGCTCGGAAAATGTTCCCTGCGGGTTGAGCTCGAGGTCAATTTCGCCTTTGAGCGCCAAGTCTTCCAACACTTTGTTTTCGCCCACGTAGGTGCCGATGAGCTTGCGAATCTGCCGCGTCTCGAGAAGCACGCCCAGGCCGAATTCGTTGACGCCCGCGTTGTTGCTGATGATGGTGAGGTTCTTAGTTCCCTTTTGGCGAATAGCGCGGATGAGGTTTTCGGGAATTCCGCACAGGCCGAATCCTCCCACCATAATGGAGGCGCCGTCCTGCACGTCGGCGATGGCTTCATCCGCGTTGGGGAAGACCTTATTCACATTGCGCCCTGAGAAAGCCGGCCGTGCCTACCCGCCCGCTTTAGCCCTAAGCGCCTTTGTCTCGGTCGCGAAACGGTCCGGAAGTTTGGGCCGGCTCGCGTCCTCCCAGTGCTGATCGGCAATCAATTTTTGGATGCGCGTGTTGCGGTCGGCAACTGGCGGATGCGTGCGCGTCCAGAATGACTTCTTCCCTCCTTGTGTGGTCGCCGATTGGAGCTTGGTGAGGAACCGCTCGATTCCGTCGGCTGAATATCCGGCCGCGTTGGCGTATTTTACGCCGCGCGCATCGGCATCATATTCATCACCGGGTGCCAGACCCTGGTCCACAATCTTAACAAGGGCGGCGCCCGCCAACTTATTGAATAAATCGTTGAATTTACCCGTGTTCACATGGGAAGTCGCTTCTTGCGTCCCGGCGCGCAGCATCTTGTCGTGCTCGATCACATGAACGACGTGCTTCCCGGCCACGTGCCCGACCTCGTGCGCGAGAACGCCGGCGAGCTCGGACTCGTCGTCGCAAAGCGCCAGGGCTCCGCGCGTAATAAAGATGTACCCGCCGGGCGCCGACAGGGCGTTGATGTCATCCGAATCCAGGATCGCAAAGTGATAAGTGATGTCCTGGCGTTCCGATTGCGCCGCCACGGTGTCTCCAACCATATTGACGTAACGCGTCAGCTCGTCGTTTTTGTATAGGTGGTAATTGGCGACGAGCTTGGTTGCGACCGTCCGCCCCATCCCTTGTTCTTCCTCGAGGCTCAAAGGTTTGGTCGCCTCCTGTACTTGTTTGGCTTTGTTCAGAGCCTTGCCCAGCCCCCCGAACTGCGCTGCGGCGTGCTGTGGGCCTGAAAGCATCAGCAAAAGCACTGCCGCGACCCCCGCGCCCCACCCCGTCATTCGCACGACTGTTTCTCTTTGTCTCATTTTCGTAACCTCCTTACTGTTTGGGCTGCAGGTGTCCGTCCTGCTGGAATTTCTTTAGGTCCGCCGCAGGGATAGCGTATTGCTCCATGCTGGTCACGGCGGCGACATCAGCAGCAGAGGGCGTCAACTCTGCCATCTTCTTCCCTTCGTCGATTCCCTTAGCGCCGGCGGAAGCTGTGGCAGAACTTTCCTGGCCGCTTTGGCCACCTGTGACTTTTGACAAACCCTTGAAGAAGCCGCCGCTCTTCTTGGGTTTTTCTTGGGTTTGGGTTTGGGTTTGGGTTTGGGTTTGGGTTTGAGTCTGGGTCTGATCCTGATTCTGAGTCTGCCCCTGATCCTGCGGCGGGGTCTGCTGGGCGTCCTGAACGGCGCGGAGCGGCTGCGTCGTGACCCATGCGAGGACTGCAAGGATGGCCAGCGCGAAGAAGAAACGATCCGAACACCTTCTCGATTCATTGATCATGATGCAACCTCTTTGAGTTTGAGATGGGATGGCTCGCCTGGTGCCGCGGCCATTCCGAGTAGTTCATAGACAACGATCTTGAGTGCTTTCCCTTTCACCGAAATTTCTCCCAGAGGTCGAACTTCGGCGAGGTCCTGAATTTCCCGATAAGTCGCGTCGCTGATGACGATCGAAGCCTTCAGCTCCTTGGTGGCGCTTTCCAGGCGCGCGCCCAGGTTCACGCTGTCTCCGATGACGGTGAAATCCATCCGCTGCTCGGAGCCGATATTGCCGAATAACATTTCGCCGGTATTGATGCCCACCCCGATATGGAGCGTCGGTCGCCCTTCACTCTGCCACTTTTGGTTCAATTTTTCCAGTCCCTCGATCATTTCGAGCGCCGCGCGCGCCGCCAGCTCCGCCTGGTTTGGCTGCTCGACCGGCGCGCCCCAGAACGCCATCACACAGTCGCCCACGAACTTGTCGAGCGTGCCCTGGTACTTGAAAATCACCGAGACCATCATGTTCAGGTGCTCGTTGAGCGTCGCGATCACCGTTTCGGGGGGATATTCCTCCGAAAACGTGGTGAATCCGCGAACGTCGCTGAAGAGAACGGTGAGGGTTTTCTTTTCCGCGCGCAGGCTCGCCCAGTCGAGGTCGCTCATGATGGTCTCAACCAGCGAGGGCGCGAGGTATTTCATCAGGGTCTTCCGGTACTGCCGCTTTTCCCGGCCTTCCGTCGCGTAACGAGTCAGTGTTGCGGCCAGGAAGGCCGTTCCACCCGCCGAGAGCGGGGCCACCATCGGCACCCAGAGGTTTCGGTGCTCGAAATATAAGCAGGCAGTTGCAAAGTAAAGGAGCGCGATCAGCGCCGAAGCAAGCGAATAAACCGTGGCGGAGCTGAACGCGTAGACCAAGCCCGCCGTAAGCAGCGCCATCCCGAAGATCGCGGCCGTGCGCGTTCGCGGGCCCGCTTCGCGCATGAAGTCGTTCTGCAGGAAATTATCAATCGCCGTCGCGTGCATCTCGACGCCGGGATAGTGCGGCGAAAAAGGATTGGCGTGTAAGTCGGCTATGGCCGTGGCCGTTGGTCCGATTAGGACAATTTTGTTGCGAAACGCTTCGGATGGAATTTCCGGCTTTTCGCCCGAATCGAGCGCCAGGGCGGAGTTGAAGACCTTCCACACGGAATAATATCGGTAGGTGTGTTCGCCGCCATACCATCGGATCAGCAGGCGTCCTTCGGGATCGAGGGGCACTCGGCGCGAGCAAACTTCCAGCGTTGGCCCGGGATTGACGACGCCACCCGGCGGCTGCCCCAGGTATTTCGACGCAAGCGCCAGCGAGAAGGTCGGGAAAAGCTGATTCCCGAAACGGTGGATGGGCGCGAGCTTGCGCGTGGGGCCGTCCGGATCGGCTTCAATCGCGACCGAGCCGATTCCGGCCGAGGCCTTGACGAAGAGGTCCTCCGAAATGTCTACGCCCGAGTAGTTTTTGAAACTGAGAGGCGTTTTCTTCTCGACCTTCCAGGCGAAGGGCTCGAGGCGCTGGCCGAGGGCGCGGCTCGCCGCAGGGTCCGTAAAATGCCAGGCGGAGAGGTTCATCCCCAGTGCCAGCACGACGTCGCGGTTTTCGTTCATCGCCTGCGCGAAAAGCTCGTCGTCGCCCTCGTGAGGGTCTTTGCCTTCAAAGGTGATGTCGACGCCGATGACTTTCGCGCCGCATTCGTGCAGGTAGTGAATCAGGAGACCGTAGATCTGCCGCCGCCAGGGCCAACGGCCGAAATTCTGGATCATAGCCGGCGCGGCAAAGCTTGTATCGTCGATTGCCACGATGACAATGTCGGAGCTGGCGCGGTGTTCCGCCGAAAACGTGCGGAAGCGCCAGTCGAGCGATTTGTTCTCAAGCGTCTCAAACCAGTGCAGGTGCGCAGCGCCAAGAACCAGCCAGGCGCTCGCAAGACCCAGACTCACCGCCTGGACCCACCTCGATTTCACCCACCGCCGCAGGGTTTTCATGGGGAAGATGCCCAGTTGCTCAGCCCAGCTTGCGCAATTTTTCCCTAAGTTTCAAGGCCTGTTTGAATTCGCGCTCGAGCTCCCGGTCGCTCAGGTGCAGCTTCATGTTCTCGAGCTTTTCGATCAGCGATTCGAGCGCCGACTGGATATTTTCGATGTTGGTCAAGCAAATGTCGCGCCAGACATTATAAGGGCTCTCGGCAAGCCGCGTCACATCCCGAAATCCCGAGGCGGCGAGCTCGGCGGGGAGGAAATCCTCGGCCCCCTGCTCGGCGATCAGGCTGGCAAGCCCTGTAGAAACCAATTGAGGAAGGTGACTAAGAAATGCAACGGCGCGGTCGTGGCTGGAAGGATCGGTAACGAAAATCTTTGCACCGATTTTTTCGACGAGCTCGGTGAAGGCTTTTACGCGTGCGTCAGTCAGATGATCGGGCGAGTGAGGCGTCAGCACATAGCGCGTTCCCTCGAAGAGAGTCGCGTCAGCGCTCTCGAGGCCCGAGCGCTCCTTCCCCGCCAGCGGATGCCCTCCGAGAAACAACGCCTCGCCGTCGAACACTTCCGCACCACGGCGGCAGATGAGGCGCTTGGTGCTTCCCACGTCGGTCACGAGCGCGCCGGGCGTGACGCTCGCTTTCAACTTCGGCAATAGATCGAGAATCGTTCCCACCGGCGTGGCGAGAATAACGAGACCCGCGTCTCGAACCGCAGCCTTGGGATTTTCCTCGCCCTCGTCAACGACGCCAGCCTCGAGCGCGCGCGTCAGCACATCCGCGCGGTCGCAGCCCACACGCCGCCCCTGAAATCCGAGCGCCTTGAGCGCCAGTCCCCACGACCCGCCCACCAGGCCGAGGCCTACAATCGTCACGCGATCAAAAAAAGTGTCAGGAGAATTCAAAGTGATTTTGCCAAAAGGATATTTGCGATGGTCGATTGCCGATTTGTGATTAATTTGTAGTCGACAATCGTCAACCTTCAATCGCCAATGCTTTTCAAACCGTCCGCCCCACCGCCGGCGCGATCATGCGCAACTGTTTCATCAATTCTTCGAACTGCTCGGGATAGAGCGACTGCGCGCCGTCGCTGAGCGCGTTTTCCGGATCGTTGTGCACTTCGATCAGCAGTCCGTCTGCGCCGGCCGCGACAGCTGCGCGCGCCATGGGCAGCACCTTGTCGCGCCGACCCGTTCCATGCGAAGGGTCGGCAAGGATCGGAAGGTGCGAGAGTTTCTGGATGACGGGAATCGCCGAAACGTCCAGCGTGTTGCGAGTGTAGCTCTCGAAGGTGCGGATGCCGCGCTCGCACAGCACGACGTTGTAGTTCCCGCCCGACATGATGTACTCAGCCGAGAGCAGCAGCTCTTCCAAAGTTGCTGAAATGCCGCGCTTGAGCAGAATGGGTTTTGAAACCTTGCCAAGCTCTTTGAGCAGATTGTAATTCTGCATATTGCGCGCGCCCACCTGGAGCACATCCGCGTATTCGAGCAACAGCGGAATCTGCGTCTGATCCATGACTTCGGAAACCACCAGCAGCCCGTGCTTGTCCGCTGCCCGTCGCATCATGTCGAGAGCGCCCGCGCCCAGACCCTGGAAGCTGTAAGGCGAAGTTCGCGGCTTGAACGCCCCGCCGCGCAAAACCTTGGCGCCCTGCTTGGCAACCTGCTCGGCGATCGTCTCAATCTGTTCCGCGCTCTCCACGCTGCACGGCCCGGCCATGACGATCACTTGCTTCCCACCCACGGCCACGCCCTTACCAAGCTGGACGACGGAGCCCTCCGGCCGGAATTGCCGGCTGGCCAGCTTGTAGGGCGCCGAGATACGCAGGACTTCCGCCACGCCCTCCAGCAGCTCGATGTCGCGAGTATCGAACCCGATCTTGGCGCCCACCGCGCCGAGCACGGTGTGCCGGGCGCCCGTCGAGCGATGGATATCGAACCCCATATCCATCAGTTTGTTGATAACGCGCTGGATTTGCTCTTCCGACGCGCCTTCTTGCATCACCACGACCATGCCGGGTTACTCCTTCCCCTGGGGTGAATCGTTTTCCATCGAGTGGCGCTCGAGCGCCCTCGCTTCATCTATAATGCGCTCGAACAGGCGCCGGATGGCCGCATCATCCAGCGGGCCTTGATTCGACTTCACGACGTTGCGCAAAATTTCCGCCTCTCGCTCCGGCTGCCAGGCGGGCAGCTTGAGCTTTTTCTTGTGATGGCCGACTTCCACGGCGCACTGCGAGCGCTCGTTCAGCAGCTTGATGAGCTGCTGGTCAATCTCGTCAATGCGCTTGCGCCAGCCGTCGATATCGCTCATGCGCTTTCGCTCTCCGTGCCTTCTTTGAGCCAGCGGACGAAAGCTTCAATCGCCGCCGCGCCCCCGGAAGGAAATCTTCCTTCAATCGCGTGAACGATGGCGCTGCCGACCACCGCCGCGTCCGCAATCGCCGTTACCTCGCGCACCTGAGACGGATTCGAAATCCCGAAACCGACTGCCAGCGGCAAGGCCGTAAACTTCCGCGCGCGCTCGACGAGCGGCCTGAGGCTGGAGGCGATCTCGGTGCGCTCGCCCGTCGTGCCGGTGCGCGAAATCAGATAGAGAAACCCGGTGGTCAGCGCCGCCGCACGCTCCAGGCGCTCATCGGGCGAAGTCGGCGAGGCCAGAAAGACCGTGTCCAGGTTTTCGGCGCGCATCGCCGCCACATACGGCCCGGCTTCCTCCGCCGTCACGTCCACCATCAACGCGCCTGCCGCACCCGCCCGCGCCGCGTCTCGCGCGAATCTCTCCAGACCGTATTGCAGCACGGGATTGTAATAGCTGAAAAG
>CAYZVR010000013.1:11150-24737 GCA_964481715.1 uncultured Acidobacteriota bacterium | reverse complement strand
TTTAAGGGGGTGATTAACCGACTGCGAGGGAGCGGCTCGCCTATTTTCATGTTCCACCGCATCCTTCCCGATGGCGAGTCCTGTTACGACCCGGAGATGGCCACGTCTACAGAATTGTTCGAAGGGTTCTTGGACTGGGTGACCGAGAAGTATCGCGTCATTCCTCTGGAGGAACTGACTCGAACGGACGTATCACGAAAGAACGGCCTCAAGCCACTCTGCGCCCTCACGTTCGATGATGGCTGGCACGACAATTTCGTGCACGCTTTTCCGGTAATCCAGAGCCGCCAATTGCCGGCCACGGTCTTTCTTCCTGTGCGGTTCATCGGAACGGATCGCCGATTTTGGCAGGAAAAACTGTGGGCGAGTCTCGAGGAACTCGGCAGGAGAAACCAAATCGAGCCGAACGTCCGGCATGTCATCGGCAGTTTTCCCTGGTGTCCGTGGCTGGCGCCGGAAGAGATGACTTTCTCCCGGCTGCGCCAGCTGCTCCTGACTCGGCCGAGCTCAGAGGCGGATGCATTCGTCGAGCAACTCCAGGAGTGCGCAGGACCGATTGCAGCACTCGGCGGCCGTGCGTTCCTGAGCTGGGAAGAAGTGAGCGCAATGCAGAAGTCCGGCATCTCATTTGGCTCGCACACGCTGCACCATACGTTGCTGACTCATGCCGATCCCTCCACAGCAGCGCTCGAGATCCATCAATCTCGGCAGGAGCTGGCTGCGCGACTGGGCACGCCACCGGCAGGGTTCTCATATCCGTGGGGCGCAATGGATCAGCGCATCGAGCGGGAGACGCGTGAGGCCGGCTACGCTTATGCCGTGACGACGCGAGGGGAGCTGGTCAATGGCACGCTTGACCCCTGGTCGTTGCCGCGACTGGCGATGAGCAGCTCCTTCCTCCACGCCGGGCGCGGAGAATTCAGCGCGAACCATGTCAATTTTTATATTGCCTCAAAGGCATTGAAGCGCGGCGCTCGAACCGCAGCCTTGGGCGCGAACGATCCGACGAGGCGGTTGCGCATTGCGTTTGTGATCGATTCCATTGATTCCTGGGAAGACGGAGGAACGGAACAGCAGATCGGCAAATTCATCGCCGCACTCGATCCTGCCTACTTTACGGTTGAGCTCTATTTCCTCCGACCCTCCCGCGGCCTGACCGCGTCTGATTTTCCGTGTCCTGTTCACGTCGCTGCTCCGAAGACTCCGGGGCACGGTTCGCGATGGGCAACTGTCAGAAGGCTCGCGGAGTTGTTCAAACTTCAGCGCCCGCACATCGTTCAAACCTTTTTCCGCGACGGAACCTATTACGGAACTGTCGCAGCCAGGATAGCCCGTGTCCCTCGGGTTGTCGTCGCGCGCCGGAATTTCGGGCATTGGAAAACCGCTGCCGACCGGTTGGCTCTGAAAGTGATCAATCGCATGGCCCACGCGTGGCAATGCAATTCACGGGCGGTATGGGAGTCCTTGAAGAATGATGAAGGTGTGCCACCGGACCGGATCGAGATTCTCCCGAATGCCATTGACCTGGGCAAGTTTTCACCACCGACGGGCGAGGAGCGTCTGGCAGCCCGGCGGCAATTAGGACTATCCGCTTGCGCGCCTGTGTTTGTCTCCGTCGCCACCTTGTTTCCTGTGAAGGACCCCCAAACGCTCATCGAGGCCGCGGCCATGGTGCGGTCCGCCCTCCCCGAGGCGCGATTCCTGGTGGTGGGCGAGGGACCGTTGAGGAGTGACCTGTCTAAACGCGTTGAAGAACTGCGCCTTACCGAGACTGTTCGGCTGCTTGGTGCTCAGCGCGACGTGCGACCGTACATTGCCGCGGCGGATGTCGGTTTACTGACGTCACAAAGCGAGGGCTCCTCCAATTCACTCCTCGAATATATGGCCATGGGGGTGCCTGCTGTTGTCACCGATCTTCCTGCCAACCGCGAGTTGGTGGAAGGCGATTTCTTTGCGGCTGGCCATGCCGACGAGCTTTCGAGCCGCTTGCTCTCGCTCTGGCAGGACCCGGAAAAGCGCGCGCGGATGTCAGGGGAATACCGCCGCCGAGCCAATGAGTTCGGCCTGGAGGCTTTCACGCGTCGGGCGCAAAGTTACTACATCCGATTGGCCGCGCGGCTTGCTTAGTCCCTATCCAAACACAAGGCAAGAGCTTCAATTAAATGAGTTCATTGGAAGAAAAACCCACTACGGTTGCCGTGCCGAGACCGCGGAAGGCCAGGAATCCGCTCGAGGATGCCAAGGCGCGCATCCCCCGGAGTCTTGTTTCAAACTGGGCGGGGATGGGTGCGAACGTCCTAGTGGGATTCCTGCTGGCGCCATTTGTTGTACACCGATTGGGAGACAACGCCTACGGAATTTGGGCGCTGGTCTTGCAGCTCACTGGTTACATGGGCGTGTTCACTGTTGGCATGCGCTCCGCCCTGGTCCGCTTTGTGGCGCGATTCAATGCGGAGAACGACCAATCCAGCGTGAACCGCCTGCTGAGCATGACGTTCACCGTTTACGGCGGATTTGCGATCCTTTCCATGCTCGTTGGGGCCGCACTGGCTGTATTTGCTTTGCCCCACATGAAGATTCCAATCGATATGCAGCGGGATTCGCAAATAGTCCTCATGCTCGCCGCGGCGACGCTGGCTGCCGGTTTCCCCTGGGGATGTTCCAAGCAGTTTTGTCGGGCCTTTCCCGGTTCGACCTGACCAACGGGGTGAACATCGTCACGCTCCTGGTGCGGACTGTGTTGGTCGTCGTGTTGCTCCTCAAAGGCTATGGACTGGTCGCGCTGGCGGTGGTCCATCTCCTCGTCTCGCTGTTGAGTTATGGGTGGTGCGTGATTCTTGTTTACAGACTGATGCCGGGCACCAGGATATCGTTGCTCGCATGGGACAAGACTCTGTTTCGACCTGTCTTTTCGCACAGCTTCTATTCGTTCCTCATCAGCGTCGGAGGCCGGATAAACTACCAAATGGACACGGTGGTCATTGCGGCCTTCCTCCCCGTTCATGCCGTGACCTTCTACGTCATCGGCTTCAAGCTGATTGAGTCGCTGCGGGACCTGGTGAACCTGAGCAGCGTCATCAGCGCCCCCATCGCGAGCGGACTGGATGCGCAGCAAAGAGCCGGTGAGGTCAGCTCGCTCCTGGTGCGCGGATCGAGGTATGTGCTCCTGGCCGCTTTCCCCATCAACGCCGGCCTGTTGATTCTGGGCCCCGATTTCATCCAGTCCTGGATGGGGAGTCAATACCGCCAAATTTCGGGCACGGTGCTGATGATCCTGGTTCTCGGCCAGTTTGTGGCGTTTACCGAACAGGTCCCAACGCAGATCCTTTACGGGCTAAGCAAGCATCGGGTCAATGTCTGGTGCACGGCGCTCGAGGCGGTCCTGAATCTTGGGCTGAGTATCGCGCTTGTCCGTCCTTTCGGGGTGTTTGGCGTGGCGATGGGAACGACCATCGGCGCTATCATCGTCCGGGGGTGGCTCTTCCCTCGGGGTTACTTGCGAATCCTGGGCGTCCGCTGGATAACCTACCTCCGGTCGGCCATCGCGCCCGCAGTGCTTTCAACCGTGGTTTTCTGCGCAGGGGTGCTTCTATTCCAGCAAGTTCTCGGCACGCAAGGGTTTGTGAGGATGGGGCTGGCCGCCGTTACCGGGTTAAGCCTTTACGTTCCCTGTGTCTGGGTTTGGGTGCTCGATCAGGGCGAGCGCTCGAAGTTCCGTGGTTATCTTCCTTGGGTCCGATGGCGCCAGGGTACGCCGGGCTGATGAAACAAGCGGGATCGTCCCGGTATACGACAGGACTTGTTCAACAGGCGCTCGGCAGCGCATTTGCCGGGGCCATTTGGGGCTTTGAATCAGGGGGAGGGTAAGCCACAGGCCTTTCGACCAGCCAGGTCAGCAATTGCTTTGATAACGGGATTACTTGAAAAGGGCCGTGGTGATTCTTCCCAGCCAGACGAGGTCGCGGAACTCTGTTGCCACGAGGAGTAGCCAGGCAAAGACCACCAGCTCGATCAGGCCTTGCCGCCAGCCTCCGTGTGCCAATTCTCTTTCGACATAAGGAACAAGTTTCGGTTCAAAAAGCCGGCGCGCCAGCGCGTACCCGGCCAACCCTATGACGATCCCAGCGGCCACGTCCGTTGGGTAATGGCCTCCCAGGTAAACACGCGGCAGGCCAATCAGAAAGACAACCCCAAGCCATAGCAGCCATCCCACGCGCCTGTTAAGAGAAAAGACGCCGGCTGCCACGGCGGCATAAAGGGTGGATGACTGGCTGGGGAAAGAATTGGCGCCCGGGTCGAGGTAGATGTATCTCGGGTAAAAGTGGGCCAGCGCTGGAAGGTGCATGGGGGGAGGCCAGGAAAACAGCTTTTCCGCGAGAATCATCAGGAAGATGGCAATTAATGTCCCGAGAAGCGTGGTTAATATGCGGCGGCGCGTTGTTTCCTGCCCGGGGCGGTTGCTCCGCACCCAAAAGACAAATAGCGCAGCGCCGTACCAGAACCCGCCCAGCAGGTTGTGAACGATGGCGCTTTGGACGAGAAGATCGAACCGGGGAGACCTGCCAAGCATAATGGCCAGTTGTGAGGCAAGCCACAGGTCAACCGCATCTGGCGAAACAGGCAGCATGGAAAATTCATTTGCTCCCGTGAAAGGCGCCGTGAATAATAGCAGAGGACGGGCATCCTAGGAAGGCGGTCGCATCCACAAGTTGCGCATCTGCGGGTCAACGACATGCTGCCGATGGTATACTAACGCCCGCCCTGGATCCACAAGGGAGATCCTTGATCTACACTAGCACGTTATCATCCGGCAGGATGAATTACCTAAGCAGATGATTGCTGACAGAGTCTTGGCACGACTGACGCAACTTCCAGGCGCGAGGTCTTTGTGGGAGAAGTTTCCAGTTGGTCCAGTTGACCTTCGCGTCCGTTACGGAGTGTTTCAGCGTCCGCACTACGCGTACGGCGTTTTTTACGCCGCCGATCTGGCCAAACGGCTGGGAATTTCCGCAATAACCGCCATCGAATTCGGCGTTGCGGGCGGCCGTGGATTGCTGGCTCTTGAGAGTATTGCAGGCACCATGAGCGAGTATTTTGGGATCGTCATCAATGTGGTCGGCTTTGATGGCGGCCAGGGGATGCCCGACGCAGTTGATTATCGCGATCTCCCCTACGTCTGGGGCAAGGGCTTCTATGGCATGGATGAGAACAAACTTCGTTCCCGGCTGTCGCCGAGAACCGAATTGGTCATCGGCGACGTCGCGGAGACCGTTGCGGCATGGCTCACCCGTAAGCCTTTCGTGCCTGTCGGCTTCGTTGCCTTTGACCTTGACTACTACTCTTCCACCGGGAAGGCGTTGACTGTGTTCGAAGCGCCGAGGCATGAGCTTCGGCTGCCGCGGGTCTACTGCTATTTCGATGACATCATGTGGCCCCACTACGCGTGCCACAACGAGTACATCGGTGAACTCTGCGCTATCCGAGAGTTTAACGAGTCGCACGAAACGCTCAAGCTCTGCCCGATCCACATGCTCCGGCGGATGCGTGTCCATCCTGACCCCTGGAATGAGCAGATGTATGTGCTGCACGACTTCAGGCATCCGCTGTATTGCAAGAACATAACGCGGCCGGGCGAAAAGCACACCCAGATTCGCATCTGACTCAAAACCAGAGAATTCAGCTGGAGTAATAGACTGACGGAGTCTGCACAAACTTCGTGGCCTCGGCATTAAGGCCGGGTAAGTATTAGCATGGGTTGCACAGCGGGGACTGGGTTCCCGCAAGCCATCCCCGCCGGCATTTAGACCACTTAGCTACTGGCACGGCGCTGCAACCTTTGTAATCGCGCCGTTACCCGTTGGTGTCCCGGAGTTACATACGGTCGCGGACGTGCTCAGGGTCGCTGTTGCACTGTAAGAGCAGAAACCAGCATTGCTTCCGCCCGCAGGCAAGGGAGATTGACACACCATCACCCCTGGCAGCCCGGCCGCATCGAGGGCCGAAACGTTGTTGTTGCTGACGGTCATGTTCGTTCCAGAGGCACCTGCAAGCATGCTGTCTCCCACGTCTGTGCGAGCCAGGTAAAACCCTTTGACGCATGGCTGTCCGCCACAGGTCACGGTGTTATTAAAGATCCACACGTTTTTCGCCTCGGATACACTGACTCCGTGCCCGCCCATCAGCTCGAAGGTGTTGTTATATATCTGGCCGTTAACGAAGTCTTCTAGCAAAACGCTATTTTCCCCCAATTGGATAGCTCCCATGCGCGTTCCGATGGTAATACGGCGAAAGAGGTTGTCATGAATCAGAAGTCCAGGGAACGTCCCGCCTTTGGATCCCCATACTCGAGCCGCAATCTGATCGTTCACCGTGATGTCGTTATAGGCGATTTCCAAATTGGCGTTGGGCGTGGTGTCCCCCTCCCAGAGTACGAACCTGCCAACCCCGCCGTTTGAGGCGTTTTTGTCCATGATCACCAAATTGTTGTCAACCAAAGCGTTTGACAACGCCCACAACGACACGGCATGGCATTGCTGTGTCAAGGCTTGGCAGTAAAGGTAGTTGTGGTCAACTTCCAGGCTTCCACCGATTGCCCCTACGGTTGTGCCAATAACGGAGATTAGGGGAGAGCGATAAACCCCTGCCGCGACCGAGGGCCTCGACGTGATGCTGATATGGTCTATACGAACCATCTTGCCGTTGCCGGAGCCGCCCCCGGCGTAAGTGCCTGTGGGGGCATACGCCACTACGGCAATACACCTGGCTTGGGCGGTCGTGTTATTGGTCTGGTTTACGGTCAGATGGTGGATGCGGAATTGATTGGCCAGGACGCCAATTGGTGAATCTACCTTGACGCAGTTGGTCGGGTCCGGGGCACTGCACGTGACCGTTCCGTTCATGATGGTAGCCCCGCTCGCGCCGGAGTGAACGACGAGCACCCCCGTAAGGCTGTTCCCACCCAAATCAAGCGTCCAACCGGTGGCCGTGCTGTAATCGAATAAAATGCAAGTTACCGCCGAGTCGGTTCCCAGGTCCTGAGTAACCAGCAAATACTGGCCGACGGTCGGCTTGTAAGTTCCGCACGCCGTAATTTTCGTGAGAGTTGTCGGTGGGCCGCCCTTGCCTTCGTAGGGGTCGCTGCAATTACCGTAGGCGCTGTTGCACGCGAGGGTCGTTGTGGTTGTGGTTGTCGTTGCCGTCGCTGCGACTGTCAAACTGTAGCTCTTTGTGGCCGTGGTGGCAGCTGAGTCCTTTACCTGAACAGAAAACGTATAAGTTGCGGCCGTGGTGGGCGTTCCGCTGATTGCGCCCGCAGCGGAGAGAGCCAGACCCGCAGGAATAGTGCTTCCCGTTGCAATGCTCCAAGCATAGGGTGACGTTCCCCCGGTTGCGGCCAAAGTTGTGCTGTACGCCTTGCCATCAGTTCCGCCAGGAACCGAAGCGGTCGAGACTGCCAGCGGCGAGGTCGTCACCGCGGCGGCCCCTATGGCCACACTGAAGGTCTTGCCGGAAACGGCAGCGGCTGTATCCCTAACTGAAGCTGTAAACGAATAAGTCCCGGAGGTTGAAGGGGTACCCGAAATTGCGCCCGAAGCAGAGATCGTAATGCCAGGGGGCACCGTGCCACCACTCGCTGACCAACTGTAAGCGGGAGTGCCGCCTGAGGCCGCCAATGTCGCACTGTAAGCCGCTCCGGCGGTTCCCGCCGGGAGCGATGACGTGGTAATCGCAAGAGGGGTTGTGGTTGTCGTTGTCGTTGTGGTTGTCGTTGTGGTGGTGGTCGTAGCAGGAGCATTGATTGTAAATCCCAAGGCATTCGACGTGCCGCCGTACCTACCCGAAGTATAAACTTTGACTTGAGCCGTGCCCGCGGCAGCGATGAGCGTATTCGAAATCAAAGCCGTCAGCTTCGTGGCGCTGACGAACGTCGTCGTCATCGTGCTGCTGTTCCATACCACGACGGAGCCGCTGACATAATTGGTTCCATTCACCGTAAGCGTGAATGCAGGCCCGCCCGCTGTGGTGCTGGTGGGCGAGATAGAGCTGACGGTTGGGACCGCCGCAGTCTTGGTACTTTGGACGCCCTTAGCGGTTCTCTGAGTGAGTGCCATCGTCGGCGCAAGAAGCAGGATGGCAACGGTAAATAGACTTCGGGTAAGCTTTAACATCGGTCCTCCAATGCATTTCGGAACAGATTGGCTTGAATCATATCACGCGTCCGGGAGTGAATTCCACCAGACTTGGGACAAACAAATCCGTAGAACAATCCTCTACGGATGCCGTCGGCGTTTCCCGCCGATCCTTCTAAACATCCTCCGTCCAAACGACTTTTCCCCTTGGCTCTCTGGCCACTTCGCTGCACTCAGGGTGCCAAAGTTTAACTCCCTTCGGAGTATCGAGAATTAAAGCTAAGGTCTTATATTTCATTAGGTTAGAGTTAAACCAGTGAGTTCGTTGCACTCATCGCCCAGATTTCGCAATTCGAAAGTGAAAATGTTTGTGACTGTGGGGAACACAATTGCACTCTTTCGTTGGCAAGACTTTAGACTGCTCACGCCAAATGAGATAACCAGTTGGTGGCCCCCAATGTCACCGTATGCCGGCCAGAGCCGATAGAAAAAGGGCTCGGCTGGGCAGCAATGCCTTACCTGGTCGCTCCAATCGGCCCGCTCGCAATTGCCGTCAGCAGCTCTCCGCATTTCCCATAGTCCCCGTTAGACCGGCTAGATGACCCGCCTGAATTCGAACATCATAGCATCTTATCCACGCTTGGCATGGAGGGCGCACTGCGCCATTCGCGAGATCTCCCGCTCCGCTCGAAAAGACAATCGAGTGGCAATGAGGTCGACTTCGTACTTTTTCTACATGAAAATCCAAAAAAATCTACACCAGGGCAGGTAATTACTTTACGACACGTGATATTTTTCTAGGTCACGCTTCTCGCTTTTCAATGAGTTGCCGTCAATCTTGTTTGGCGCCTGACGTGCTTGGGGCCAAGCTGAAGTAGTCGCTACAAAAATAACTTTTTTAAGACTGTCCGCCCTGCGGAGTGGGAACAAGTTTTCATCTCCAAAGGCAGAAGATCGAAGTCGGCTAGCACCATTTTGTAAAACGATGCTGCGGTATTGGTGGATTTTCGCCATCTCCGTAAGCGAGCATGGGCGGGAATTTACGTTCCCTCGCAGTATTTACTTGAACTGGCGATGAAGCAAACATAGTTATAGGACGGGTGTGGGCCAAATCAGACCTATTATCGCAAATTGTGCCGCGACATCCACCTGTCGACAAGAAGAAAGTTACACCGTCAGGGTCAAAACTTCCGGTTCGGCCCGAGCGGCAAGATCTGCTGTCTCCCCTGGAACGCCAATTTCTCCGGGTTCGAGCGTGATCTCAGGCTTCAGTCATGCGAACGATGCTGGACATGTTGTTGAGCCCTATGAGGTCAACTCCGCCCCAACCAGCCCGGCCACAATTTCGCCTTGCCCATTCACGGTCTTTACCGGGGACAGGGCAAAACCGCGATTACAAGCAAAAACCTCCAATGGAGGGATCACCAAGATAAGGAACGCTTCTCTTGATGACATTTAACAAGAGGCTGTCTCCCGCCTCGGATACTTTTCGGAAGAAATTGCGTGATTTAACCCACTTCCAATTCCTCATTCGGGGAATGGTGGTCCTCTTTGTCCTTAGCGTCGCCGGCGTAGCCGTCGTCCCAATCCCCCTTCGGCCCCAAAGCGGTAATCCACGGATGTACATTTGGGGGCGGGATACCTGGGTTCCCCCCGGGACTTCCCGAATCCTTCGCATCAGAGGCACTGAAAACCTTGTTCTATCGGGCGGGACTCCAGTCGTGAGTTTCTCCCCGGGCCCCATAACGGTGAACTTTGTCCAAGTCGCAAATCCGCAGGACCTGACCGTTTCCATCACTATTCCTCCAGAAACCCCATCTGGGTGGCATACCCTCCAGGTAACCGACGACTCCCTTACCCACAGCCTCGCCGACGCCTTGCTCATCGTGGACGGTGTGCTCCCCAACCCGTCGCCTTCGGTGCTTTCCCTGGGCGACTCGGCAATCCTGAGCATCGCTCCGCATCCGCTCTTTCAGGATCAAATGCTTTTCTCGCTCGATCTAGGACCCGACGTCGCGGTCGGGCCCGTGACGCTCCAACCGGACGGCTCGCTCCAAGCCCCAGTTTCGGTCACCAACGAGGCAATTCCCGGAACACGTTCTTTACACGTTACCGCCGGCAATCGCACCTTCGTGGCCGAGCGCGGCTTTGGAATCGATTTTGGGCCGCCGATTCACCAGGTGGCGGTCCCCATAAATTCGCCCACCGTGACCGTTCGCAGCCTTTACCTCCCCAACGGTTACACGGCGAAGTTGTTTGCCGCTTATACCGACGTTAACCGCCTTCGGCTGCCAAACGGATTGTTTGTAGACGAGAAGAATACCTTTTACGTCTTGAATAAAGGGGATGCCACCCAGACCCCTTCATTTTGGATTTCGGCTTTTGACCTCAACCCGAATAATTACGGGGCCTTCAAAGGATTGCACATGAATTTCGAAGCTTCAGGCATGGGGGGCCTGATGGAAAGCGGCACGATGCTTCCCAGTCGGCCGGGGAAACTCCACGTCGTCACGGCAGCCCCCTCCCCCACCGGCTTTGGCGGCGGGAAAACGATTACCGAAGTTGATGTCGCGACATTGCAAAGCCGGCCATTTTTAAGGACAGATGCGTGGAACCTAGACCCGATCGGAACCAACTCGGCGGGGAATCTTGTGGCTGCTGTCGGTAAGGCAGGTTCCGAGAGTGGTGACTTCTTGGAGTTTGATCTTAACGGCGAGCTCTTAAAAGATTGTCCACTCGCTTACAGGCCCGATGCATTTCGTTTGGACCCGTTGACCGGCAAATTCCTCGTGAGTGGCCCTGCTGGGCTGGGCGGTTCTCAGATTTTCGACCTGACCGATTGCACAATGACGCCCCTCAGCGACGGTGCGCCTCTTGCAAAAGGGTCCTTTGGCCCGGAAGCCGGAGACTTTGGGAACCAATTCTTTGTTCCCTTTGAGGGGAAGAACTTTGTGCAGACCATAATGCCAGCTCCCTATGCGGAGGCCCTAGCGGAGCACCCGGTGACTTTCGCTGCCAATCTCAATATCGCCGGCGGCTTGTGGTTTGACAGCGATGGAAAGCATATGTTGGTTTCCGACATCGCAGCCTGGGCTATCCTCGACATTTCCCGAGATCCAAACTACGTCCCCCCTCATCCTGTCGCGCGGTTCTCGCCAACAAGTTTGGTGTTCGCTTCCCAACAAGTCGACAGGTTGAGTCCAATCCAAACCGTGTCGCTTACGAATGCCGGTACCGCCCCGATGAGCATCGCCGCGATTCTGACCAACGGCGATTTCATCCAGTCGAACACCTGCGGCACTTCGGTCGAAATCGGCGAAAGCTGCACCATCGACGTGAGTTTCGCACCGACGGCCAAGGGCAGACGAACTGGTTCCCTCACACTCATTGACAGCGCCAGCAGCACCCCGCAGGTCGTAAGCCTGACCGGCACCGGGAATACTCCGATTGTGACCTTGTCCACAACCAGCCTGAGTTTCGGGAATCAGGCGGTGGGGACGACGAGCGCAGTGCGATGGGTGAGGCTAGACAACACGGGCAAAGGCAATGCGTCGCTGAACATCAGTGGCATCAGCATCAGCGGGGACTTTACGCAAACGAACAACTGCCCCAGTTCGCTGGCGGCGGGGGCGTACTGCACCTTTAGTATCTACTTTACGCCGAAGGTTGTGGGGGGCCGGAGCGGGACGTTGAGTATTACTGACAATGCCTCAGGCAGCCCGCACTTGGTGGCGCTGAGCGGTACAGGGGTGGGGGCGGTGGTGACGCTATCCGCAACCAGCCTGAGTTTCGGGAATCAGGCGGTGGGGACGACGAGCACAGTGCGCTCGGTGAAGCTAAGCAACACGGGAAACAGTTCGCTGAACATCAGTGGCATCAGCATCAGCGGGGACTTTACGCAAACGAACAACTGCCCCAGCTCGCTGGCGGCGGGGACGTACTGCACCTTCAGCATCACCTTTACGCCGAAGGCTGTGGGAGTCCGGAGCGGGAAGCTGAGCGTTACCGACAACGCCCTGGGCAGCCCGCACACTATAACGTTGAGCGGGACGGGGATTGGACCGATAGCGACGCTTTCCGCAACCAGCCTGAGTTTCGGCAATCAGTTGCTGGGGACGACGAGCGCGGCGCGTCTGGTGACTCTGAGCAACACGGGCAGCGCGTCGCTGAGCATCAGTGGCAAAAGCATCAGCGGGGACTTTACACAAACGAACAACTGCCCCAGTTCGCTGGCGGCGGGGACGTACTGCACCTTCAGCATCACCTTCGCCCCAAAGGCTCTAGGAGTCCGAAGCGGGACGCTGAGCATCACCGACAACGCCCTGGGCAGCCCCCAGATAGTGAGCCTCTCTGGCACAGGGACGGCTCCGGTGGCCAATGTATCCCCGTCCAGCCTTGCCTTCGGTAATCAGTTGGTAGGTACCGCCAGCTCGACGCAGTCCACTGTTCTCAAAAACACGGGCACGGCTCCTCTGACCATCACGAGCATTGTTGCCACGGGGGATTATTCCCAGACCAATAATTGCGGCGGTTCAGTGGCAAGCGGCGGCAGTTGCACCATCACTGTGACTTTCAAACCGACCGTCACGGGTACGCGAACCGGCGCAATTACGATCACCGACAACAATAACGCCGTGAACGGAAGCACCCAGACCATGAGCCTCTCCGGCACCGGAATCGCTACGTTGACGTCCACCTGCACCTACGGTAATTGTGGCGATGCCTACGAAGGCAAGGGCGGTCCACCGGCAACCCACACAAACATTTCGGCATGTGGAACGTACAAGCTGGCCAGCGGCAAGTATTTGTTGGTTACACAAAACCTTGGAACGAATCCGGCAGCAAATTGCATAACCATTGATTGGGGCACGGGTACTGGTTGGACTCTAGATTTGGGTGGTTTCAATGTGACGGGCACAATTAAGATTCCTGTCGGCCTCAGTGGATCGACACTTATGCACGGGTCGGCCACCTGCAGTGTTCCCGACCCAACCAACTGCATTAATGTTGGCGTGGGGGGCAACCTGGCCTCCCAGTTTCGGATTCATCATCTCACGGTCAGCCAAACGAATAGTACAAGTGCTCAGGCCAGGGCCATCTTAATCGATAATTGGAATCCGACTGGGCCTTATACTGGCGGAGGATCAGGAAACGGCAAGATGCTTCGAATCGACCATATTAGTATTACCTCGCGGCCATCAGTTGCTACGGGCGTGTATCGCACTCCGCTGATCTCGGTTTCTCCCGGAGCAGCATCCACGACAGGCGGAAGCTTGGAAATCGACCACAACTACCTTCACTGCATTGGCGCGACCCAGCAATGCCATGCCGTAGGCCTGTTCGCCATTTCCAACGTATTGGTGGACAACAACCTGGTTGTGATGGACAAAAACACTTCGAACGGCGGCGCCGGCAGGTTCGTGCTTCCGGACTGCAGCCGCGTGACCGAGACAGTAAT
>CAYZVR010000013.1:0-11140 GCA_964481715.1 uncultured Acidobacteriota bacterium | reverse complement strand
GAGGGCACCACCACCCCCAGCTCCGGCTTGGAGATCGCCTATAACGATGTCACGGTGAACGACCAGATTGCCGCCCGCATCTGGGGGGCCATGAACGGTTTTTTCCCCGGACTTCGAATTCACGACAACGTGTTCCGTCACATCACTATCGGTACGTACTTCGGAGCTGTCCATCTCGGGACCAATAGTGTTTTGCTCGAAGACTTCGTCAACGGGCAGGTTTATAACAACACTTTCGAGCTGATGGGCGGGCACGGAGTCAATGTATCCGAGGCGAAAGGCGTATGGGTATTTTCCAACACTGTGACCTGCGGGGGGCAGCCATGCGTCAAAGGGTTTTACCTGGCTCGCACGGACGTGGAAGAGGCCTTGGCTGCCGTCGCTTCCGGCACGAACATGACGGTAAGCAACAATAACGTTTCAGCCCTCACTTCGGCCAGTATGCCGGCGGTGATGGTTTGCAAGTCTCCCACGTCTTCGGGCGGGAACATTGCTTATAATTGTGCATACAGCGCAACAATTGCCTTGAGCACGTCCGGGACCGTCTGCAACTCAGGAATAGCAGTGGGTAACGGCACGATAAAGAACGTTATTCCGCCCTGCCCGTAATCAAGTGGCCAAAACGCCGGCAGTGAATATGCGCGTTCCTGCCATCCCTGCCTCCCCTCCCCGGATAAACTCGATTTCGCTTTTTTTTGCCAGACAGGCGAAATCCCTGGCTGGCCTGCCTCGCGGTGCTTACCAACTTAGCGAAGTCAGCAAAACTAAGAATTGTAATTGAGGTTCGGCCCCAGCCAGCGCTCAACGGTTGCAAGGTCCATCCCTTTGCGCTGGTGATAATCCAGCACTTGGTCCCTTGCGATTTTTCCGACCGCGAAGTAGCGCGCCTCGGGGTGTGCAAAGTAGAACCCGCAGACCGAAGCGGCGGGGAACATGGCGAGACTCTCGGTGAGCTGGATGCCGGTGTTTTTTTCGGCCTCCAGCAAATCGAACAGGGTTTGTTTCTCCGTGTGGTCGGGAAGCGCAGGATAGCCTGGAGCCGGACGAATGCCGCGGTAGTGCTCGCGAAGTAGGTCCTCGACGGCCAGGTTTTCGGATTTGCCGTAACCCCATTCTTCGCGCGCCCGCCTGTGCATGAGTTCCGCCAGGGCTTCGGCGAGGCGGTCGGCCAGCGCTTTGGTCATGATTGAATTGTAGTCGTCGTGCTCGCGTTCGAATTTTTCAACCAACTTTTCGATGTTAAGGCCTGCGGTGACGGCAAACAGTCCCAGATAGTCTTTACGCCCCGAATCCAGTGGCGCGATGAAATCGGCAAGGGCGTAATTGTAATCGCCAGTGGGTTTCTCGATTTGCTGGCGCAAAGTATGGATGGTCGCCATAACCTCGGAGCGCGAGTCATCGGTGAAAAGCCGGATGTCGTCACCGGCGCTCGCGGCCGGAAAGAATCCTATCGAGGCGCGTGCAGTAAGCGACTTCTCCGCGACGATTTGCTTCAGCAAGACCTGGGCGTCCTCAAAAAGTTCGCGAGCCTTCGCGCCCACCCCCGGCGCATCAAAAATCCTCGGGTACGCCCCTTTGAGTTCCCAAACGTGGAAGAGAGGCGTCCAGTCAATGTAGGGAACGATCTCTTCCAGCGGCACGGGCGCGCATGTCCTGACACCGGTAAATGACGGACGGGCAATGTCCAGGATGGCCCAGTCGTATTTTGGCTTACGCCGGCGCGCCTCCTCCAGCGAAATCAGCTTTTGTGCCTGCGCCCCTCGATGGCTGGCTCGCGCTCCTTCCTGATCCTGGCGGATTCCCTCGACGAAGTTTTCCCGCAGCTTCGGATTATTCAATTGTCCCACCACGCCCACCGCGCGCGAAGCGTCGGCGACGTGCACCACGGCCTGATGGTAGGCGGGAGCGATCTTGACGGCCGTGTGGACGCGGCTGGTGGTCGCGCCCCCAATCAGCAGAGGTATCTCCAACCCTTCGCGCTCCATTTCCCGTGCCACGTGGGCCATCTCGTCGAGTGAGGGGGTGATCAGCCCGCTGAAGCCGATTAAATTCGCTCCGGTTTCACGGGCGGTCTTGAGAATCCGGTCGGCGGGAACCATCACGCCCAGATCAATCACCTCGCAGTTGTTGCAGGCCAGGACGACTCCGACGATATTCTTGCCGATGTCGTGGACGTCGCCTTTGACGGTCGCCATCACAATCCTGGCACCCACTGATTTCCTGCCTGTGGCAGCCTTTTCGGCTTCCATGTAGGGAAGCAGGTAAGCCACGGCCTTCTTCATCACGCGGGCGCTTTTGACGACCTGCGGCAGAAACATCTTGCCCGAGCCGAACAGGTCGCCGACGACGTTCATGCCTGTCATCAGCGGACCCTCGATTACCGCCAGAGGTTTTCCGAGTTTTTCCCGCGCTTCTTCCACGTCCTGCTCGATAAATTCCACGATCCCCTTAACCAGGGCGTGGGACAGGCGGTCTTCGACTGGGGCATTCCTCCAAATGGCTTCCTGCGACTCCGATTTCCCGTGGTGTTTGACGGAATCGGCAAAGGCCAGGAGACGATCCGTGGCATCGGGACGCCGGTTCAGGATGATGTCCTCGACGAGCTCCAGCAGGTCTTTGGGAATCTCTTCGTAAATGGCAAGCTGCCCGGCGTTGACGATGCCCATGTCCATGCCGGCGCGAATGGCGTGGTAAAGAAACGCCGAGTGCATGGCCTCGCGCACCGCTTTGTTGCCGCGGAAGGAAAATGAAAGGTTGCTGACCCCCCCGCTCACCTTGCAGCCAGGCAGGGTGGCTTTGATGCGGCGCGTCGCTTCAAGGAAGTTCACGGCATAATCGTTGTGCTCCTCGATGCCGGTCGCAACGGTCAGGACGTTCGGGTCAAAGATAATGTCGGTGGCGGGGAAGCCGACCTCCTCGGTGAGGATTTTGTAAGACCGCGTGCAGATCTCAACCTTGCGATCTACCAAATCCGCCTGCCCCTTCTCATCGAAGGCCATCACAACCACGCCCGCGCCGTAGCGCCGCACCAGCCGAGCATGCTGCCGAAAGACTTCTTCGCCCTCCTTCAGGCTGATGGAATTGACAATGCCTTTGCCCTGCACGCACTTGAGCCCCGCTTCGATAACGCTCCACTTGGAACTGTCAATCATGATGGGCACGCGCGCGATGTCGGGCTCGGAGGCAACATAATTCAGAAACGTAGTCATCGCCTTCTCGGAATCGAGCATCGCCTCGTCCAGGTTGATGTCAATGATCTGGGCTCCGCCTTCCACCTGCTGGCGCGCGATGGCCAAGGCTTCTTCGTATTGGCCGCTCAAGACCAGCTTGGCGAATTGGGGTGAGCCGGTCACGTTAGTGCGTTCGCCGATGTTCACAAAGTTTGTTTCCGGGCGGATGGTCAGCGCTTCCAGCCCGCTAAGGCGCGTGTAGGGCTCCGGAGTCGCCAGAACGTGCGGCCTGTGGCCTCGCACGCCCTCCGCGATGGCGCGGATGTGCGCCGGCGTTGTTCCGCAGCAGCCGCCCACGATGTTCAGCCAGCCTGCGGCGGCAAATCCACCGAGCTCTTTGGCCATGCTTTCCGGCGTCTCGTCGAACCCGCCGAAAGCGTTGGGCAATCCGGCGTTGGGATAGCAACTGATGTAGACCGGAGCGATCGTTGCCAACTCTTCGAGATAGGGCCGCATCTGGCTTGGTCCGAGCGAGCAGTTGATTCCCACACCCAGCGGCGGCATGTGCGCGACGGAATTCCAGAAGGCTTCGATGGTCTGTCCGGAAAGTGTGCGCCCGCTCTTGTCAATGATGGTGACGGAAACCATGACGGGGAGGCGTTTCCCCGATTTTTCGAAGTATTGTTCAATCCCAAAAAGCGCCGCCTTGGCGTTCAGCGTGTCGAAAACGGTTTCGAGCAGCAACAGGTTCACACCGCCTTCGACCAGGCCGCGAATCTGTTCCCCGTAAACATCTCGCAACTGGTCGAAGGTCGCCGCCCTCGAGGCCGGGCTCGATACATCCTGCGACATGGAAGCTGTCCGGCTGGTGGGCCCGATCGCTCCGGCGACAAAACATCGCCGTTGCGGGTTGAAGGCAACGAATTTCTCCACGGTGCGCCGGGCAATCCGGGCACTCGCCACATTGAGGTCGTACACGCGGTCCTGCAGCTTATACTCCGCCATTGAAATGGCGTTGGAGTTGAAGGTGTTGGTCTCGATGATGTCGGCGCCCGCCTCGAGATATTGCCGGTGAATGTCTTCAATGATCTGAGGTTGTGTTAAGGACAGAACGTCGTTGTTCTGCCGCAGGTCCGCAGGATGGCGAGCGAAGGCCTCACCACGGTAAGCAGCCTCGTCGAGTCCGTGAGCCTGAATCATTGTGCCCATGGCTCCATCCAGAATGACGATTCGTTGCTTGAGGAGCTCTTCCAACTCCGGAATGTGTCCCCGAGGGTCAGTGGTCAAGAAGGCGGCTCTCCTACGCAAACTTCCCAGAATCCAACCTGTGGAAATTCACCTCACTCCCATTATAACCGCAATAATGAATGTGCCTCAGGCGATGGCCAGCGTTGGAGCGACGAAGGCGGCATAGTTGGAGCCGCCGGATATCTCCTGTTCACATTACGGAGGAAATCGTTCACAATAGACGGCTGTTTTTTCAATGGTTTAGGAAGAGGAGGTCAAAGACCAATGAATGTGGCCATGGTGGGCGCGGGCCGTGTGGGCCTGGTGGCGGCGGCGTGTCTGGCTGATTTTGGAATCAAAGTTCACTGTGTTGATAATCAAAAAGAAAAGATCGGACTCTTGAAAAGCGGCAAGCTGCCCTTCCACGAGCCGGGGCTGGCCGAGCTGGTCCAAAAGAATACACAAGCCGGCCGGCTGGAATTCTCCGCCGACCTGGCCGCTGCCGTCCGGCAGTCACTCGTCATCTTCATTGCCGTGGGAACCGAAGAGGAGGTTCCGGGGACATCCAATCTCAAACCCTTGTTCGCCGTCGGCCGACAGATTGCAAAAGAAATGACGGAATACAAAGTTCTGGTCATCAAAAGCACCGTCCCCGTAGGCACCGCCGAGCGATTGAAAAAGGAGTTGGAGAAGGAGACGAAAGTTGAATTCGATATCGTGTCAAATCCCGAATTCCTTCGCGAGGGATCGGCGATCGAAAATTTCATGAGGCCGGACCGCGTGGTGCTCGGCGGGTCGAGCAGCCACGCTTTGGCGATCCTCAAGGACATCTACCGCCCGCTCTATCTCATTGAAGCGCCGATCGTCATCACCAACAATCGGACGGCGGAACTTGCCAAGTACGCTTCGAATGCCTTCCTTACGGTCAAGATCAGTTTCATAAACGAAATCGCCAACCTCTGTGACAACACCGGCGTAGACGTGCATGATATCGCCAAGGTGCTCGGCCTCGACAAACGCATCGGTTCCAAGTTCCTGCATCCCGGCCTGGGTTTTGGCGGCTCGTGCCTGCCCAAAGACACGCGGGTTCTGCTTGAGATGAGCAAACAGCAGGATTGCCAGCTCTCGACCATTGCCGGGGCGCTCAAGACGAACCAGGAAATCTGCGGCTACTTATTGAGCAGGCTGAAGACGCGGCTCGGTTCGCTCGCGCGTCGGAAGGTCGGTGTGCTGGGGCTTGCTTACAAACCGCTCACCGACGACGTTCGCGACTCGCAGGCGATGGTCTTTGTCCACCTGCTCCTGAAAGAAGGCGCGGTGGTGCAGGCATACGACCCGGCGGCGAATGCATCAGCCCTGGAGCTTCTACGCCACGACAATTTCCACGTGAAACCGAACGCCTACCAGGCGGCTGCCGGAACCGAAGCGGTGGCCGTGCTGACGGAATGGAATGAGTTTCGCAGCCTCGACCTGAAGGAACTCAGGAAGGCGATGACGGGTGATATCTTGCTCGATTCGCGCAACGTGTTCGAGCCCGATGCGGCGGTTGCGATGGGCTTCGTCTATCTCGGCAGGGGACGCTCGCCCAAGGCGGCCGCAGGGGGCACGCCGAAAGGCTCCAGAAAGGTCAGGAAATGACTCGGGGAATCCTTGCCTGTTCGCAGGAGGCGAATGAACGGGGCCACTAGAGTTCTGGTTACGGGCGGGGCGGGCTTTATCGGCTCGCACCTTTGCGAAGCGCTGCTCGCGCGCGGGTCAACCGTCGCGGTGGTTGAAAGCTTTGACGATTTTTATCCTGCATCAATTAAGCGAGCGAATCTGGCTGAAATTGCGCGACGCGACAAAGTGCGCCTTTACGAAACCGATATCCGCGACGCGGCAGGACTGCGCAAAGCGTTTCAAGAATTCAAGCCTGAAGTGGTCGCCCACCTGGCGGCGCGCGCGGGCGTTCGCCCATCCATCGAGCAGCCGGAGCTCTATCATGAGGTCAACGTGGGCGGGACGGTCAATCTGCTATCGCTCGCGCGCGAATTCGGACTGAGGAAATTCGTCTTCATTTCGTCCAGTTCTGTTTACGGCGCAACCGCCCGCGTCCCGTTCGTCGAAGACCACGTGGAGATGCGGCCCGTTTCGCCCTATGCGGCGACCAAGCTTGCGGGCGAGATGATTTGCTACACGTACTCGCATCTCTACCATCTTCCCATTGTCTGTCTGCGCATCTTCACCGTTTACGGCCCAAGGCAGCGCCCCGATCTCGCCATCCACAAATTCGCGGCGCTGATGGAAGCCGGCAAGCCGATTCCCGTGTTCGGTGACGGCGGTTCGAGCCGCGATTACACGTTTGTGGACGATATCGTCGCGGGAATTCTTAGCGCCGTCGATTTTGAAACCGAGTTCGACACCTTCAACCTCGGAAATTCTCACCCCGTAAAGCTCGCGGAACTCATTCGGGAACTCGAGAGAGCTACCGGCAAGCGAGCCGTCATCGAATCGCTTCCGCCCCAGCCCGGAGATGTCCCCACTACTTGGGCCGACATTACAAAAGCGCGGCGCCTGCTCGGCTACGATCCGCGAATCGCCTTGCCGGAAGGTATCCGGCGATTCGTCGAATGGTACCGGGGCCGGAATTAGTTGAATTCCGGAGAACCCGAGGCGAAGGGCCGAGAGGAAAGGCGAACGCTGAGAATCGAAGCCCGGCTATCCCGTCTTCATCATTTCTCGCAGCGCTTCTGCCACTGCCCGGGCAAATTGTGGATCATTGATATCGGCGTCGAGTTCCACCAGCCGAATGTGTGGCTTGAGGTTTGCCTTCAGGGCTTGGAGATAACTCTTGTCCGCTTCGGGCGAATGGAAAGGCTGCCCGGCCGTTGCGATCGCCGAAACTCCGCGTGACGGCATGTAGAACGCCACCGGCCCACGGGCCCGATTGAGTTTTTCCGCGGTGATCCGGCCGAGCGCCGCGCATTCCTCAGGTGTGGTTCTCATAAGGGTGACGGTAGGATTGTGGACGTAAAGGCGCCGCTCACGATATTGGGCGGGGACCGAATCCAGCGGACCGAAATTGACCATATCAATGGCGCCAGGACAGACGACCTGAGGAATGCCTCGCTTTCCTGCCGCTTCCAGGCGGCGCGGGCCAGCACTCATCACTCCGCCCGCCAGTTCGTCGGCCAATTCCGTCGTGGTAATGTCCAGCACCCCGGCCACGAGGCCGTCCGCGATCAAGTCTTCCATGGCGCGGCCTCCGGTGCCCGTCGCGTGGAAGACAATCACCTCGAAGCCCGATTCCTCCAAAATTCGGCGCGCCTCGGTGACGCAGGGCGTGGTCACTCCGAACATGGTGGCGGCGATTAAGGGTTTCGATTCCGTGGCGCGGGGCGATTCGGAACGCACCATGCCCACGATGGCAGCAGCGGCGTTGGAAAGTATCTGACGCGAGAGGCGATTAAGCCCGGCGATATCCACCACCGAATACATCATAGCGATATCTTTGGTGCCGACATAGGGGCGCGTGTCGCCGGAAGCAAGCGTTGAGACCATCAGCTTGGGAAACCCCACCGGTAACGCCCGCATGGCGGCCGTCCCAATAGTTGTGCCTGCTGAACCGCCAAGTGAAATGATCCCGTGAATGCGCCCTTGGTCGACCAAGCGCCGGGCGATGATAGCCGCGCCCTCGGCCATCGCTTGAACGCTCTTGCCGCGGTCCCGCTCGGCCAGAAGCTCGTTCAAGTCCCGGCCCGCGGAAGCGGCCACTTCCTCGCGGGTAATCTGCGGCTCGAAGAGCGGAGCATGAAGCACGCCGACATCGATGACGAGCGTACGGACTCCGGCAGCCTCGATCCGGCTGCGAAGGTACGCGAACTCCTCGCCCTTGGTGTCGAGGGTTCCGACGATGGCAACGGTGGGTGCTGTCATGTGCGGGATGAGCGAAAGGCGATGAGTCAGCGCCTTTTCAACACGGCGGCGCAGTCTTCCAATGCGGTCAAGTCTGCGGAGAGCCGGACGGTAATTCGCCGGGTGCAAGGATGCGGCAACCCGGCAGAGTGCGCAGAAAGGCTTCCGGGCCGGGCGGCGAATAGATCGCCACCATCTTGAGTGGTTCCCATCCGGTGTTGATTGTGGCGTGGAAAATATCCGGCGGAATGTGAACGACATCCCCGGCTGCAATCGGCTCCCAGCGTTCGCCGTCAATATCAATCATCTGCCGGCCCTGGCCCGAGACGACGTAGAGAATCTCCTCGCACCCCGGATGATTGTGCCGCGTGTGCCCTTTGCCGGCGGCGAGAACTACCACGCCCATCGTAAAGCGCTCGGTGTTCGTGGTGCGAGGTTCGCTCAGCCACTTGATGGTCCCCCAGTCGAAAACCATTGTTTCCACATCGTCGGGCCGAACGAATCGGCTTCCTGCAAGGCTTGCCATGATGACCCTCACTTTCCTCGAGCGGCTTCAACCGCCGGGGTTTATCGCGATATCTTTGAACTGTCTCACTTGCGCGGTAATCGCCCGCTCGGCCGGCAACCTTTCGATGCTCGACGCGCCAAAAAATCCGGCGACTCCGCGAGTCTTGCTCAACGCGTAGGCTACATCTTCCGGCTCGGCGAGCGGCCCGCCGTGGCATAAAACCAGAATGTTGGGGTTGACCTCGCAGGCCGCGTCGCGGATCGCCTGGATTCGCGGCACGGCGTCATCGAGCGTCATGACGGTCTTTGCGCCGATCGTCCCCTTGGCGGTCAAGCCCATGTGCGCGACCAGGAGATCGGCGTGCGCCGATGCCATCTCGCGCGCTTGCTGCGGGGTGAAAACATAAGGGCAGGTGAGCAGTCCCAGGGCATTCGCCTTCCGGATCATTTCCACTTCCAGGTCGTAACTCATTCCGGTTTCTTCCAGGTTGGCGCGAAAGACGCCGTCGATCAGACCGACGGTGGGAAAATTCTGTACGCCCGCAAATCCGAGCGCTTTCAGCTCGGTAAGGAAATTGTCCATCACCCGAAACGGGTCCGTGCCGTTGACTCCCGCGAGCACCGGAACTTTCTTGACCACGGGGAGAACTTCGCCCGCCATCTCTACCACAATGTCGTTGGCGTTTCCGTAGGCGAGAAGTCCGGCGAGCGATCCCCGGCCTGCCATGCGATAGCGCCCGGAGTTGTAGATGATGATCAGGTCGGCGCCACCCGCCTCGGCGCATTTGGCGGAAAGGCCGGTGCCGGCGCCCGTACCGATAATCGCCCGGCCGGAGCGCGCGACGTCATGAAGGCGGCTCAAATGCTCTTGTTTGGTCAAGGCAAACGCCTCTAGCGCTTGTGGGAATCCCACGCGTCTTATCTCATACGCCTTGGAAGGGCGTCAAGATAAATGCAGCGGGACGGATGGGTGTGGCGCCGCAATTTCCCCAATGGTTGTCGGATGCACCACCGCGTTTTGTTGCGGCTTGCGAGTGCTACGTGCCGCGCGGAATTTTTTGGAGATGGTAGGGGTGGAGGGACTCGAACCCCCGACCCTCGGATTAGAAATCCGATGCTCTATCCTGCTGAGCTACACCCCCATCCTGCGCGAGGCACTCACTCGTCGAAAGTTTAGCAGGAATTTGTATCCGTGGCTGTCGTTTTTAGTCGCCTTCAAGTTACGGCACCGACCTCCGCTCTGCTTACTATTTGAATCTGACCGATGTGCTGGTATAAATGGTCAGACCGTGCTGGTATTCGTCGCCAAGCATTGAATGGAGAGTCATGGGATTTTCGAAAGTGGAGGTGGGTATGCAACGTCTGCGTTATCTGATCGCTTGCGTGTTTCTATTGAGTCTGGTGGCAATCGTTCGTCCCGCCATGGGTCAGAGCCGCGACGAGAAGGCTGTCCGCGACTTGATTGACCGCATCGTGCAGGCCAACAACAGCGTGGACGAAAAGGTCGCGCGCCAGCCGCTGGCGGATATCGACCGGAACGCCGGGCCGTTTTTCCCACCTTTTATGGCCGCCGTGGATTCAGCTTCCGAGCTCGACCCAATGCTTACCCAGTTGCTCGCCCAGGTGAGCGCGCGCACGTTTTCGATGAGTGGGCCGCTTGCCTTGCATGTGGAAAAGAGCCTCGGGTGGGCTGCCTTTCCCTGGCGCGCCGAGCTGACTTTCAAAGACGGCACGCACCGTACACTGGAAGGCCGGACAACCCTCACCTTTGCCCGTGACGGCAAAGAGTGGCAGGTTTCACACTGGCACAGCTCGCTGCCCACGGCTTTTCCGCCCAGCCCCTCCGCACTCAATGCTGAGGGCCAGGCGATTATCCAGGTCGAGCGAAACGCCTGGGAGGCCGTTAAGAACAAGCAGCCCGACCTGCTGGCCGATTACTTCGCCGACGACGCTTCCATGTTCATGGCCGACCAGGCCTACCGCGTCTCCGGGAAGGCGCAGATCATGAGCAGTATTAAGGGCTGGCTCAGCAGTTCGGACGTGCGTTCTTATCAGTTGCTCGATCCTCAGGTTCAAGTGTTCGGGAACACGGCGTTGCTCACCTACTACTTCAGCGAATCCGGCGTGAGCGGAGGCAAGGATTTTTCCGAGGCGGGGAAGTTCAGCGTGGTGTTTATCAAGCGGGACGGGAAATGGCGCGCTGTCCACGAACACGAATCAACGAATCACTGATCGGTGGTGTGGCCGGGTTCGTGGCCCGGGTGCGGAGTGCGAGGATTGAAAAGAATTGGGGTGAGCGACGGGATTCGAACCCGCGACGTCCAGATCCACAGTCTGGCGCT
>CAYZVR010000012.1:0-27168 GCA_964481715.1 uncultured Acidobacteriota bacterium | reverse complement strand
CACCGTGACCCGGAGGAGAAACCCGGGCTCCAGATTCAGAATTTTCTAAACTTCGACTCCATTCCCGAAACGGCAGGGCTTTCGCAGGAAGCTCAGAGTCTGTTCAGAGAGAAACTCCTGCTCCAGTGGGGCAGCATGCTGACCGGTTATGAAAACGGATCAACCAGTGACGTGGACGGTTCGCTGCCGAACTCCTATTACGACTTCTGGGAGTTTATGCGCGAGCACGAATCGGATACATCGGGCTATGACTGCCTGCTCGGCCGGACGAACGTCAAATACCTTCTGGCAAGGAAAAAAGTAAACTCGAAGATGGCGCGCGAATTAACCGAAGTCTTCAACGGCTCCCCCGAGCCGAGTTATCTCTACGAAGAACTGTGCTTCGTTCCGCGAGCATACGCCGTCACCTCCGCCCTCTATTCGCCGAGTCTCAATCAGACCCTTGCGATGCTGGCCGACCCCGGCTACAACGCCCTCGGGCAGATCATTCTGGCTGAGAAGCCGGTTTCCGGTCTTTCCGAAACAAGTCCGGGGCCGACGGGGCGCGTGGAAATCGTCGAGCGGCAGCCCAATAGCGTTAGGATTAGCGCCGACCTCTTCCACCCGGGATTCGTCCTACTGCTCGACCGCTTCGACCCCAACTGGCATGCCACCGTCGACGGCCGGGAGGTCCCAATCCTTCGCGCTAACCAGATGTTTCGCGCAGTCAAATGCGATGCGGGGCGGCACGAAATCCATTTTTACTACCGCCAAGCGGGTCTCAGAGCGGGGGCGACTATTTCTGTGGCCACGCTCGTTCTGCTTGCCCTGGTTTTTTGGCGCAACCCACGGCCTCGCAAGCCAAAACTGTCCTAGATGAGGAGTTATGCCACTCTATTTTTCTGCTCACACCATCGCCTGTCTCACTAAACGCGACCTGCGCGAGCTGATGCAAGGGCTGTTTGCCGCGAGCGAAGTCCAGGTTCGCCGATCCGTCGCCAGCCAGATTGGCGGACGCCTGATCGTCGAAACCGAAGCACCCGACCAGAAATCGCTCGAAGCCTTTTTCGAATCGCGACGGTTCAATTGTGAATGGGTCATGCGCATTGATCTCGACGCTCAAAACGGCAAGGTCACGGAATACTAACCGCCCGGGCGCTTCGCCGGCACAGCCGCGCAAACTGGTGCCCTTGTCCTCTTCGGGGGCCGCCAGGCTACATCCATTGCTGTCGGTTTGAATAAAAAACCACGGGCCGGTGCGGGTACTTTTCGTGAAAGTCCAGATAGCGGGCCAGCATCTTCTTGTACCGCCGGTCGGAGGTTTTGATCTTCTTGTGCGGCAAACGGATGAGCTTGCGCTCAACCGCCCAGACGTTTTTTCCGGAGAGTCGCCAATCGTAATTTCCCATCGCCCTTAGATCGAAAACACCGTAACCGGTAATCCGCCCCGAGCCATCTACATAAGGGTCCACGTAGCTCATCACAAGCTGCCATAAGTTTCGAAACAAAGGCTTGCGCCCGTGAAGACCGGCGTCACGCGAGCGACCGACCGCCCCCCATCGCCCGCGATGTTGAAAGAGAAATAGCACGTGATCGAGGTTGTCCTGCGACTCGAAGTCGAGCAGAAGAGGCGGATAGCCGTGCTGCTCGAGAATGGCCGCAGCCGCAAGGGCGGATTCCAGACAATGTACGGTGCCATGGCGAATTACGCCGCGAAAACTGCGAAGCGTCTCGCCTTCCTCTTCACGATTATAAGGAAGCAAGTGAAGGAATTTCTGTACTAGCTGTGGGGTCCGGTATTTTCGAATGACTTCCCATTCCCTTGGCCGGAACACTTCACGACCGGGAGGAGACGAGAATTTTTCTATTTGACGCTTCGAAGTTCGCACGATTAGAGCTCGGCAATCGGCATGGGCCGAAAAAAGTAACCTCAGAAGATGCTTTCCGAAAAATCTACCCCTTACACCATCGGTCGTACCAGAGCTGGAAGCATAAGAGCGTCCACAGTGTTTTGCGATGGTCGGCGCGGCCGCTCCAATGTTCCTCGAGCAGCCGGCGGACGAACCCGGCATTGAACATTCCCTGACGATTGAGCTTGTCTTCTCTGAGAGTTTCGTCGACGAGGGGACGCAACCCCTCTCTCATCCAGCGCGCGATGGGAACTGAAAACCCGCGTTTTTGACGGTACACGATCTTGTGCGGAAGCCACTTCTCAACTGCCTTCTTCAGCAAAACCTTGAGGCGAAACCCGCGTACTTTGAGTGAGCCGGGCAGCCCCGCGGCGAATTCCACCAGGCGATGGTCGAGATAAGGCGTGCGGAGCTCGAGAGATGTCGCCATGCTGGCGCGGTCAATCTTGACCAGCAGGTTGTCCTCGAGATACAAACGGAAGTCAAGGTAAAGCATCTTTGAGACCGTCGAGTCAAAGCTCGCCCCCTCAAGAACCCTTTCGAGGGGACCAAAGATGGCTGAACTCGGAGGGGCCGGTCCGGTCCACGAGGGCGAAAAGAGTTGGTCGAGTTCGGCCGGTGAAAACATACCAAACCAGATTTGGTGCCGCTCCGCAGGATCCCGTTCGACGTGAGCGAGAAAGCGCCGAAGAAACATTCCTATGGGGACGGCGCCGGAAGAAACCGGCAGAAACTGCTTAAGTCTGACGAAGAACTGTCGTCGCAGGAATTGCGGCAGGCGCAGGTAAGACTCGGCCAGCCGCGCGCCCAGGTAAGTCGGGTAGCCGCCGAAAATCTCGTCGCTTCCCTCCCCGCTCAAAGCCACTTTGATTTCGGACCGCGCAAAGCGTGACATCAGATACGTGGGAATCACGGCCGGGTCGGCAACGGGTTCATCGAGATGGCCCGCGAGAAAATCCAAAGCCTCTCTCAGGCTCGATTCGTCCGCCTCGAGCGTGTGATGGCGTGTCCGAAAATGCCGTGCGACAAGTTGAGCGTAGCGTTCTTCATCAAAACTCTTTTCCGAAAACCCAACTGAAAAGGTGTTGACGTTGCCCGGCGTGAGCTCGCTCATCAGCGCGACCAGGGTCGAAGAGTCGACCCCTCCGCTCAGGAAGACACCCAGCGGGACGTCACTGACGAGGCGCGAAACCGCCGCTTCGCGAAGTCGCTCGCGGAGTTCCACGACCAGCGCCTGCTCCTCGCGTTTTCCGACGCTCGCGGAGCCCGGGGGACAGAGATGCTCTTGCAGCCGCCAGTAGGGTTCCACGCGCACCTCTCCGCCTTCCACAATCATTCGGTGTGCGGCGGGCAATTTCTTGATCTCGGCGAAGACGCTGCGCGGAGCGGGAAAGTGACCGTAGAAAAAATATTGTGTCACGGCCTCCGGGTCAAGGGTACGGCTGAGGCCGGGGTATTCGAACAGCGACTTGATTTCCGAAGCGAAGACCAGCGTGTTGTCGCGCCGCCAATAATAAAGCGGCTTTTCTCCGGCCCGGTCACGCGCGAGCACGAGGCGCTTTCGGCGGTCGTCCCAGAGCGCGATGGCAAACATGCCGTTCAGGTCGCGCACAAAATCCGAACCCTGCTCTTCGTAGAGGTGGGCGATCACCTCGCCGTCGGAACGGGTTCGGAACTGGTGGCCGTGCTCGAGAAGCCGCTCGCGCAGTTCGCGGTAATTGTAAATCTCACCGTTGAAAACCAGCGTGACGTCGCCCGCTTCGTTCGAGAGAGGCTGGTCTCCCGTGACGAGATCAATGATGCTCAGACGTCGGATCCCTAAAGCGAGATGGGGAAGCTCAAACTTACCGTGGCTGTCGGGGCCACGATGTTCGAGCCGCGCCGACATCCGGTCAAGACATTCCGGATGGGTCAGCGGTTCAAGCGCCAGATTGAACAGGCCACAAATCCCGCACATAGGCAGATTGGAAGGAAAAGGCCTTCCCGTCGCGTTCGGATCACTTTAACTTGTCCTGAGGTGAAGGCGCCGGAGCAGGGATTTTCCAGACAGAAAATTCCCACTCGGTCCACAAGGGTTCGACTGTTCCCACGGATTTAAACATGGTCGGCACAAGACTGTTGCGGACCAGAACGAGAACCGGCGTCGTCCCGCTGCGAGGCCGCCAGTCCTTTTCGAATACCAGTGGACCCGGCAACTTACTTTGTCCCGCCACTTCCACACGGTCTTCAAAACCCGCTCGCTGCATCTCGGCCTGGATGTCGGGCCATCGGGACCCGACATAATTGCTGGTCATCTCTTCTCCGCCGGTCGTGACCAAGCCGACAGGACTCGCCAGGTAAAAGGGCAGGCTCGTACGGAAATAATAGTAGCCGTAAAGTGGAAGGCCACGTTCCTGACTCGAAGCAATCGTCCTGGCGATGGACCGGCTGGAAAAGGTCTTGGCATAAAGGTCAAGGGTCGATCCCCACTGCAATAGCATTAAAGGGGTCGTCAGGAGGAGGACGGCAAGTGAAGCGTTGGGGGGAACCTTCCGCTTGGCGCGTGCAGCGAAATCTCTGCCCAGAATGCCAAGCGCCGCGAGGAGGACTCCCGAGAACATCAGCGAAACTTTGGCGAGTTCGATAATGCTCGGCGGCATTTTCTTGGTGAGCCGGGCATGGACTAAGTCAAGGTGATCGAGCCTGGGCGAAACGATCATCACGAGCCCCAGAACGACCATGGTGGCAAAACCCGCTGTCAGCCAGTCAGGAACTCGGCCCGTGCCACGAGACTCGGCGGTGCTCCAGAGGTGCGCTGTCAGAATGCTCAACGGACCCAGGGCCGGGAGAAAATAACCGGGAAGTTTGGAACGCGAGATGGTGAAAAAGACGAACACAACGATGGCAAAAGAAAGCAGGAAGGCGATCGGAGCGTTTCGCTCTTCTCTGATTGCCTTCCAGCCCTTCAGGCCATGGAATCCCGCGTATAGCAGAAGGAAACTCCAGGGAAAGAATCCGCCAAGGTAAACGGGAAGATAATAAAAGATGCCGCCCGACCTTCGGGCGCTGCCGGTGGTGAAGCGCACCAGGCTTTCCTGCCAGAGCGCGTAACGGGGAAAGTCCGGATTCCTTACCGAAACCGCAATGAACCAAGGAAGGGCGACCGCGAAAAAAACCGCCAGCCCCGGTCCCCAATGCAGCCTTCTGAATCGTCCCAGCCCGCCACGCAACAAGGAATAGATCAGAATCGCGAGCAGCGGAAGGAGAAAACCCACAGGACCTTTGGTAATTGTCGCCATTCCCATCGCAGCGAACATGGCGAGATCCACAATCAATCTGCGCTCGGGCTTCGATTCCTCCCACCAAAAGCAAACGAGCGCCGCGGTAATAAGAAAGGTCAGCGTCATGTCAAATATCACGAGCCGCGAAAAGATGAGAACCAGGGGTGAGGTCACGAGCACCAGTCCGGAGAGCAGCGCTTCCTTAGGGCCGAACATGCGGCGCGCAAGTGACCAGATCAGCAGGATCGTTGCCAGGGCCGCGAGGCCGGAGGGCAGCCGTGCCGCCCACTCCGAAACCCCGAAGGTTTTGAAAGACGCCGCTACCAGCCAGAAAAAAGGGGCTGGTTTGTCCAGGTAGGGGTACCCGTTGTAGTGGGGAGTAATCCAGTCACCGCCGCGGAGCATCTCGCGGGCCACTTCGGCGTTGCGGCCTTCATCCGGCTCGAGCAGAGGCATTGTGACGGCACCCGGCAGGAGGAAAAAAATCAACCACACGGAGAGGATGATTAACCACGCGAACCGGTGACGGGAGAACCATTCCGAAAGGCGGGCTGACTCCCGGGCGATGCGGCCTTGGGAAGAAAGGACAGAGGTCAATAGTTCCAGACAACTCCTGTCAAGGTGAATGCTTCAGGGACGAGGGAGCGAGAACCAGGTTCTAACGCGCTCCCTTGCCCGTTGAGACGCGAGCTTGCTCGGCAGAAAGGCCCCCTCGCTTTGCCGACTCGTTGCTCTCGATAACTTCCATGACGGATTCGTAATCGAGACGGTTCTTTTTCATCCAGCGCACTGCCCAGACATCGGCAAGACCCTTGACGAGGCGGCCCCAAGTTCCATACTTGGTCTTTCCGGCCACGCGCGGATGATGGCTGACTGGCACCTGAGTCACTCGAAAACCCCGCATCCTGAGCAGGGTGGGCAGGAAGCGATGCATCCCCTGGTACAATTCCAGGTTTTCGAGGCACTCGCGGCGAAACGCTTTCAGCGTGCAGCCGGTGTCCACAATGTCGTCTTGGGTCGCCCAATTTCTAAAGCCGTTGGCGATGCGCGAAGAGAAGCGCTTCCAGGGACCATCCTTCCGGCTCACGCGAACCCCGCAGGCTGCGTCCCAATCTTTGAGTGACTCTACCAGTGGCGGGATGTCGGCCGGGTCGTTCTGCAAGTCGCCGTCCAGGGTGACCACAACGTCTCCCTGCGCCAACCGGAATCCCGCCGCCATCGCCGCGGTCTGTCCGCGATTCTGCTTGAACCGGACGATTCGAATCGCCGGGCAGCTTTCCTGAGCCAGTTTCAGAAGATCCAATGTCTGGTCCGTGCTTCCGTCATCCACAAAGAGAATTTCCGCGCCGCCCGGCCACCCTCCCAGGACGGACGTAAGACGTTCGGCCAGAGGGCGCACATTCTCCGCTTCATTGTGCATCGGGATAATGACGCTAAGCGTTAGGCTCACGAATAAGATCCATCGCAGCGCGGCGAGACTTCGTTGGGAACTCCGGGATGTCAAGGCTGCGGCGCACCGCGCGGCGGTTATTCTAGCACGCTCCGCCGTTACGCTTTCCAAAACCATGAACTGGAGGACTGTGGCAACCATAGACAAGATTTGGTCAAAGGCATAAACTAACCTCTTGAAAGGGTTGAGGCATCTCCAACCGCCGGGATGGAATCCAACTGCAAGAGGTGCCAAGCAGACTGCACCACGGGAGGAAAGTATGCGGAAAAATGCGCTTCGGCTGGCAACGGCGTTTCTGTGTGTGTCGTTGCTCAGCGCCTGTAACCTGATAAACAGCTTCCAGCGCACGGACGACAAAGCCATCGTCACCGATATTCAGGCGAAGCTGTACCAGGATCCCGTGCTCAAGACGCGCAACGTGCAGGTCGCCTCTCAGAAAGGTGTTGTGGTGCTAACTGGAACGGTTAGCACAGCATTGGAGAAAGCTGCTGCCGAGCGGCTGTCAGGCGAGGTGAAAGGGGTTAAACAAATCATGAACCAGCTGGACGTCTCGAGCGCGCTTGGAGCCATTTCGGCGCCTCCCCCGCCCACGATGAACGCGGCCAATAATGTCCGTCGCGCTTCGCCACCCGCGCGCGAAAAATCCACTCGATCCCCTCTCCGCTCCAGCCCCGAGCCACGGGCGGCCGAAACCACCGCTCGGTCCAACGCGGCCGAATACGAACCTGTTCCTCCGTCGCGCGCCCAAGCTCCGCAGGCCGTTGCCGAGTCTGCTCCGCCTCCCGAGCCCGAGCGCATCACAATTCCCCCAGGCACTGAAATTTCGGTTCGAATGATCGACGGAATCGACTCGTCTGAGAATAAGGCAGGCGAAGAATTTGCGGCAAGCGTTTCCTCGGCCGTGGTCGTGGGTGACCGCGTGGTGATCCCCAAGGGATCGGATGCCCGCGTGCGGCTGATGCAAGCCAAAAGCGCCGGACATTTGACTGGCCGCTCCGAGCTGCACTTGGAGCTGGTCGAGGTAACAGTCAACGGAACAAGCTACAACGTGCGCAGCAGCGCCTTTTCGCAGGCCGGCGCCTCGCGCGGAAAACGCACCGCGGAAACCGTGGGTGGCGGTGCGGCCCTGGGCGCGCTGATCGGCGCCATTGCCGGCAAAGGCAAAGGCGCGGCGATCGGCGCGGGAGTTGGCGCCGCGGCGGGCACGGGTGTCCAGGCGGCAACGAAGGGCGAACAAGTCAGGATACCCTCCGAAACTAAGATCGATTTCACCCTCACGTCGGCGCTCACCGTTACGATGTAGGTTCGCAACCGGCACCTGCGCGCGACGACGCCAGATACCAGCCCCCATTTCTGCATCGTGACCCGGTCGGGCCTTCCGATCCCCCCGACCTTTTCCCGCCCTCGCCGGTCTCGCTCCGGCGGCTTGCGGCAAAATAGATAAGTAGGCTACTCTTTCCTGCGGATAACCCGTCCATTCAAACGTTCGCCGTCCGAGAATTGGGACGCACAACCGGAGGCCCGGGTGCCGCCTTCTTTCCCGGGCCTTCAAGTTGCTGAAAAATGGACACGCCCACGCCGATGTGTGCCGCAAACCCGCTCCCAGTCCGCGGCACACGATGCGAACTCATGGAGGGATTCCGTACCTTGCATCCGCCACCTGCCTAATGGAAGGTAAATTCGAGTCCAAACCCCTGGATGGGTTTCCAGATCCGGTTGCTTCCGAGACTTGAGTTTACCGAACGTTCAAGCTCCGGCGCTCGTCCCGGCAAATTCAATTCGGTCTTCGTCCATGGGGCAAGGAGGCCCTCGAAAGATGAACCGACGAAACCATTCCGTAGAATTCTTGGTGCGAGAAACGTTTGCCCTGCTGCTCGAGTTGCGCGCACATCCGGAGGCAGGCCGCCTGCTTTCACAGGCCAGAGCTTTCCTGGATATGCTTCGGCGGCAGAAAGGCGCGGACGAGCCCCCGATAGTCATTTCTGTCAGGGCGGTTCGGATCCGAAAGGGTTGACCCGGAATTGGCCGTGCAGCTCCCTGCGGTAGAGAAAATCGGGCAGTCCGCTGTGGCATGGAACCGACAACTACTTGGTGCGAAGCCTGGGCATGTCCTTTCGAAGTTCTGTGGCCAGATCCTCGAGGACGCTTAACTGCTCGTTTCGCCGATCCAGGGATTCTTGTAGTTTGTTCACCTGGCGTGCGAGCCTCGCGTTTTCCCTCCGCAACAACGCCACGCTTCCTCCCGACGACGCCGAAGCGCGCCGTCCACCCCGTAGTCCCTTCGTCGAGGCCAGGGTGGCCTTCTCTTTGCCGATCGTGACGGGCGCAAACTCGGCCTGCACGTGGCGGATCAGAGAGTCCAGTTCTTTGCGTTCGGCTCCGGGCGGACAAAGCTGGCGGAGGGCCAGCAGGCGGCCCAGGTCGGGGTTATTGCGCCCCCGCTCCCAGTGCTGCACGGCGCCTTTGGTTGCGTTCAACAGGCGCGAAAGACCTTCCTGACTCAGTCCCAGCCGGCGTCGTACCCGGCGAATCACCTTTTCAGCAGTTAGTTCGGCCATGATGGAGTGCCTCACAAAAAATTGGACTTGACATAGGCTACGGTACTAGGCTAACATTATGCCGTTCGTTACTCCGCAGGTCCGGACATCCCGCCCATCCGGCCCGCGCTGTCTTTGAGTATGCGCAAAATTCGAAAAGACCGCCGATTTGTGGCATGCTCGAATCCAAGGGTCTCTGTCATCCTGCTCGTCTGGCCTGGCCGATGTCCCCGGCATTGTGCTCGCCTCACGCGGCCCTTGTCAATGCCGACATGGCATTTTGTCGCGCGGCCTGGAGGGTCACCTTCTCAAATCCTTCCCACGGTCGGAACTTCCGGGCTCCTGGGTATCACTTCGCGACGATCGGAATCTCCTCGTCGTATGTCTTTTCGGCTGGTCGAGCCTTTTACTTTAGCTCCGAGCTCATCCCACAGGCCTTGCTCTTTCCCTATCTTGAATCTGAAAGGAACCCCCCATGATCCCTTCATCCAAGCTCTCGATAGCCTTCGGTCCTCCGCCCGCCCCTCGTCACGCCGCCGCCCATTCATTCACCCCGGTGGATTCCATCGGCCGAGAGACTCCTCCGAACTCGAAGGTGGAAGGGCCCTTCACTTCCTTTTGGGGCGGTCCGCGATGCCGCGAGAAGGGCTGCGTCTTCCCGGCCGCCGGCGGCACGCGGGGACTTTGCCAAGATCACGACAGGCAGCAAAGCGAACCCGCCCACTTTCAGACATGTCAGCCGACGTTGCTCCTTCTCAGGCAAGGAGCATTTGGCCTTTCAGACACCGAAGGCAAAAACAGCCGCGCACAGGATCGGCTGAGGCTGGCAGCCCAGAGTGAAGCATTTCACGGAGGGCTAGCCTAGCGCAATAGGATGCCTTTCGCAAGGGGGTCTCGGGCCTTCGGGGTTGCACGCTCTTCGTCGATTGGATGGGTCGATGGGCTGGGGTGGATTTACCGTCCGCTGGGCATGTTGGGTGTTTGGGAAAGTCTCTTCAGGCGAGGTGTTCTATGACTAAGGCATTTTCGTCCGCAAAGCGAGCCGACCCCCTACCCGAGCCTTCGGGGTTCATTCCAGCGTCAGCCGGGGGCGGCATGCCGATGTTCCCTCCAATGCGCGCGTGGCGCATCCTGTGCACGCGCACGGGGGGATCGATTGCTCTTGTGACATTTTATCGCTGGTTGCGCAACGGCAGGATTTATTCCATCCGACTGGGACAGCGGATTTTCATTCCGCAGCCCGCGCTCGAGGATGCGATCAAGCAGTGTCTTGCCGGGGAACGGTTTTGAAAGGGTCAGGCCTTATTCTTTGCTTGTTCCGACCGCATTCGGCTCTTGCTCGGAGGTACGCGCCTTGGCAGCGGAGCCCGCGATGCGCGTGGCACGACGGGTTCGTCTCGTCGGGACGATATGAAACTACTCCGCAAAACCGATCACGATACCGTTGATACGCTTTCCCAATCCCGCAAAATTCCCGAAGAAAGGCGATGTGATGTTGTTGTAGACATCGTGTGGGTTTCGGCGGCCGGTCGTGTTGACCGAATAAACGCCCAGGCGGAACTTGTGTCCCTTGTGCATACCGAACGGCAGGGGGAAATCGCGGTAGATTCTCCAATCGACCGAAAAGTAGATGGGAAATCGTTGGCTATTGGGACCACCTACATAATTCTGCAAAACGTCTACATCGGAGTAAGGGAATCCAGAGTGGAAGTCGAACGCCGGCACCAGAGTAAAGTCTTTGGGAAGCTTGAAAGTTCCCAGCGCCGTCAGGCGGTCAGGAACGTCCGAAGGCAGATTTCCGTACAGGTTCGGCCTGATGACAGGCTGCTCGAACGGAACGTAAAGTTCGTTGACGCTGTTCAGGTCCCCGCGGCTTCTGCTGTGGACGTAAGAAACTGTCAGGTCGGATCGCTCGCCGGTTCGGAAGCGAACGTTCGCCTCGTATTCGTGGTAACGGGACGCCCCGCGATTGGTCAGTTGGAGCATCGGGTTCGCCCCCGCGAGATCGACGGGGTCCACAACAAAAGTATTGAAAGTCCGGCTGTTCAGGAAGCTCAACCGCACCAGCACGTTCGATCCTAAACGGCGGTCCACCTCGGCGGTCCAGGTCACATTGTAAGGATTGCTGCCCAGATCCGAACAGGAGGAAAGCAGGCGAGGGCCGGTTTCACTCTTCTGGGCGCACGCGTTGGTGAAAGCTGTGGGCGAACCCACCAGCATCCCTTGCGGGTCGAACAAACTGACGATGCGGCTGGGGTTGTCGGCGAAATCGGCGGCGAGCATCGGGGCGCGGTCATCGAAGAGGCCCATTCCGCCGCGAAAAATTGTCTTCCCGTTTTTGTCCGGAGAAAAAACGATTCCCAACCGGGGCTCGAAATCCGCCGACTCGCCACTCGATTGGCCAAAGTATCGCACGCCGAGATCGAAGGCGAACCGATCTGTCAGCGCCCAATGATCCTGGATGAACCCGGCCACTTGCGTGTCCGAGGCCGCCAAAAGGCCGGCGCCCGAAAAATCGATGCGCTCTGCCACCGATCCGTCGGTGCGAAGCAGCAAGACAGGATGCGAGCGGCTGAACCCTACAAAGCTACGATGGAGGAAGTCGGCTCCGACTTTTACCTGGTGCTTGCCGAATCGTTCCTTCATCGGAAACTCGAAGGTTTCCAACGCTTCTTCCTGACGGATGTCGCGGTTCCAAGTGTTGAAGTAGTGCCCGTCGAGACCGTTGGGTGTCAACAGCATGTCGTCGGACCCCTGCCCGTGCACGTTGGTCGAACTCCGCGTCACTTTAAACTGGGAAGCTAGCAAACCACCCGAAGTAAGTTGATAACTATCCGCGATGCCCAGGGAATACCCTTTCAGGCCGTAGTCAAACGACGCTGTTTGAGGGACCAGGGCGTTGATATTGGCGAACTGTTGCCGTCGCGGGAACGCGTTTATGTGCACGGTGGTCAGGTGAGTCGGAGAAAACAGGTACTGGAAGCTGGTAAACGAATTAAATCCCTGTGTTTTAGATTCGTTATGCGGCCAGGCAAGCCCGCGGATCGGCTCTTTTCTCATCTCGTACAAGAACGCTTCCGAAAAGGTCAGGTTTTTCAACAAAGGGCCAGAGAAGTAGATGCGCGGCTCCGCCTTTGCGAAGCCGACCCAATGACCCTCCCGGCCTCGAATACTCGGATTCACGTCGTGCATGGCAAAATTCCATTTACTGGAAGGCGGCTTCGAATGGATGCTGGTCATTCCGCCTGAGAACCCGCCATACTCGGTGAGGAAAGGAGCTTTGAATACCTCCAACGAATCGATGGCATCGAGAGGCATGTCGATGACGAAGGCACCTGTAACCGGGTCGACGTCTTGCAAAGAATCCGTCAAGAGCATGCCCTGACTTTCAGCCGTTCCCTTGATGTAGATTTTCTCGTCCTGGGTGCGGACGACGCTGGGCACAAACGGCAGGGCATCCTTGAATTTCGACTGAGTCGTGGGCACCGTCTTCAAGCGTGGGGCGCTGAGCGTGGCCGGAGGCGCGGTCGATTCCTGAGAAACCCGCGGGGCTTGTTCGTGAACTTCGATTTCCTGTCGAACTGTCTCGAACTCCAGGCGAATGTCCTGGATCGACCCCTCACCCGGCTCGACATTCACTGGCCTGGAAAAGATTTTGAATCCCTGTGATGAGACTCTCAAAGTGTATGCGCCGGATTGGACGCTCGAGAAGCTGAAGGCTCCGTTCTGGTTGGAAAACGCGGAAAGAGAGGGCAGCCCCGACGCGCTCCCATCGAGTTCCATGCGCGCGCCCTCCACGGTGAATGTCTGTCCGTCCGGGGTGGTGGCTGTCACCGTTCCGTGCAACGAACCCGGCAATGACTGGCCGGCGCGCATTTCCATTGGGCTTCCTAAAACAAGCCCGGTAAGAAGCAAAAGCAGAAGAATCCGCCTGCCAACCACGGCTGCCGAATAGTCTCCGTCTCGCTGACGGTCTCGTGCTGCGGTTTTCGAATCCAAGCAAATCCTTTCTGGGGCCGCATAATTCTGCAGATGCCGCTATGAGGCCCCAGACACACAAACTATTTAATTTACACCAGATTGCATCATGTATGTACTTCTTGGCGTCTTTTGAAAATCAAACGCCAGTGGACAGCTCGTAGACTTCGTGCTCTCAATTAGGCCGACAGGAGGCCTGGTCTCTCCCGCTCGAATACTCCCCCCAGCGTCTGAATTTGCTTTGCGGGGACTTCTGTCACCCCGAATTTCGTCGACCTGGATCGCAGATTAAACAACGTCGAAAGGCTTTTGGCCCCGCCCCGCAGGAATCTGTCTTGGTTTGGCCTCTGTCGTAACCCTTTGCTGAAAAGGGGGTTCGATAGCGGCGAGGGCCACCGCACCCGAAGCCAATGACGCAAGGGCGAGTATGACTATTTTGGAATGCAAACGACCCACAATGATTGGATGTCAAAAACAGCAGGTGGTTTCCTGCTTAACTGGGGAAAAAGACTCAATCTACGGATGTTTATCCGGAAAGAGCGAGGAGCGAAGAAAAAGATTTTTCCAGGCTGCCTGACCTTTGAGTTCACCCAACGTTCTCATACCACTTAACATTCCCGGTCGAAGCCCCAATGGCGACGATATCCGGCCGCCCATCGCCATTTACATCCGCGATGGCCACGCCGGAGGTTGCCATATCGGTATCGAGCGTTTGCTTCTCCCAGTTTTTCCCGATGCCGTCCCACGCGTGGAATACACACAGACTGGTTCCGGGACCGCGATATCCCGCCACGATTTCGTCGTTGCCATCACCGTCGAGATCGGCGCAGGCGAGCGCGTGACCATCCCGAAAGCTCGAGTCGATGACGTTTCGGCTCCACAACTTGCCGGCTTCCATCTCAAGATAAACCACCACCTGCTCGCCATGCCAGGGCTCGATCGTGGCGAGGAACCGATGGCCGCCAACTTTTCCCACTCCTATTTCGCTCGAGCCTCTCTTCGGCTTCGAAAACTCGTCTCCCGCTGCCAGGCGTGTTTTCATCCACCTCAAATTTTCACCCCGACCCTCGGATCGAAAGACGTGGATGCCCTCGAAGCTCGCAGTCAAAACCTCATCGCGACCGTCGCCGTCCCAATCAAAGACGGAGAAGCCATGAACGACAGTCAATGAATCGTCTATCAAGTGGCCAGCCCATGCCTCATCCTTTCCGTGAGACCGGCGCAAAGGCTCACGCCAAACCGCTTCTGGAATTCGGAACCAGGATATCGGCGCACCCACGCCGTAGTCCGGAGCCTTAGCTCCGGCACCCAATATCGGGACGTCCACCAGCTCCGGGCGGCCGTCGCCGTTCAGATCGCCCCAGCGCAGCCGATGCGAAGTGGGAATCGATCCAATCGAATTGATCAACCAACCGGAGTCAAGGGAACTGTCTGGCTCCGCCCACCACAAACTCCCCCCGCGCGCACTCTCATCGAGATAGAAATCAGACGCCAGGGCAATCCCATGACCCGCGTAACCCTTCCATACGAGGGGTGCCAGGCTAATATTCTTTTTTGTGTTGGTGGTTATGGAACGTGCTTTCCACGAAGGATTTTCGTACCACTCGACCACGCTCTCCTCGGAACTGAGCGCGAGGATGTCCGGTTTTCCGTCGCCGTTCACGTCCGCGACCGCCACTTGATAGCCGTCGGGAATTTTCGCGACCGGATGGGTCTTCCAACTTAAAGGCTTTCGACGGATCGAAGTGGGCATATTTCCCTCGGAGCTGAGGCGCATGCGTGAAGAGGCGCCCGTCAGCACCAGACCGGCTCCCCAAGCCTTCTCGAGGAACTCACGTCGCGTCGAAATAGTTCCGCGAAGGCGCATTTCGTCTTTGAAATCCGCCGCCATCCGCGTCAGACTCCTCGCAGCAGCTCTTCGAGAGCCGCGACCGCAGAATCCAATTCCTCGCGAGTATTGTAGTAATGCGGCGAGATTCGAAGCGCCGACGTAGCATGCTTCTCTTCCATGTCAATCACGGCGTATTCGCGCAGTGAGGCGTTGGTGTTGATTCCCCGCTCGCGCAGGCGGCTGACCACCTGGCGCGCGTCCAGGCTGGCAATTTCGGCGGTCACGATGGCGCACAGTTCCCTGCCCCGATCAAGAACGCGAACGCCGTTAAGTGTTGCGAGTCTCTCTCGGGCGTAGGCAGCGAGTTCCCGCGCGCGCAGGCCGGCGCGATCCACGCCGACAGCCTCTGCATAGCGCGCCGCTTCTCCCAAGCCCAGGAGGAGGGCGTAGGCAAACTCCCAATTTTCAAAGCGCCGGGCGTCATCAACCAGCTCGTAAGTATCGGCGCCGACCCACTTCGCTCCGCGCATGTCGACGAGCAGCGGATGTAATCCGCGCTCAAGAGCTCGCTCGGAAACATAAAGGAATCCCACGCCCCTCGGCCCGCGCAAGAACTTGCGCGCGGTTGCGGCAAGAAAGTCACAGCGCAGGCGGCGAACGTCAATCGGAATTTGTCCCACCGCCTGGCAGCCATCGATGAGATAGGGAACGCCCGCGGCCTCGCAGATTTCGCCGATCGCTTCGACAGGTTGGACCAGTCCGGAGTTGGTTGGAACCCAGGTCACCGCCACCAGCCGGCAGCGCGGGTGGGCGGCGAGCTTGCGCACCGATTCCGGGTCCACACCGCCTTCCGGCAGGTCTTCGGCGCGCGACACTTGCAAACCATGTCGTCGCGCGAGCGAGAGGTACATCAATTGGTTCGAGATGTAATCATTCCGCGTGGTTACCAGGACGTCGCCGGGCGCAAAATCGAAGGCGCTTAATGCCTGGGCGAAGGCCACGGTGGCGTTTTCAACCACCGCGATATTTCGTGCCTGCGCGCGCAGGAGTCGCGCAACGTGTCCGTAGGCTGCGCCGACGGCCTCAGCCGCTTCCTCAGCCGCTTCGTAGCCCCCAAGTTCGGCTTCACGTTCGAGGTGTCCGCGCACCGCGTCGAGCACCGAACAAGGCATGAGTGCAGCGCCGGCGTTATTGAGATGAATCCGGTTCGCGCAGCCCGGTGTTTCTGCACGCAAGGCGGCCAGTATCTCACCCGTCAAATTCTGCTTTCCCGTGTCGGCATCCAACATGGTGATTGGCTTCGAGCGGGTTACGGCGCCTATCGGCGGCAGCAACATACCTTTCGCATTGGATTGGCCGCATGGCCTGGTTGGTTCTTTCGGAAGTCAGAGCGGCCGATTGAGTTGCAGCGCCATGAGCGCAAACGAACCCGCGATGATGAATACCGAGAACACGGCGAGGGTATTCCAAAGGTTTTCGCCCGCGCGCGTTTCGGACTCGCCTTGCGGAACCAGGTAGCCGAGACCCAGGCCCAAGACAAGGCCGCCGACGTGCGCGGCATTATCAATGCCCAATCCCGGAATCAGCATCATCGCAAGAATATACATCACCCAGCGCCAGAGCTGGCTCCGGTACGCCTTGCCCAGCGCGCCGAGATGGTAGCTCGCGCCAATCAGCACGCCGATCATCCCGACAACCGAGCCGGATGCGCCGATCGAAATCCCGTAGGGGCTCCAGAACAAGCTGACGACAAAACCGAACACGCCCGTCGCGAGATAGAGCACGATAAATTTCTGGGTTGAGAATAACGATTCGACCTCGGGGCCGAGATCGAAGAGGCACCAGAGGTTGAACCCGATGTGCAGCAACCCGGCGTGGAGGAAGGTCGCGGTAACCAGTCGCCACCACTCACCCCGAACCATCAGCGGGCCGTACTTGGCGCCCAACCGGATCAGGACGCGCCCGTCAATGCCGCTCATTATCGAAACCGACTCGAGCTGGTCGGAGGCAGCCGACTGCGTCATGTACCAGGCAAGGGCGTACATGGCGATGTTCGCCGCAACCAGTACGGAAGTGGCCGTGGAGGGGACAGGAATCACTCCCAAGAGCCGATCGGGAGACGTGCCGGCGCGAGAGCGCGGCGCTTTGATTTTGGCGCCACAAAGCGGACAAACCGAGGCATTGCGTTCGATCAGCCCGCGGCATTCCGGACACATGCGATGAGCGGCGTTGTAGGTTCTCTTCTCTTCTCCGAATGTTTCAAGGAATGAGGATTTCAGTCGCTCGAGTTTGAACCGGATTCGCGGGGGTAAGGCCATCTTTTCTTGAATGGTAAATTCAGATGAAGCGCAAGAACAAATTATAGCCTACCGGTCCCACACCCTGAGGATTTTCATTTGTGCCCGCGCTCATCTCTTGATTAGAATACGATGCTGATGGGCGGAGGAGGTGCTATGAACTTCGAAGAAGCCGGAAAGGCTCTGGACCGCGAAATCGGGAAGCTGACGAAATACCTGGACGGGAAAGTAAAGCCCTCAGCTCGCGAGGACATGGCCCGTGCATTGCGCCGAGCCTCACGAGAACTGGAAAAGCTGGCAAAGAATCTCGCTAAGCCGTCGCGCTAAGACAACGCCTATGCCCTGTGCTTCAGTCCGGGCACGCAGAGGAGTCCGGAGGCTCGTCGCCCTGGGCCTGGCGCTTGGCGTGGTTCTGCTTGCATCCGCCTGCCACCGCCGCCGTCCTCGGGCTCGGCCACCCAGTAAACCCCCCGGAACCACAAAGGCCCAAAGGCCAGGACGACCCGCTCCACAGCTTCCCGTAATTCAAGGTGAGCAGGGAATCGCTTCCTGGTACGGCCACCCCTTTCACGGCCGGCGGACGGCAAGCGGAGAAGTCTACAACATGTACGCCATGACGGCCGCACACCGAACGCTGCCTTTCGGAACGCGTGTGCGGGTCCACGACCTTGAAAACGGCCAAAACGTTGTGGTGCGCATCACTGACCGGGGGCCGTTCGTCGAAGGGCGAATTATTGATCTGTCTTATGCCGCAGCACAGGCCATGCAGATGCTTGGCATCGCCCGGGTGCGATTGGAGATTCTTGGTTACGGCGACACCGGGAGCCCCACACCTTCCCCCGGCATCTTCGCGGTGCAGGTCGGCGCCTTCCGCGACCAGACAAACGCCCAGAGGTTGAAAGATCAGATTCCCAGCTCATTCGGCCCCGTTACCATTCAAACTCTCGAAAGGGACGACGGTATTTTTTATCGCGTCCGCGTTGGAAGTGTCAGTACGGAAGAAGAAGCGGAAAGACTGGCAGCCAAACTTCGCGCGGCGAACTACGCTTCCGAAACTTTCATCGTGAGGATCAACTGAAACGGACACTTATGGAGAACTGCCTTTTTTGCAGGATCGTCAACCGCCAGGCGCCCGCTCGGATTGTTCATGAAGACGATTCGGTCGTGGCTTTCGAGGACGTGAATCCGCAGGCGCCCGTCCACCTGCTGGTCGTCCCGCGAAAGCACCTGACCTCGCTCGCGGAGGCTACGCCGGAGGATGAGTCCCTGCTCGGACATCTCTTCTCTGTGGCGGCTGCCCTCGCCCGCAATCGGAACCTCGACAAGGGTTATCGAACCGTGATCAATAACGGCGCATGGGCAGGCCAGTCCGTTTACCACCTCCACGTCCACGTGCTGGGAGGCCGGGTTTTCCACTGGCCGCCAGGTTAGGTCTGATGGCATAAGGTCTTTGGTGAGGATTCTTGAACGAACCGCCCCTTGGCCGTTCTGTGGCCTCTTAGCCTGCTGAAAGGGGGACTTTTAAGTCCCTTCGGTGCGATTCATGTCCGTTTCGAAACCGTTTGAAAGACTTTGATCCTGAAGAAGAAATGCACAGCTAGTCAAACCAGCGTTTTGGTTGGCGTTGGGCCGTTTTGAAGGCATCTGTAACGAGTCGTGTAGCAGGGATACCTGGGGTGTCAACGAGTTTGAGGATTGTTTCAGCATCGGCTAATTCTCCGACATCCTTGATGCCGTTCTGCGATACCGGTTTCTTTCAGCAGCAGGTTTCAAGCCATATTGAAGACTACTGAAGGACGGCCAATTCGTGCCGTCACGGCGCCTACTCGTACCGCAGCGTAACCCGTCGGGTAAACTTATGGGAGCTGAACGCCAAAAAAATATCCCAGCACGGCTTTTGCCATCGTTCTTGCGTCGGCCTGCATTTTGGCGTCGTTGTGTTCCTTGCCTTGTGTGTGAAGAAACGCCATCATCCCGCCGCTGACAACGGCGCACTCGTGAAGAACCTGTTTATCGCGCGCAGTCATCGACACGAATTGCGGTGTGTACGCGATCGAATTGTTGAATCCCGATATCAGCTGCTCCTGTTCGGCATCCGTCGGCTCTCTACCGGCGACGATCTCGATGCTTATCGAAGTAAGGAACGTAAACGAATTCGCTATATTGTTCTTGCGACCTTCTTTCTCGAACGCGTCGAGAAATTGATTGCTGAGCGAGCGTAGCAGCTCTTTCTCCTCAGCAGTACCCTGGGACATACGGCTGATCTCGTCCGGAACGATACGGCCTCCCACCGGCCGGAAGTCGGTGGCTGTTATCGGATAACTGGTTGGAGCTGTCGGCGGACGATTCGGTGCTGCCCCTGGGTAAGCATCCTGGGAAGGTGAGGGATTTAGATTCGACTCATTACCGCACGGGAACGGTTTGCATAGATTTTGTATATCTTGACGTGTGATCCGTGGCGCATCCGCAAGTTCTTTAAACGAACCTTTTGCGGCGTTTGCTCTAATGATGTCGCTGTAGAAATTACTTTGCCACATGCTCGTCATGCTAACCATCTTTGCGAACGAATTGTAATACTGCTGCCCGGATGCTCTCTGTGGGCCGGCAAGCGTCCCCAAGAAGCTGCCTAGCACCAACACCAATACAGTGCGCACTCCGTGATCTTTTTGTGCCCGAATCTCTTTGGCCTTAGCGTAGCTGGTTGACTTCATGATGCCCCCTGCTTCTGTTGGATCTTCAACTCTGCGGTTGAATGATCATGTACCATCAGCACCCCCTTGTCACTTGGCATCGCGGCGAGTGAAATGCGTCGTCGGACACCGCGGGAGTGCTAGATTTGGCGAAGTGTCTTACCCGGAATCTCCTTTTTGACTGCAAGAACAGCGCTAACTACAGGCCTGCTTTGCCTGCTCGCGTAGCGGGGAAGATCTTCCTCACGGAAGGGCCTGCCTCAGGGTCTGCGATCCCCCACCAAGACAGCGCAAGATCGTCCGCTCTTCTGAGCACCTTTGCAACACCCCTCCTTATCCCAACGTGCTGGAGACCGATGCCGATTCGCGCTCCCGTGATTCCTACCCCGCCGGTACCGGTAGCAGCGCGATCCGGCGCAGCATCGCTCCGAACTGCCGCCGGTTCAGATGGCCTTCCGCCAGATGAAACACGTAGTAACCCGGAATTTCCATTTTCGGCCCCGGTTCAAGGCCAAGTTATACCCGTGCCCCCCCGCCCGTCAAGCCCCACTAGCTAGGCTCTTTCGGCACGGCAGGCTCCCGCCATGGCGTGTATAGAGACCGGACTTTCAGTAAGACGTATCGTGGTTATCTGATTGATAATGCCATATCGTATCACAGCGGCCCGCAGGTTGCAGTGTGGGATGTCTGGAAGTCCAACGAAAGATTGGTGCCCGGGGTGGGAATTGAACCCACACGGCCCTTTCGGGCCAAGGGATTTTAAGTCCGATTGGGTCAGCCGCGTTTCGTGCTACCTTAGTTTATTGCCACGTGGGCGTTTCGCGCGATTTCAATCTGGTGAACCCATGGCTGCCGGCTGCGTCTAATCTGTTGGTCTCAGCCCAAGGGGATGCCAGCAAGTCCTGCCTTGAACGCGCCTAACGGACGACAGCAAGCAGGTTGGTGTCGTCAATTGCCACACGCGCGGGCTTGAGGGTGGTGGTGAAACGGAAAGACCCTCCGGCGCTGCTGACAAGGACGCGGCCCAGAAGAATTTTCCTCTCCCTTCCCACGGTTGCGACCACTGGCACGAGCGTCTCAAATGTGTCTGGAACTCCGGACTGTTGAATGGTTCCCTGAACCACATATCGGTTGGAGGCAAGCCGGCGCGTCTTGACATCGAGTTTGTAACTGGGGATTCCGGTGCCATAAACCCAGTCGGTGAAGAACCAATCCAGGCGGTGATTGCGATCCAGGTCCATGGCCGGGGTCATATAACGGTTGGCGTGTTCCAAAAAGTCTTCGGTAGATGGACTGCCGCCGCGATAAGCCTCCACAAACCCACGGAGCATTTTGAAAAATCGCTCGTCCGATCCTGTTTTCGGATCGGTCATCAGGTCGCGCAGCATGTGAAGAACCCAACAGGATTTCTTGTAGACGATGTTGTCGTATCCTTGCGGGTTCAGTGAGCTGGTAAGGCGGCGTCCCAGCCAGATTGGTCCGCCCGATTCGATCGTCTCACCCTCGTTGTTCTTGCTCAACAATTCCTGTTTGTATAGGTGCAGGAGTTCCCGCATCTTCCGATCGCCGTCTTTTTCGCGTGCCAGCGCGAGGGCCGCGGCATAACTCGCAAAGCCCTCGGAAAGCCACTGGTCGTGGTAGGACTTCCAGCCGACCTCATTCCCCCACCATTGGTGGGCGATCTCGTGATTGACAAAAAGCCCCGGCCCGAAGTCCTCCGCGGGCGAGCGTCGCCTGAGCTCCAAGCGCTCGTCCCCGCTCAAAAAGGTGAGCGTCGGGAGGTAAACGAGCTCCGGCCAGCCTTGCCCGAAATTTCCGGGTATCTGCGCCAGGGCCAGACGAGAATAAGGAAAAGGGCCGAATAATCCTTCGAAATATCGAATGGCGTCGGCCGCCCTGGTGGCCACCTGATCAAGCAGCGCCGCGGGATCGAGCGGACGAGGCGGCGGACCGGGAATCACCCGTAGCGAGGCCCGTCCCTCCGCCATGGGACTGGTCTCTACAACCAAAGGTGTCGCCGCATCAAGATGGCGTTTTTCGAGCGCCGCTTCCGCCTCGCGCGTAGCGTAGACTTCCACCGCCACCCTCCCCACTTTGCGAACGCGGGAATCGTAAACTCCCAGATTGAATCCAGCTACGCGAAACGTGCCGTCGGAAACCCAGCGGCTATGCTTCCAGCCATCGGCGGAACCCGATTCGACACGCTTTCCGGTTGCAACCAGGGTGAGACGATCGGGATAGTGAAAAGTCAGGTCATACGCGGCGTGGTCGCTCGGGCCGCGATTGGGATACCAGCTTCCACGCGCCCCGACATACAGGACATCGTTTCCAACGTCGGTGATGACGTTGCCGTCGTAATTGAAAGTCAGGCGAAACTTCGATCCCGCCGGAGTGGGAGCGTTGAGGACGACGGTAATCCAATCAACATTCCGCTCGCCCTCCGAGGATTCTTTCGCGGAGGGGTCAGGCAGAACGGGCAACTCGCGCCCTTCTTCGTCTTGAACACGCCGCAATCGAAGCTGCTGTGACAGTTCGAAAGCGATGACGCGGTCCGCACCGGACAGTAACTCTAGTTCGAGTTCCGCGCGGCCCTCCAGGCTATTGTCCTCCCGGATGCGGGTCTCAATCTTATAGGATGTCACCCGGACCGTGCCCTTTTGGAGCGCGTCCGTGCGCTCCCGCGACTTGCGGCTTGGATAAGCACACCAGATATCGGCGTAGACGATTCCTTCTTTCTCGCGCACGCCACCCACCCGAATAGCTTCAGGGACGCGCTCGTCATCCGTAACCTCGAACTCTCCCAGCGTGGCGCCTTCGAGCCGGGCGTGGAAGAACGGACGATCGCTTTCTCCGAGAAGGTCCTGGAGGATTCTCGCCGAAGTCTGGGCGTTCATCGCAAGCGAAGCTTCGCCCCAGCCTTCCACGAGTCCCGTGGGCTGTTCCGGATCATCCGGGTCGGCTTTGCGGGCTTTCTCAAGAAGTTCCGCTGCCGTTCCGTCCGTGAAACGAAAATGAGCGGCCGAAAAGCGCTCCTCCAGGACTGCGGATTTTGTAAACTGGGCCAGGCTGCGCTTTTCCACCGGATTGGGAGGCTGAAGAAGAACTTCCGCATCGCCCGTAAAGGCAGCCCCGGTCACCTTTCCCGCGACGGGAGCGAGAAGGCCGATGAAACCGCGGTTCAGATAAATGTTGATCCCGTTGCGCGCCAGCCGCACGTTGCGCACAAAGTAGACCTGGGAGGGATCTATCGGGGCCTTCTGAAGCTGCTGGAGGAGTTCCAAAGCATCGGTTGCAGGCGGGGGAGGAGTATCGCCAGCGAATGCGCCCGCGGCGCAGAGGGCCAGGGCACACATCCACGCCGCTCTCAACCCGTGAAATCGCATCCAACTAACTCTAATCCTCTCACCCGGTCAGTTCAACAGCCACCATCTCGACCCGGACTTCAGTGCTGATGTATGATTCCAACTGGCATGTCCTTTCGCGCCCGCGAAACCGTCCGGCCCAATTCTCCATCGCACAGACTTCCTCCGTCGGTACGAGCGGGTTGGCTTGCCTTTCTCACCCTTCTGGTTCTCGCTACTGCTTCTCAGGCCGACGAAATTTTTTTGAAAAACGGGAGGAAAATCGCGGGGTCGGTGATTCAGGAAAACGCTCAAGAAATTATTATCCAGCAAGGCGGAGGCGAATACTCGCTTCCGCGGTCCCTGGTGGATCACATTGACCGCACTTCGCCCGCTGGCACCGACGGTCCGCGAGGTGACATTCCGCGAGCCGGAGGACGAGAGAGTCCGCCGCTCCCCGCCCCCCACATCCTCGAGAGTCTGAATGACCCTTCCCTGAGTGTGGTTCGAAACAACGAGGTTGACCCATCGCGTCTCCAAAGCCTGGACAGTGACGTTCTTCGCAACCCCACGGATGAGAACCGCTATCGTCTCGCCCTCGGTTACCGTCAAGCGGCGGCTTTCCTTGCGCACGCCGGCAAACCCGATGAAGCCGTCGAGCTCTATCGCCATGCGCTCAACTTTGCCCCTTCCGACCTCAACCTGATGTTGGCGCTGGGTTATCAGCTGGTGACCCAAAAGCATTATAGCCAGGCGGTTGACCTGCTGCTCGCCGCCGACGCACAGTATCCGAAGTCACCGGACATTCCCCTCCTGCTTGGCTCGGCTTACTATTACACCGAAAACCTTGACCGCGCGGTGGAGGAATGGAAGAGATCCCTCGAGCTCCGTGACGACACCCGCGTCCGCGAAGCCCTCGCCAAGGCCGAACAGGAAAGGAATATCGCGGGGGCCTATCAGGAAATGCGCAGCCTGCACTTCTTGCTTCGCTATCAGGGCACGGGTGTGAAGCAGCTCGCCGACGATGTGTTGAGGACACTCGATGCTGATTTCAAAGATCTGCAGCTCGACCTGGATGTCTATCCCCAGGAAACGATCGTCGTAGTCCTCTATCCCAACCAGGCATTCGACGACATTACAAAACTTCCTTCCTGGGCAGGCGCCATGAACGACGGCAAGATCCGCATTCCGGTTTCGGGACTCTCTTCCATGACGCCGGATCTCGCGCGGGTCCTCAAACACGAGCTGACACACTCCTTCGTCCACCAGGCCACGCTCGGCCGCTGCCCGGTGTGGTTCAACGAAGGGCTGGCCCAGCTTGAAGAGGGCTCGACGACCGTAACTTCGGGCGTGCGGCTTGCCCGGGCACTCGCGGGCGGGCAGACGGTCCCCTTCAACGACCTCGAGAGTTCCTTCCTCGAACTTCCCCAGGACAAAGTGGGGATGGCTTATGCCAAGTCGCTCGCCGCACTGCAATTCCTGCGGGACACCTACGGAATGCCGGAAATCCGCCGCGTGCTCAAGATGATGGCTACGAGCCCCGATTTCAGCTCTCTACTCGAAGGCGAGCTTCACCTCAGTTATTCCAACCTCGAGCAGGACGTCGCTACATACATCGAAAAGAGGTACGGTTCGTAGCCTAAAGCGTTCCGCACAGGGATCGTCCGAAGGCCGTTAGAGGGTCGCCAACAGCGCTGCGATGAGCGCCGCGCGGCGGGGCAACTCGGCGATGACCACGTGCTCGTGGAGCGCATGGGCGCCGTCGCCGACTCCGCCCAGCCCGTCGAGCGTCGGAACGCCGAGAGCGGCGGTGAAATTGCCGTCTGAACCTCCGCCGGTCGAAGCTTCTTTCAAATCCATGCCCATCTCGCGACCCAATTTGCGTGCCAGAGTGAAGAGGCCAACCGCCATCTTGCGTTCCATGGGCGGGCGATTGACGCCGCCCTTGATCTCGAGGCGCGCTTCTGGATGAAAAGGCTTCAGATTGTTCATCCTCCACTCGATGATTTGCCGGTCTTTTAATCGCGGGATGCGCACGTCAATGGATGCTGAAGCCCGCTCGGGCACCACGTTCGTCCGCGTGCCGCCTTCGATGACACCCGCAGTCAGCGTTAACCCCTGGCGCGGCCGGGCAAACTGTTCGACGCGCAAAATCTGCCGGGCGAGCTCGGAGATGGCGTTTACGCCCGCCGCCGGATTGATCCCCGCGTGCGCCGAACGGCCGTAAACGGTTACGCGGAATTCACCCACGCCTTTGCGCGCGGTCTTGAGCGCCCCTCCTGTGGCCGCAGGCTCGAGAACGAGAACCGCACGGGCCCGGCGCGCCTCAGCAAGAATTTCTTTTCGAAAAGCGAGGCTGGAGATTTCCTCATCGGGCGTGAGAAGGAACCGCACGGGCCCGACGGGAGTCACGCGGCACTGCTGTAACGCGCGGACCGCCCACAGGCCGCACACGATTCCGGACTTCATGTCCAGAATTCCCGGCCCGCAGGCGCGGCCCTTCGAAATACGAAAGGGCATGCGCTTCAGAGTTCCTACGTCCCACACGGTGTCCAGGTGACCCAGTAGCAGGATAGGTTTCTTCGCCTGACCGTAGTGCCGCCCTCCCCAGAATTCCGCAAGCATGGCAGAGCCGGCCGACGCATGCGGGAGAACCCTGACCTTGGCGCGGGAACGCCGGAACTCGCGTGCGAAAAAATGCGCCATGCGGTCCACATGCGCTTTCGAAAGGCTGGGCGACTCGATTTCAACGGCCTGCCGAAGGCATCGAAGCATCGCAGGAAGTTCGCTCTGGCAGACTTTCAGCAGTTTCTTCGGCTCCACATTTCCTCCTGGGCAAGGTGCGGATCGGCAGGCGTCCGGAACGGGTTTGGACTGGTAACAGTTCGAGATTCATTCTATTCTAATATTTCTCGGAAAGGGCGCGATCGCTCCGGGAAACTACTGGAAATTCTTCGCAAGGAATCTGCATTGGATAAAGTTTCGCTCGTTTTGCTGATCCACTCCCACCAGCCGGTCGGAAACTTCGATCACGTCATCGAAGAAGCCTATCAGAAATCGTACCTTCCGTTTGTCGAAACCCTGGTGGCGCACCCAGGGGTCCGCATGAGCCTGCACTATTCGGGCATTCTGCTTGAATGGTTCGAGAAACACCATCCGGATTTCTTCGACCGTCTTCGTCGGCTGGTCGAGCGCGGCCAGGCGGAGCTGGTCGGCGGCGGTTTCTACGAACCCATCCTGCCTGCTATCCCGGACGCCGATAAGGTAGCTCAAATTCGTTTGCTCGCGGATTATCTGGATCGTCAATTCGGAGCGCGGCCGCGCGGCGCCTGGGTGGCCGAGCGGGTCTGGGAACCGGGTTTGGTCGGGCCGCTCGCCGAAGCCGGCGTCGAGTACGTGATGCTCGACGACACGCACTTTCTTGCTGCTGGAGCCGAGCCCCGCGAGCTTCATGGCACCTACATCACCGAAGAGATGGGCGCGCCGCTGCGTCTGGTCCCCAGCCTTCAGATCTTGCGGTACACCATCCCCTTTCGCGACCCTGAGGAAACCGTGCGCGTCCTGCGCGAGGGCGTGAATCTGCCAACAAAACTTTTTGCATCGGGCGACGATTGCGAAAAATTCGGAGTCTGGCCGGGTACCTACGACCATTGCTACACGAACAAGTGGCTCGAGAAATTCCTCCACGCCGTGGAAGATTCGGGAGATTGGCTCGAGACCGGCACGGTCTCTTCCTACCTCGATGCCCACGCGCCCGTCGGGAGGATCTACCTTCCCACCGCCTCCTACGCTGAAATGATGGAGTGGGCCTTGCCTCCGGACGCGTCACATGAATTCAGGAATTGCATGGAAGAAAGCGGGCGGATTGCCTCGGGCGACCGCTTCCGGCGATTCT
>CAYZVR010000011.1:26836-27176 GCA_964481715.1 uncultured Acidobacteriota bacterium | reverse complement strand
CTGGGCCTCGACGCTTAACGGAGATGCCGTGCCGACTTGCACCCAACCCGCGTTCTCTAATCTTTCCGGCACGGTGACCAACGCCCAGCTTCCTGCGGCCTTCGATATTTCCGGGAACACCTCGACGGCGCCTGTCAAGGCCGGAACGGCGGCTGGGGCTCCTGGGACGTGTACGGCGAACAAAGAGCTCTACATCAAAACCGACGCGACGGCCGGCCAGCAACTGTTCATTTGCAACTCGACGGGAAACGGCTGGAACCTGGCGGGCGATGGCGGCGGCGCGGGTGGCGGCGCATCGACCGCTGACACTTTTGTCACCATCAGCCACGATGCCGACCTG
>CAYZVR010000011.1:25548-26826 GCA_964481715.1 uncultured Acidobacteriota bacterium | reverse complement strand
AGCGCTGTGTCGGTGACGGATGGCGGAGCGAACTCCACCATGACCGTTGCCTTCAATCCACTCGATAGCAGCGTTCTAATAGAGCGCGACGATTTCTGCGGCGGCGCGGTCAACACCAACGGCCAGATCGGAGAGCTAGGCTGGGCCATCGTCCTCATCGGAACCAGCGGCGTGACGGGTTCGGGGGCGGTTGGTACATTGCCACAAGTTTGTATCGAGCGTCTTACAACCTCAACCACAACCGCGCGTGGCGGCACTCTTTCTCTCGGCACCAGTAGCCAGGCTTTTATGTTCGGAGCTTTAGGAAACACATCAAACAACTGGGACAGCAATTTCAGGTTTGCCATGAGCGCCACGGCAAGCACTTCCGTCTATATCGGCGTTACTGGAACCACGACGGCTGTTCCCCCCGTGAACTTTATTGGCCTGCGGTTCGACACGTCGGCGACATCACCTGGCGCTGACTCAGCCTTCCGGTTTGTGGTCTGCAAAACATCCACCTGCACGGCGCACGGAACGACTTACACCGCAGACACGTCGTTCCATACTGTCCGGCTGCGCTCGACGGCGAGCGGTCAGGTGGCTCTTACTTTCGATGCTAATTCGGAAATCTGTTTTAACTCAGGCGGCACGGGCGGCTGCACGGCTTCGGCCAATGTCCCGACCGCAAACCTTGTTCCTGCTTTCACAATTGTGAACCAGGCCGGGGTTGCGCAGACGCTCGATGCCGATTTTTTCGGATTCATCATGACGGGGCTCAGCCGATGAGAAAACCAGTCGGGACCGCAGCCTTGACCCCTGCCCGTCAGCTGACGGGCGGCGAGCGCCGCGTCGACCGCCCGGCGCTAACTTTCCCACTCGCAAGCCTTGTTGGCGGGGGTTCCCAAGAAGCGCTTACCTGCAAGTGTGAAACTCGGAGGACATCATGCCAAACGTTGACGCAACAAAAATCCATCAGGGGCCGGGCAAGCTGTGGCTGAACGTAAACGTTCCCGCCGCCGGCAGCCGGCTCACCATTGACGCAACAGGAACGCCGACCGCCGGGACGCCATTTTTCGCGGGGGCGACCGAAGGCGCCGCAACCCTCGTGCTCTCACCCAAGCTCGAGGAAATCAATGCCGACCAGGTAGCCGGACCCATTGACGTGGTTATGACGGGCGAGGCCGCTTCTGTCGAGGTCACGCTCAAGGAGTCGGACCTCGCGAAGCTCAAGTACTACATCGTTCACGGCGCCTACACCACCGGAACGGACGCGAGCCTTCCCGCGGGTTCGCAGAC
>CAYZVR010000011.1:0-25538 GCA_964481715.1 uncultured Acidobacteriota bacterium | reverse complement strand
TCGGCGGAATTCTCGCCATTCCGAAAACATCCGTCGCGGTGATCTCCCCTCGGCGCGACGCGACGTCGAAATACGTGGTGAGCCAGCTCTACCAGGCTTATCAAGCGGAGGCCATCCAGCTTCCCTTCCAGCGCGGCAAGGAAACCACCTACAAGGTGAAGTTCCAGGCGCTGGCCGATGCAACGCGCGCCTCGGGCGATCAGGTGGGAAACATTTATCGCCAGACGTAGCAAGTAAGCAGTTTTCTGTTGTCAGTTCTCAGTAACTGACGACTGAAGACTGAGAACTGAGCACTTTGCTATGAGCCACAAGCCAAACAACGTCGCCAGTGCCGCCGCCTGGCGCTCAGCATCCCAGGCGGCCCGCATCGAGCGGGCAGAGCGGCTGTGCCTACCGAGTGGCGCAACCATTCTCGCGGCCCGGCCCGAGCCGCTCGAGTGGATTCTCGCCGGACGGTTGCCGCAGAGGCTGCTGGGCGCGGCGCTCGACGACTCTCGAACGCCGGCCCTGGGAACGGAGCGGGAAATCAGCCGCGAAGAAATTGTTGAACTCGCGCGCTTCGCGATTCAACTGGTCAAGGCCACCGTCATCGAGCCGCGCATCGGCGAAGGTCCGGGTGAGATTTCTCTCGACGAAATCCCCATCGAAGACCGCGCCTTCATCTTCGAATGGGCTTGTCGCGCCCTGAGCGAAACACCGGCGACTTCAACTGCCGCCGCGAACTCTTCATCCCAGGAGGACCTCCCGATCCCGCCCTGCGGGATCGAGCGGTTTCGTTAAAAGTGAAAACTTTACCTTTCTCGCCGTCACTGCTCACAAATTCGGCTGCCGCCCGAGCGATCTGGTGGTGCTGCGCGATCCTGTGTTGGCGCTCGACTTCGACCTTGCCGCAGCGGCACGCCTCATCGCCGCTGAGCGCGAGGCGGCGCAGGCAGGCGAGGACGACGCGGCTGCGCCGCCCGCGCGTGATGTCCGATGGTAGCAAACGCAAGGGTCCATCGCATCTTTTCGCTCTGGAATAAATCATGGCTTCCAACAACGCCGCTGAACTTCTAATCCGCATCTCCGCAGACCCCTCCGGGGCCGAAGACAGCATCCGCAAGTTCCGCTCGAACTTCGGCAGTGACCTGGGAGGAATCTCGGCCGGGCTCGCCCGCTGGTCCGCCAGTGGCACCTCCGATTTCAGCCGCATCCAGGCTGCCGCGCTGAGCTTCAGTGGGCGCGCGCGCGGCGAATTCGGCGCGCTCGACCAGCTCCTCAACCGCAACCGCCAGTCGTCCGCGGCGTGGCGGTCCGACTTTGTAGCGAACCTGGAAACCGTTCGGACCAGTTCACAGGCATTACAGGGAAGCCTGGTTCAGGGAATGCAGCTTTTCGACTTTGCGCTGTCGCGCAACGTCGCGACCGCCATAATCTGGCAAAAGAGTATCGGTGAGGCATTCCGCAAGGCCGCTGCGGCTTCGATCGGCGCCCTCGCGCAGGAAGCCATTGTGCGGGCGATCTATTCGACCGCGTTGGGGTTCTACCTGCTCGCCATCCGCGATTTCCGCGGCGCCGCGAACGCTTTCCAGTCCGCAGCGATTTTCGGCGTGGTGGGAGGCGCGGCGGCGCTTGCCGGCCGGGCGCTCGCGGGCGGCGAAAGCGGCGGGGGACAGAGTAATTCGTCGAGCCAGAGTGCCGGATCGTCCCAGACGACCGCCGGGACGCCCGCGACTGCGACGTCGCAGCCCGCGCCTGCGCAAAAAACCGTGCAAGTGATTTTTCAGGGGCCCGTGTACGGCGGCCAAGCCGGAATCGACGAACTGGTGCGCCACATCTCGACCGCGGTCTCCGACCGCGACGTGAATCTTGTGGCCTACACCGTGGTGCGCCAGCCGGCGACGAGAGCGTGAAGATAGTGAAGAGCAGAAAAAAACAGAAAAGAACAGCCAAGATCAGGTCTGCATTCTTCTGCTCCCAGCTGCACTTGACCGCTCTTCACTCGGTTAATACATATGGCCAATCCTAAGATCGTCTTCACCCCCGCGGGCGGAACCATTCAGACACTGAATTTCGTCTCGCCGCCCGTCCGCCAGCCGAGCGCCTGGAAGGCCGCCGTCCGGCACGACAACGTTTCAAGCGCCGGAGTGCGCGAGTCGGTGCTCGAGCGCGTGGACCAATTTTTGGAAATCAATCTCGACTGGATCCGCGCGGGCGCCGATCTCGCCAACTGGCAGGCGTTCCTCGATCACGCGCTGACGGGTGCGGCCTTTTCCTATTATCCCGACGCTTCGGTCGCCTCTTTCATCAATTGCGTCCTGGAAGACGCCGAAACGCGGATCGAATTCAAAGCGGCGGGCGTATACGCGCTCACCCTGAAGTTTCGGAAGGCAGTAACGTGAGAACGAGAAACTCGGCCGAGTTTCGAGTTTCTATTTTCGCTTTTCGCATCTTGTGATTTCCGGTAATCGAAATGGCCGTCGCCACCAATTCGAGTTTCGACGCGAACAATCTGCAGCTCGCCAAGCATCCGCTCTACATCGTGACGATCGAGGGGGTGACGGAGCCGCTTACGACTTTCCGCCCGGACGCGGCCCTCGTCTCCTGGGGCGGATATGGCATCGGCGGCTACGGCACCACCGGATACGGGTTCTGATGCGTCTCGCCGCGGCGAGCGGGCCGAGATAACAAGACCGAGGAACAAGGCACTGACTCATGGCTGAAGTTTTTGAATTTTATCCCGGTGACCTGGCGGGCGCGCTCGATCGCGAGATGACGTGGCTCCTCTCGCGCCTCAACGCGAACGGCTCGATCTTCTCTGGAAATGCCGTAACGACGCCTCAGGCGCCCGCCTTTTTCGAAGGCTCGATGGCGGTTACGAGCGGCCGCTTCGATGACTTCGCGCAGGACGTTGTGCCCAACATCGTGCTCGACCCGCTGTCGGGCATTCCGCTGGATGACCAGACCGGGCCGGATGGATTCCCCATCAACTTTTCCGCGACGCCGCTCCTCTCCGGAAATCTGCTGGTCAATGTCCTGTCGCTTACCGCAACAAAAGTCGTGAGCGGTCGGGTCCTCAATCTAACCGCGCCGGCCGGCAATTATCGCGTGGACGTTTTCAGCCGGACGGACCTCTTCTACTACAAGGGCTCCTCGTCCCTCGCCTCCGACGGCACCTGGGGGGGAATCAACGCCGGCGCCGGAACGGTCATTGCCTTCTTGATGCCCGCCGCTTCCACGCAGCCCGCCCCGGGCTCGTTCACTTCGGGCGTCACCGGATGGGTGGCGCATTCGAACACGGGCGTGGGCAATAAGCTGCACGACTACTTCGCCCGAATCTATTCGAAGACCGACATCGAATATTTGCAGGAAGACAACATTCCCCTCATCGTTCAGGATTCGACGCACGCGCGGCTCGGCTCGAGCCTCGTCGCAGTCGAAGGCACACCCACCGCGCACGTTATTTACAACGACCCGCAACTGGGGCCGGTGGATCTTTATTCGACTCTCCAAAACCTGGCGGTTTATTCCGACCTGCCGCGCTCGATTGAAGTTCCACCCAGCGACCCGGACTTCGTCGGGCCGGGCACGGTGACCAGTTCAAACGTCGCCTACATTCAAAACCGCTGCTGGATTTACAGCGCGGCCCTCGCCATCATCGCTTTCTCGGTTGCGGGGCTCTGGGAAGCGGCGCAACGCATCGTCTCGCGCCTTAATTTTCTTCGTGTAAATCCGGGCTACCTTCCCTCTCTGGTTCTCGAGGACGCGGAAGACGGTCTGACCTCGCGCTGGTCGCTCGCATCCGGGACGGGCTCGGTTGCAAACGTCTACGACCCATCGGTGCCGCCGGGCACGACGGGTTCGAACATCATTACCTTCATCGCCTCGTCCGCCACGGCAACGTGGAACTATGCGGGATCGGGTTTCCCTGATTCTCTTGATTCCATCGTGCAGTGGCGGTACAAGGCCGGCGTCAACTTCGCCTTCCTCATCGGCGTTACGAGCTCAACCAGCAAGGTCACGAGTATAAAATTAACTTCGACCGGGACTGCGGGCTACAACGCCACGACGAAAACGATTACGGTTGTGACCAGTCTCGTCCCCAACGAGTGGTCCATCGCGACCGAGAATATCGCCGCTCTCATCGCGCAATTCGTCGCGGGTGAGTCACTCGGGTCACTCAATTCGTTTCAGGTTGTCGTCAACGCTGTCGGAACCGTCAGCCTTGACAGCCTTTCCGTGGGCGCCCCGCAGCCTGCCGGCTCGCTGAGCTTTTCCTACGACGTATTCAACGGCCAGGTGGACCTTCCTTATATCCGCGCCGGCGCCAACGCCTGGGTCGCCTACGCCTACGGCATTTACCTGGAGCGCACGGGGGATTTCGCGAACGCCGCGCTCGGTCTGCAGAGCATCCTTTCCTTTCTGTTTTCGCTCCAGTCGACAGCCAGCGGCGCGCGTCATAACCTCATGACCATCGGCTGGGGCCGTTATCAGAATCCCGGATACCAATATATCCCGACGCAACTGACTTCGGTTTCGACCGAGCACAACATTGATTGCTATTTCGCTTTCGACAAGGCGTCGCGAGTCCTGCCCACCGCCGCGCAAAACCTGCTCGACCGAGGGCTGATTACCCAGAGCCAATTCAACTCGCTGCAGGCAACAGCCGCAACCGCCGCCACCAAGGCCGCCGAGGTTCGCGACGCCATCCTCAGCCAGCTCTGGATTCCCGCTGCGGGCTCCGTCAAGGGCCACTTCGCGCAAGGCGCATCGAGCTCAGGGCTCGATACGTCGCTGGCGCTCGACGTTTCGGGTTCGTGGTCCGCGATGTTCTGCCACGAAGTCGGCGACGATGCCAAGGCCGTTTCGTGCCTGGAGTTCATCTACGAAAACTTCTACCTGACCAACAAACAAATCCTCAAGAGCTCCGCGAGCGATTCTTACAACCAGGCGTACGAGCAACTGACGCCCTTCGACGGCTTTAAGACCTATGCCGATTCCGCAGGAGGCTACTCCGGGTCGCCCGTCAGTGTCTGGATGGAAGGAACCTGGGGCGCGCTCGCCGCCATCCTGCGCCTCTCGGACAACGCCAGCCTGCGGGCGTACTTTGACGCGAACGTTACGGGCGGACTGGATGCCTTCCTCGTGCGCCTGATCGAGAGCATGAAGATTGTCAACTCGACCACCGGCGAAAACGGCGTTCTGGGTTTTTCGCTCGCTTCGCGCGGTTTGCCCTGGGAATTCTCAGTCCGCAAGACGATTGCTCCCATGGCGTGGTTTTGGATCACCGCCACGCGCAATGATGTGTTGTTTACGAGCGCCGCGTCCCCCTTGCTCGGCCGGCCGTATCTGAAGGTCCCGCAGGGTGTCGAGCAGTCCATCCGGCCGCTCGAGGGTCAGAGCTCTATCGGCGCGCTCGAACTCGAGACCACCGATGGCGCTGGGTATATGACAGCCCTCGTGAGCGGCGGCAAGCTCGAGGGGCGCAGAGTTTCTCTGCGCGTCGGCTATCCCGGCATGGCTTCGACTGATTTCGTTACGGTCGCCACTCAGGAAATCGAATCCGTCCAGACGCTGCCGGGCCTGACGGGTTACAAGCTCCAATGCCGCGATCTGAAGCGCTCGGCCAAGAGCAAAATCTTCGCGCTCGGTGACGATGGCTTTCCGGTCTCGGACGAGCACCCGCGGACATTGCTCGCTAACCCGATGGACGTCGCGCTGATGGTTTTCCAGAACGAGCTCGGCCTCGGACAAGCGCCTTCGAAGGCGGAAACGGCGTGGCGGCTCTACGATCCCAGCCGGTGGAACGCGACGGCCACCGTCAACTCGACACTGATTGCCCCCAATCCCGACGTGGACGTGAATCAATTTCTCTTTTATCGCAACGGCATTTTCGCCGGCATTCTCACGGACTTTACTTTCACCCGTCCTGTCGAAGCCAAACAGTTCCTCGAGTACGAAATCTTCAAGGCGCTGGGCGGGTATCTGCTGGTGCTCGCTGATGGCCGTCTTTCGCCGCGTTTTTTCCTGCCGCCCTATTCGTTCCTCGGTCTGTTTGCATTCAACGACCGCAACATCACGGTGCTGCCCGAGGTCGACCGCCAGCCCATCGTCAACCAGGTGACCTACCGGCTGGACCACGACGGTAACGACTTTCAGACCGAGCTGCTTTTCGTCGAAGCGACTTCGCTCGAGCAGTTCGGACTGGCCGGCCAGCAAATTATCGAATCGAAGGGTCTGCGCTCGGAGCGCGGCGGCGTCGCGCTCGCCGGGCTGACCGCCACGCGGATTTTTCGCCGCTACGCAGGAATCAATCCGATCTCGCACGCCCCCATCGGTGGAGCGCCGACGCTCAAGGTCAGCAGCCAATTCATGACCCTCAGAGTCGAAGCGGCAGATTATGTTTTTGCCTCGCATCCGCTGCTCCCGAATTTTGAGACCGGAAGGCGCGGGGTAGCCAACCGCATGTACGAGGTTACCGGGAAGCAGCCGAATTATACCGAGGGCTCGATGACCTGCACGTTGCTCGACTCGGGCTGGGCGAGATCCAAAGTCCTTTCACGCGTCGCGCCGCAGGGGACGCCGGCTTTTCCAAGCGCCTCGAGCTCCGCCCGCTCGCGTTACATGTTTATTTCGGGCGCTGCGACAAAGGCCACTTCGGACGGAACGCCCGGCAAGACGCTTTTCTAAATTCAAAGCGGGTGATGGAGTGATTTATGGCTCAAATGACCTTGGCAGTTAAACCCGGATTCGTGGACCTCCCGGATTCCGCCATCGCGGCTGACCAGCCGTTGACGGATTATTCCATCACCAAGATTTCCAATAACGCCAAGTTCGCGGCGGTTCGCCCGGAAACTTTCTACGGCTGGTACAAGCACGGCGAAACGGTCAAGCTCCCGACGAGCGCCGTAGACGGCCGTGTTTATTTACGGCAAGAACTGGAGTACGAGGTCGCCGCCTGGGACTCGCGCTCACCGACGAGCGGGGCTTCGGCGAACGGCGCGCTCTCGAAGCCCGCGCGCGCGAATCTGAACGCGGGCCCAGGGAGTCTGTTCGACATGTACTTCTGGGTTGAGGAAAAGAACGAAGCGAACCCCGGTCTGGTTCGCTGCTTCGTCAGCTACTGGAACAATGGCACGGAGACGCAAACCAACGCCGGCATGGTCAAAGTGCGAACCATCGCCACGCGGCTATCGGGGTAAAAACCGGGTTCGGGGCCCGGGATTAGCCCGGATTCCCGAGTCCCGAGTCTCGCCGTCCGTCAGCTGACGGACCCGGTTTAGTGGCGGCCCGAATCCCGAATCCCGAGGTTTTCTATGGCAGTCGTCCGAACAGTTCTACCCCGCAAAGGGATCATCCAGCCCCGGCACGGTGACAACTACGAGGCAGACCTCGACGCCAATTGGCAGGTCATTGATTCGTCCCTGCAGGATGCCGCCGACGTTCAGGAGGCGGTGGTTGCGGCGGGCACCGTTGCAACCTGGCTTGCCGACCGCGGACTGTCAGGTGTTATTTCAGGTTTCGCTCTCGCAACTTCCGCTACGTTCACGCCAGGGCTCGCGGCCGGCGTGCTTTATGCGCAGGGTAACCGCTACGCTCCTTCGACCGCCCCGGCGCCCGGCGCTGCGCCTGCCAGTTCCACCAGCTATCTCTGGTGGAACTCCATAACCGGCTTTTATTACAACCTGACCGGAGCGCCGGCTTCGACGGGCGACGCCTTTCTCGGCAGCATCTCGACCGACTCAACCCAAGTCACGGCCGTGAACAATGCCACAAAGGTTTTCGCTCAAATCGCGGTGACCGCCGCGGCGGCGGGGAATTTTTCCTGGCCTCACAACCTGGGGCGCACGCCGGCGGGTGTGCTGATTTACATGACCTCGGGCGGCGCCCTGTGGTTTCAACCTTCAAACCTGTTCGACTCCGTCAACCTTTACCTCGTAGCTTCCGACGCAGGCCTCACGGCGAACGTTCAGGTTTGGTAATACTCGGGGAAACAAAACTCGAAAGGACTTTTATGGCATCGCATCGTCATCCTGTCGCAAGAATCACGACGTTTTTTTCTTTCCGCCAGCGCTCGCTCGGGAATCCGATGGCCCGCGCGGCCTGCCTGCTCGCCGCCATGACAGTTGTGACCTCCGGTTTGTTCGGCCAGCAACCGGCGAGCACGGCTCCTTTATTCAAAGTCAACGCCACCTATGTCCAGGGCGTCGGTCCTGGTTACTGGCCCACCGCGGGCGCCGGGCTTACGCTGAACGTCGCTCCCGGAACTTCTTTCTGCGGCGACCCTCCGGCGACGGTGCAATACGCGGGCGGAACACTCACCCTGGCGGACGCCACCACGAATTACGTTTACCTCAACCCCGCCGCGAACTGCGCTCCCGCGTCAAACACCACCGGTTTTGCGATCGGCCACATTCCGCTGGCCAAGGTGGTGACGGCGGGTGGCGCCATAACTTCCATCACGGATGTCCGCGGCTGGTTCCAACCCTTACCCTGTGCCGTAGGTTCTGGCGGAGGTATTACCTGTCAGCCCCTGAACCCGAACCAGCCGATCACATTAAACACGACCGGCCAAACCAGCGGGGTGGTTGCGACGACCACGGGCAGTCCCATGGGGCTTTTCATTGGTGGCGATGAAGGCGACGGCTACAGCGAGTTCAGCGTCTGGGCGCAAGGGGCGGGGATTCTGCCCTACATCGACTTTTTCAATACGACGGATAATTTATTCTTCGGCACCATCGAGGCCGGGCCCGGAGAATCCATGCGTGTCGTCGGCCAAAACGCTCTTTCCCTCAATACCTTTTCGGCCAACGGAAGCATCACGCTGAATCCACAGGGAACGGGCAGCAACGTCCTGAATAATAAAACTACGATCAACGGAACCGCGACCTTAACCGGCACTGCGAATATCAAAAACCTCTCGGGCATCCGGTTCGCAAGCCAGTTTGCCACGGGCTCGGCGACCTGCGGTGTTCAGGAAGCGCACAACAACCTGCCCTCGACCGGCGGCACGATCTGGATTGACCCCGCCACCTGCACCCTCACCGACAAGGTTTACATTACCAAGAATAATGTTCACATCTTCGGCTGGGGGATGGGCACAAGCGTCCTCACGGCCACCAGCGTCATCAATTCGGTCGGAGGAGTGATTACGGTCGGAGTTACCAGCGGGAACTCTCCCGCAGCGGTATCGGACTTTTCCATGGAAGGCGTCACGGTGGACGCGAGCGGCGTGGCCATACCCATTTACCTGGCCAACGTCACCAATGGGTATCTGATCCGGGTCGAGGCCAAGAACAGCAACAACGGGGTGGTGAAGGTTTTTAGCTCGACTGATGTTACGGTCCGGGATTGCGTTGTTTCTGGCGGAAACGGTTCCTTTGGTGATGGCATCTATTTCGCCGACGTTGTCCGACCCAAGGCCATCGGGAACGTCATCTCGGACATCACTCGCATCGGCATTGTGACCGAGCAAAATGTAACGGACAAATCCTCGGACGCGCTTTTTGCCTTTAATTCCGTCCGCAACGCTCACGACCCGACAGGGGGAGAAACGAATGCGGCCATTTGGCTGGAAAATACCAACGGCGGCAGGGTCATCGGCAACGTCGCGAGCGACCTCTCCGGCGGGAACCAGGGAACCACCTCTTCGCGTTGTGTGGCGATTGGGCCGGGAGCGAGCGCGGCCTCAACCTTCATCATTGATGACCTGGACTGCTCGGGCGCTCTCAACGGCGTCGTGCTGAGCTCGGATCCTTTGATTGACGCTCAGGTTTCAAATGTCAGTATGAGAAAGGGCACTCTGAGCGCCTACGCGGTCGGCGTTGCCATCGGCGGAGGCAACAATGTGTATGTCGACGGCGTGACCTGCCAAACCAACGCCTATCCCAACTCGTCGTCGGGATGCGTCGCGATAACCTTGGCAGGCAACACCAAAATCATTTCCGTCTCGAACATTCACGTCGGAACGATGACGCAATCCGGAACCTCTGCGGACGTCAATCTCAATTCGCTCGGGGGCTTCACACTCAATGCATTTTCAGTCTCGAACCTCAACAATTCCCTGCTGGGCGGGTCCGCCCTCGCCGGACTTTTGACCAACGGCACGACTCAGTATGCCGTGGACGGACTTCGCACCGGCCAAACCTCAAGCCTTGGAGGCTCGTCGCTGGGCGCTGGCGTCTGTACGACGGGCACGGCCACCGTTCCCGGAGCCGTCACGAATCAGGCGGCGTTTGCGACCCCTTTGACCTACCCGGGCGATGCCATCTACTGGCGGGCGCGGGTCACGGCGGCAAACACCGTCACCGTTTACGCTTGCGCCGCCGTTGCCGCCACTCCCACCGCAAGCCAGTACGTGGTCAAAGTGGCAAGAAGGATTGAGTGAGGGTGTCAAGTCCGGAAAGAATTAGGGGGGACTCGTTTTGATTCTTAATTTGCCAGTACTGTTTATTCGCTTTTTGTTCGCCCGGCGCTAGACTTGGGAATTGCATTCGGAGGTCGACGGTGTTATATCGATCCATAAATCTAGGCAACAGTTCGGTTGGAGGTTTCATCTTGGCTAGTGTGCGGCGACCATTGCAGCTGACAATCGTGTCACTTCTTGTGGGAGGAGCCTTCGCCTTAGCGGGGGCTGAGGAGGCTCCAAAACCCGAAACCGTTTCTTTCTCCGGCACGACCTCCAGAATTACCGTGGCCAGTCCTGATGAAACGATTGTGGTCAATGGGCAGGTGATGAAGATTGCTGATTTTCTTGCTGTACTTTCTTCGTTAGATAGCTCAGAGGAACCGCGTCCCCGTAGCCCGGAGAAAAATAATCGTGAAAAATCCTCGCAAACTGGGCCAGCGCAGAAGGAAGAGAAATCGTGTTCGGGGCAGACGGAGGCATCGCCCCCGTGCGTGAAAGCCGAGCCAAAACGTCAAGATCCCGAGACCAAGCACCTGCCGTAGTAACTACCGCTATCACTCTATTTTCGTCATCAATGATGGGTGCGCCTGAGATTCCAGGTGAAATGGGCATTTGTACGCGAAGTAAATCATTTTCCCCTTTTAACGGCTTGCCTTGGACTGTAGTCCCAATTAGCAAATCGCTTTTCAATCTGGCACTTATGATCCCGCTATAAAGTGATAACGATCCGAAGGCTAGGCCGGGAAATCCCATCGCGATGACACGCTGTCCTCGTCTTGCGGCCTTGTCGTCACCGATCCCCAACCAACAGCTAGTCGGTCTCCGAGTCTTTAAGAGCGCAAGATCGACAGCCCAATGATCAGCATTATTTTCTAAGCTTGAAGCTGGGATCGTGAACTCTCCCATGCTGTTCTTGATGATTATTTCCTGAGGCAGCGGAATAGTAATCCGCATTTGTTGGCCTTCCGGAATGAAAAGCCGATCACCGAGCACATGGGATGCTGTCACGACATCACCATCGGAACCTATATAGAAACCCGTACCGATTTTATCGCCAGCTCGGATCACAACGAGAGCACAGGAGAGGTCTTTGTATCGCTGCTCAAGATTGCTGGTGTCACGGTGCGAAGCAAATAAATGATGTATTCGTGATTCGTGCTTAGGAGGCGGAACTTGGGCGAAGGCGGTCCAACTCAAAAGCAAAGCGATGAATGTCAAACAAATTGTTCGCAAGGTTTTCATGCTTCCACCATCATTAGTTCTGCACGCATCAATGCCGTGATTTCTTCAATTGCAAACACGTGATCGGCTATTCCCGTCTCCATTTCTAGCGTGACCCTCAAGGCTTTGTGAATCAGGCAGAAATTATAATACATGTACTGAAGCGCCACAGCGTAGTATGTGTCAAGATTCTTCGAGAAAGCGTGGGCTAACCGGGCGAACGGCTGCATGTCCGGTAATCTGTGATCGAACCGGACGCGCGAAGCGGCCTACCTCCGGACAGTCATCGTGCGATGGCCCGGTCATGCTATATTGGGCCCGAGTGAAAGGCTCTCATGGCCCAGGACTCCCAAGGCACGCCTCCGGCCGTACTCGACTCGCTCGCCGTAATTCCCGGTGTGCGTTGGTACCACCTCTCGGATCCGTTTTCACCAGCCCTCGACGAACTCGCTGCGCACTTCGGCATCCATCCCCTGCAAGTGGAAGACTGCCGCCACCGGCGTCAGACCGCGCGCCTGGAGGAGCACGAGGGTTACGCCTTTGTCGTAATCAAAGCCATTTCGGAAGCTCCGCCGGGGGACCCAGGTTCCGGGGAGACGCAACAGGGCCAGGAAGAACCGGAAGGCGAACTGGACGATGATTCATCAGAGTCGCCCACCGTGCTGCCAATCGGCGAGCGGCTGCAGTTTGAAGACTTCGATATCATCATGGGGACTGACTACGTCCTGACGGTGGACGAAGGCCGGTGCCGCCTGCTTGAATCTGTTTTGCCGCGTTTGACGGCGGAGCGATCGCTGCAAAATCCCGACCGCATCGTGCACGCATTGATTGACGCCGCGGTGGACCAGTACCTGCCCGCACTCGACCACATTGGAGACTTCATCAACCGGCTCGAGGACCGCGTCTTGAGCCGCCCGACACCCGCCACTTTGCGTCTGATCTTCATCGAGAAACGCCAGCTCTTGGACCTTCGCCGCGTGGCCACCGCCATGCGCGAGGCGGTCAACGGCATGGTGCGCCGCTACGACGCCGCGGGTCCTGCAAGCTCGCAGAAAGTGGACCGCGAGCTACGCATCTACTATCGCGACGTTTACGATCACATCGTGCGCGTCATAGATTTTGTGGAGACCTACCGAGATCTGCTGACCGGCTCTCTTGATATTTACCTGTCGGCGGTGGCCAACCGCACAAATGACGTCATGAAAATCCTCACGCTCTGGGGCACCGTTGCCCTTCCCCTGCTGATCCTCACCAGCTTTTACGGCATGAACGTGAAGCTCCCTATGCAGGAACAACCTCACGTGATGGCTATTCTGGGCGGTCTCATGCTCGTATCGTCGCTCGCGGTGCTGCTCTATTTCCAGCGCAAACACTGGTTCTGAGACCACCCCAGCGGGCCCGCCCGTGAACCCTCCGAACTCGCCACTCGCGTCCCGGCTTGTGCTATCCTAGCGCGCGGCGAATGGAATAGGCGCTCGGCCCCGGGCGCTAATCGCGAATCATCCTGTCGGGAGGATTTCCTGAGGAGGCAGGCGAAATGAAATCGGCCAACCCGGCCTCGTTGCGGCGAAGCGTGCGGGTTCAAGTCCGCGTCCCGGTGATCATTTCCGGAAAACTTCCCGACGGCGCGCCTTTCCGGCAGGAGGGGCACATCGTCACCATCAGCAAATACGGTGCGAAGTTAAAGACCCAGTTGCCGCTGAAGGTTGGGGCGGAGGTTAAAATCCATCCGGAAAAGGGACGTGTGGCGGGCCAGTTCCGCATCGTCTGGGTTGGACGCGAAGGCACGCCCCGGGCAGGTGAAGTCGGCATCGAGTACGTTCAGGTCTCGAACCTTCTCGGCGTGACCTTCCCCGAATGAGCGGGCGCCCCAGCGATACCGTCTGCGCTCCAAGGACGCGCCGCCTGCTTGGCGGGTCATGATAGAATTCGCAGCAACTCTGGAGAACTCGGAGGCAGTTTTTTTTGAACGGGCCCAGGCGGCTGTGAAGTTTCGCCCTGCCTGCCATCGGTAATCGCCACCAGCATGTACGATAAAAAACGCCGCAGCGACCGACTACAACTAGCCATTCCCATTCGCGTCCGCGGCATGTCCGCCCAAACCAAGTTTTTTGACGAAGAGGCCGAGACCACTTGGCTGAGCAAGTACGGCATCATGGCGCGTCTGCGCAATCTGGTGGATCTCGAAACGGAAGTTCACGTGACCAACCTCACGAATTCCGTGGCCGGGACCTTTCGCGTCGTTTGGATCAACACGCGCGGGCACGAGGGATTTCACGACATCGGGTTGGAACTTTCTGAGGCCGAGGGGGACCTGTGGGGAATCCATTTCCCTCCCTTTGAGCAGGAAGGTGAGGAATCGGTGGCGCGCGTCTGGCTTGAGTGCGAGCGCTGCCACGACAGAGCCCTCACCACAGTTCCGGAAGCTGAGTACAGTTACCTCTCCGAAGGGTTTCTCATTGCCCGTCATTGTGACCGCTGCAAGGCAACCACGCCCTGGGAATTCGCCGTCGAAGTGGAAATCATTACCGAGCCAGGGCACACCGCGAAAGGCAAGCGAAGCGGAGAAAAAGAGAATCGCAACAAAGGACGCGTGCCCATGAAAATGAAAATCAAGGTCACGCGACACGTCTACGGAGCTCCGCTCGATGACATTTGCGAAACCGAAAACGTTTCCCGCAACGGCGTCTATTTCCTGAGCTCGCAGCACTACGACGTCGGCGAGCAGCTGGAAGTCGTCATGCCGTACAAGGAAGGCGACGTGCCTATTCCTGTTCCCGCACGCGTCGTCCGCCTGGACTCACTGAAACAATCCTTTCTCCATGCGGTGGCGGTCCGTTTTGAAAAGGGAAAAGGTTAATTCTTTTCGGAACGGCGCCGATCTCTTCCGGTGGTTTTAGAGTTACAATGGATCGGTTGATGAATCTGACCTCGCCGATGCGCTTTACGACCATTCTCTGCTGCTTGCTGCTCGCAGGCTTGCTTCAAGCCTTCGCGTCGGACTCCCGAGGCCCAGTGAGCCCATCCCTCTCCGCCCCACAGACGGACACCTTTACGCTGGACGGAAAAATCATCAAGCTCGCTCCGGGCAAGATGACCGTCAGCTCCGGAGAAAACATCATCTTCCATGTTGTCTACAACGACGAAACGGAGTTCAAGAAGCCAGACGGCAGCGAGGGTTCCGCCAAGGACCTGCGGGTGGGATTACAAATTCACGTCGAAGGCGATCTGAAAGAGACGGGAGAAATTGTGGCCGCGAGAATCGCCTTGCAGGACGATGCCGACGAGAAGCCGTGACGCACTACCCGCCCGAGTTTGAACCGCCTGGCCAGACGATTCATGAGTTTGGCGCCCCGCTCATTTCCGCCAGATCTCGAATTCTCTTCCCTTGCCGGTCTCGAGCGCCCGTCGATAGATGGCGCTCGCAGCCGCCACGTCCCACAGGGCGATGCCGCACGACTTGAACAAAGTAACTTCATCGTCCGAGGTTCTGCCCGGGCGAGCGCCTGCCACAACTTCATGTAATTCCGTTACGCCCTCCCAGCCTCCCGCCCGGCCTGCCAGCCCCTGAATCAGGTCGCCGGCTTCTTTGCGCGCCTGTTCGAGCGAATCAACGGCGATAGTTCCGGCGCGGGAGATCGCGGCGTCATCGAGTTCGCGCCGGTTTGCCATGTTGGCGCCGATGGCGTTCACATGTGCCCCAGCGCGAAGCCATTCGCCCTTGACCACGGGCTGCGAAGACGACGTGGCGGTAATCACGATGTCGCCGAAGCGCGCGGCGGCCTCCGCGCTCTCGGCGGGCTCAACCTCGAGACCCAGTTGATTGCTCATGAGACGGCAAAAATCAACCCGTCGCTGCTCGTCGCGCCCGTAGACTTTCGTAACGCTCAGGCTGCGGACTCTCGAGACGGCTTCGAGTTGTGTGCGCGCCTGACGGCCGGTGCCGATCAGGCCCACGCGCGTTGCGTCCGAGCGCGCCATGAATTTTGTGGCCACACCGCTCGCCGCACCGGTCCGCATGCGTCCCAGGTGATCGGCCTCAAGAAGCGCGACCAGATCACCGCTTTCCGCATCGAACAGCAGAACTACGAACCGGAAAGCTTTGCGCGAGACCGTATAGATTTTCATTCCCAGAAGATTTTCTTCCGGGAGGGCCGCAGCCATGTAGTGCATTGAAACGTGCGGCAGGATAATGCGCTCGCGCGAGCGGTTGACGGCCCGTCCGGCGTGCTGCGCGCGAAAACTCGCTTCCACCCGCTCGAGCGCTGCCTCCATCGGGAAGAGTTCCCGGATTTCTTTTTCGGTCAAAAACAACGCCATGAGTTCGTCTTCCTCCCCTAAAACCAGAGCTTGATCGCAAGCGCCGCGGCCAGCAGTAATCCCACCCCGCCGGCAACATAAGGGAAAGCCGTGCGCATGAAAGGAATTTTGTAGAGCAGGGATGTCCGCTGCCAGCTGTCGTCCTCCGCGTCGAAGACTGGCCGCACGACATCCCAGATGACATCTTCCAGCAGCCGCCGTGCGACTTCACCGAACTCGGCCGATGCCGCGGCGGGCGAGCCGATGTAACCCATACGGTTGCCGAAGCGCAGGGGATAATTTTTCCTCAACGCCTCGAGCAACGTAAAGCGCACGGGCGGCAACTGCGAAAAGGAAGGGTCGACAAGTTCCGGCCGCGCGCGCAGCATCAGGGAAGTTTCCCACATGCCGCCGTGGGCGTCACCCCGCAAAGCTTCCTGCTCGCTCTCCGTCAGCCGCCGGCCCAGCAGGGGTTCGATGCGCTCGGTAAATCGGCCGCGCAAAACCCTCCACAGGACCGGCCCGCTCACCGATAACATTCGGACATCGTACCGCCGCGAAACCACTGCCGCCGCCTCTTCCAGTGCCACCACGTGCCTCGGGCCCGCGTGCGCGTTGCAAATCAGGATGTAACGAAATCCCTGCCGGGCCAGCGCGGCGCAGTAATCGAGCGCGGCATTGCGCACCGTGCGCGCCCTCACCAGAAGCGTCCCGGCGTGTTCAAAGGCCGACGCGCCGAACGGAAGAGGAGGCCCGAGGAGCGCCGTCCAGCCCGGCATTGCCTCTTGGACGCGGCGCGCCAGTTGTTCGGCGAAGAATTCGGAAATATAAACATCGGTCCCGACCGGCAGGTGAGGTCCGTGCTCTTCGAGAGGACTGGCGGTAAAAATCACCACCGAGCGATTGCGGTCAAGCGCGTCGAGCTGGGTGAAGGTGAGTTCGGCCAGCCGCGGGGCACGCCCGCTGCCTCGAACTGGCTCGCGGGAATTCGGAGCCGATGTGGATTGTTCGGACATCCAGAAAACTCGATCATCAAAAGATTCATCCGGACATCGCTTCAGTGCGCGAATTCCAGCGCATCGACGTAGACGTCGCGAGCGGCGTTCAATTCTTTTACCAGGTCTTTTCGCAACTTGCGCAGCGCAACAGCCTTGCGAGGAGCAGAAGCGTTGAGAACCAGCAGCCGCGTTCGATGCCGAAGAAGCCAAACAAATCGAAAAAGGTAAAGTCCGGAAAGGGGGAGAGTGACAGCGTAGGTTCCGGCCGCCGCTCTTCCCAGAAAATGAGCGCAAAGCCAAATCTGGACCGCGTACGAGACGAGCACTGAAACACTTCGCAAGGCCCACAGCGCCGTGCGTTCCATTTCCGCCCGTGGCTTGAGCAGACCCGCCGCGTGCAGCACGGCTCCTGCAACCAGGTGATTGGCAGCACCGTACAGGGCGACGGGAAAACCCAATAGAGTTTCCGCCCAGCCAGCCGCCCGCCGTAAGGACGATTTAACCCAGGCCCCTGCCGTCTCGACTTCCAATTGTTCCAAAGCCGCGCGCCGGCGCGCCTCGCGGTATCCGTCCAGCAGTTCCCGCACGGCGATCAACCGGCCGGGATCGAGGACGTTTAACCGGCCCGCCCACTCCACCACAAAACCACTCAGATCAAACCCGTCCGCCTTCTGTTTCCAGTTGGGGCGAGAAGCGAACTCCTCTTCGAGGTCCATCCGCAGGACTTCCTCGAGGTCAGAAAGAAAATTCTGCACATCCTGCGGCTGGAGGCGAAAAACGTTTTGCCCGCAAGCGGCCTCAAGCGCGGCCGAAAGCGCTTGCCGCCTTTCGGTGGGATTCTTCCCTTCCAGCATGTAGGCTTGCGTTGGGATCCGCCGATCAACGTGAATAATGACCTCGCTTGAATTGGACCGGCCCGACGGCGTGAGCAGGTGCGCCGGAACAACCGCGACGTCGAGCTGATTCGCATTGCGCGATTCCGCTTCGACCACGATCGTAGCGGCCATTCGCGCGAATCCCTTTGCATCGCTCGCTTCAACCGCCTGCAACTCGGCGAAGACCGCCAGTCCGTGCGAATGTCCAAGGGCATTACACGCCGTCTCGACGGCCCGCCGCCAGCCGTCTCCTTCTTTCTCGTAGGAAATCATAGAGAGGCCCCGCGCCAGCAATTTCCGCCAGGGACCGCGCAGGAGGTCCCGCTCCACGAGACAGTCCAACTGCCGGTCCAGTGCCGCCACGAGCAGCACGGCCGCATAGAAACTTCCCGGGTGACTCACAACAAAAACAGTCGGGCCGCTCTCCGGGACGTAGTCTGCTGCAATCATACGAATTTTCCGAAGGGTGGAACGAACCCACAGCCTCACCAACCCGCGGAAAATTCGATAGCCGCCTGAAACCGAAGGACGGCGGGAGGTCATGAAGAGATCCTTCGTCATGCAACTCCTTGTCGAGACTCTGCCGGGCCGCTTTCTTCCGCAACCCGGCCGTTTACCGCCGGCGTCCGGTGCGGGTGGCAGGTGCCGTAGGCAGAGCGTCGCTCACCCAGCCCTCCACCGTACCGACCCGACGCACAATCGTATTCGACAACTGATAGATTTTTTGAATTTTGCGGCCCTTTTTATCCACGAGACGCAAGCGGAAATAAGGGGAATTCCCGCCGCTCACGACCCGCATAGGAAAGTAGCCCTTCATCCGGCCCTCCACATAGGCAGTGCCATATTGGTTCTCCGCCGCCCCCCAGGTGAAAACCCGAATTCGGTCGAAGTCGTAATCCGGCGTGACGGTGCGATCGGCAACGAGGTATTGCGCTACTTTCCGGCCATCGTCTTCCACCGTATTGAGCACGAGCCAGGCGACCGTATTGGTGCTCTCGGCGTAGCCAGCAATTTCCTCCGGAATGTCGAGACTCACCAGCCGGCCGAAGACCCAGCCGGCGCGTGAATCCGCGCGCACCAGATACCATGCTTCGTGGCGCGCCGCATCTGAGGCCGGCGGTTGTTTTCCCGCGCCGGCTGATTCCCCGCCCGCTTCGGGTGTGTCCGCCTCGCGCGCGACCAGGCGCCTTCCGTAAACTTCCAAACTTTGGTTTTGAGGTATTTGTGCGAGCACGGATGCGCCGCGAGAAGGCTCCAACCGCAGGTTCACTTTGAAGGAGGTGTGGCCCGCAGCCTGAGGCGGAAGGCCTTCCATATCCTTGAGAAGGCGCCGGCCTTCTTCGTAAGCCCGCGCGTCCGTCAAGTCATCGGTCCCAATCCAGCCCTTCAAGCCAGAAGCCAGACGCACGCGAGCCCAGTCGCCGTCCCGCGAAAAGACTTCCACGCGGTCGCCGTTTTTCAAAATTCCGATGACGAGGTGAATTTCCGCCCGAGAATCCAAAACCGAAACCGAAGAAGGCAGGACGTAAGCGAATTCGTGAACCGCCGGATGGTTGGGAAGGTAGACCCGGTAGTAATACGCCGCGCCGCCCGCGGCCAACACCAAAACAATCAGTACTACCTTCAATTTTCCCAAGTCGCCTCGCGTCGGACAGGGCCCGAAGATTCATTTCCTGCGAACTCAAGCACTCCCGCTCAGTCCGCCCCAAACGAAATCCCAATGGCCTGCGCCGCCCTTACCGTGTCGCAATCCGGCGGGACGGTCTTGGTGCGTCCCACCGCATCATCGAGCGTGCAACTGGAAATTTCGTTGCCCTTCAGGCAAACCATCCGCCCGAATTGCTTTTGCGCCACCAGGTGCACCGCCGCCACACCCAGCCGCGTGCTCAACAGGCGGTCGAAGGGGGAAGGTGAGCCGCCCCGTTGCAGATGGCCAAGCACCGTGACGCGCACTTCCTCTTTGCGCTCGCGACCAATCAGCGCGCCGACCAGATTACCGACGGCCATCTTGACGGCAAACTGCGCCTCGTCCTTGTGCGTAATCCACACGGGATCGTCGGCCTGAACCTTGCACCCTTCGGCAACCACGATCAGCGTGAATTTGTTTCCCGCCGCTTTGCGGGCGTCGATCTGCCGGCAAACATTCTCCAGCCGAAAAGGAATCTCGGGAAGCAGGATGACGTCCGAGCCTCCGGCCATGCCGGCCTCGAGAGCGATCCACCCGGTGTCACGGCCCATGACTTCAATGATCATGACCCGGCCGTGGCTTTCCGCCGTGGTATGAATCTTGTCAATCGCATCAGTCGCGGTGTGGAGCGCCGTATCGAATCCAAACGTGACGTCGGTCGCCGAGAGGTCGTTGTCAATTGTCTTGGGAACGCCCACCAGCGGCACGCCGCGCCGGTGGAACTCGCGCGCGATGCCGAGCGTCCCGTCGCCGCCCACCACGACCAGCGCTTCGAGCTCCAACTTGTTCATGTTTTCGATGACGCGATCGGAATAATCGTGGACTTCCACGCGCCCGTTTTCTTCCACCTTATACTTGAACGGATTGCCGCGATTCGTGGTGCCCAGAATCGTCCCACCGCGCGGAAGAATTCCGCGAATGTTCTGGGGTGGAAGTTCCTTGCTTCTCTCCGGCCAAATGAGTCCGTCGAAACCATCGAAGATGCCGATCACCTTTCCGCCGTAGCGCAAGTATGTTGTGCGCACCACGGCGCGCGTCACCGCGTTCAGCCCGGGACAATCCCCGCCGCCGTTCAAGAGTCCAATCTTGCCAAGGGTGTTCATTCGAAGATTTCTCCCGTGCTCGGCGTGGCTGGTGCCGAAAGAGAATCGCCGCAAGCCTTGACCGCTATTCTACACTATTTGGCGGGGCTGAAAACGACGGCGGTTTCGATAGGCTCGATTGAGAAGAGGATTTGCGGCTCTTTTTCCAACAAACCTCCTAGACTCGGAGACGTTACGAAAATCGAACGGCTGATGATTCCCGGGCCTGCAGGGGACCTCGAGTCTTTGCTTGAGTACGACCCTCGGGTGATTCCGCGCCTGGCGGCGTTGGTCTGCCATCCGCACCCGCTTTTCGGAGGGACCATGCACAATAAGGTTGTCTTCCGCGCCGCCAAAACCTCGCGCGAAGCCGGTCTCCCGACCCTGCGGTTTAATTTTCGCGGTGTCGGAAAGAGCCAGGGCGCGCACGACAAAGGAATCGGCGAACGCGAAGATGTCCGCGCCGCGCTCGCCTATCTGGGCGGGCGACTCCCCGGCCTGTCCGTTTGCCTAATGGGTTTTTCCTTCGGCGCGTGGGTGGGATTGCGCGTGGGAGCGGAAGACGCGCGCGTCGCGGCTCTCGTTGGCATGGGACTTCCGACCATTGACTCAGACTTTGATTATCTGCGCGGCGTAACAAAACCCAAACTGATCATTCAGGGAACGCGCGACCGGTACGGCCGTCGTGAGGATGTGCAAGCGGTCTTTGATTCCTTATCCGAACCCAAGAAGATTCATTGGGTGGAAGAAGCGGACCATTTCTTTACCGGCAGGCTCGAGGAAGTCCAGACTGCGCTTTATCTCTTCCTGCGCGATATCGCCCGCCGATTTTCTAAAAATAATAAATAGCCTTGGAGGAGCAGAAAATTTCGTGTAGATTTCCTCCCAGGTGCCTGCATGAGCCAGGTCGAAGAACCCGAAAGCGAACCGCTGTTCTGCCCTACCTGCGACCGCGAAGTGGAAAACCCTTTGGTTTGCGGCGACTGCGCCGCCGTCATTTGTCGCCAATGCGGGACGCCACTCGAAAAGCCGGATGAACTAGGGATCGGATGAAGCCGGGCAGCCAAGCCAGGCTCGCCCCGCTTCATGGAGTCCGAACGCCGAGCACCATTCATACCCGCGCGCTAAGGATTAGTGGGAACTTCGGCGGGGCAGTTGGTCTCGCCCTCCGGCAGAGACAAATTCCCAATCCCTCGCGTGGTCGAGAATTGCGGGTCGCAGACGACCTCAGAGCCCGTGTTGCCGCTGATGCTGTTGCCTCCCTGAAAGCGGGCGATCGAAAGGTCCCCGATGCGCACCCCATGGTTGCCGTTGGCAGTAATCGTGGTGATTCTAATTTGTGCGACCGACCCAGCATTCAAACCAATACCGTCCCCCCCGTTACCGCTAATTGTGGCGCCATTCACTCTAACGGTGGAGTTATTGGCCACTGAAATCCCGTTTCCGTAAGGGTTGTTTTGGATGATGCTCGGGACGGTCCCACTGTCGTCCGGAAAGACGTATAGTGTCCCGCTAGTTCCAACTGTGACGCCATCGCCGCCTTCGTCGACAGTCCCATTCGCCTGAATGGTGCCGCCACGCAAGACCAAAGTCGACTCCTCCACGCTCACCCCGGTAAAAGCATTGTGTTCGATGGTCCCCATGTTTAATCTCGCAAAAGACTGTCGTTGCACAACAAGCCCGAAGCCGAGGGAGTCTTGGATGGTGACATGATCCATCACGGCACTACACAACCAAAAACATTCGACGCCCGCCCCTCCGCCGGAAATAATAAGATTGTTCAGGTTCACACTGGATCGGCCGATGTCAAAGGTGCCGAGGTTGGGGTCGGTCCCGCCATCGATAGTAGCAGTCGGGTTCCCCTGCACCGTGAGCAGGTTGTAGCCCTGAATCGTCACGTTTTCGTGACACGTTCCGGAAACGAGCAGCGTGCTTGGGCCTGCAGTCGGGACCTGCGCCAAGCCAGCGGCGATGGTCTTGACTTTCGCCTTGGGGTTGCTGCAGTCCACGTTGACCGTAACCGGCGTCGCCGCCGTCGCGACCGATGGAATGAGAATTGAGCAAACCGCAAGCACAAGGTGGAACGGAAACCTGGAAACCGAAGAAATGCTCCTCATTGAAACCTCCAGAAAAGTGTGAGTCCTGCTGACCGAGTTACAGCCCGGCCGCAAGCTCTTGCAACAAATAGGAATTGTCAGTACCTCGCCACCTGGGATCCCGAGAGAATGGGCCTGAAAAATAAGGATTTATAGCGGATATGAATAAACGCTAATAAAGTACTGCATTCGACGTGCCAATGGACACGGCCTGCTACAGGGTATTATACGAATTATGGCGCGTAGTCTGCCAAGTACTCCCAAGCATGTCAAGCGACTTTTAGGAAAACCAATGATAGTCGTATATGGGTATTAATGATATGGTAAATTAAATTAGGCATTCCTGAAGGGCCGCGCCAGGGGCCCGCGAAAGCCGGCTCAGTAGGCCGCCAAATCCCGGCAAGCCTGCACAATTCCTTCAGGCTGCGGCAGGACGGCGTCTTCGAGTTTCGGATGGTAGGGGACGTAAACGTCTTTGCCGGCGAGGCGGCGCACCGGCGCATCGAGCCACTCGAACAGCTCGTCGGCGATGCGCGCGGCGATTTCCGCGCCATAGCCCCACGAAAGGCTGTCTTCGTAGAGCATCAGCGCGCGGCTGGTTTTCTTTACCGAAGCCGAAATCAATTCCCAATCGTAGGGCTGGAGCGAACGCAGGTCGAGAATCTCCGCCTGAATTCCCTCGCTCTCGAGATCTTTCGCCGCCTGAACGGCGCGGACGACCAGCGACCCGTAAGTCACAATCGTCAAGTCGGCGCCTTCACGAACGAGCTTGGCTTTTCCGAAAGGAATCATGTAGTCGGGTCCGGGATAGGGGTTGCGGTTGTGGGTTTGCCGATAAAGGTGCTTGGGCTCGAGAAACAACACCGGGTCGTCGCACCGAATCGCCGTACGCAGCAGGCCGTTCGCGTCGAGCGCGTTCGAAGGCATGATGACGTGCAACCCCGGCAAGTGTGTAAAGATGCATTCGCCCGACTGGCTGTGATAGATCGCCCCGCCCGCCAAATACCCCCCGATCGCGGCGCGAATCACCATGGGGCACGCAAAGTCGTTGTTCGAGCGCCAGCGCAGCGTGGTGAGCTCGTCGCGAATCTGCATCATCGCCGGCCAGATGTAATCGAAGAATTGAATTTCGACCACCGGCTTCAATCCACGCGCCGCCATGCCGATGGCGCGGCCGACAATGCTCGCCTCGGCGAGGTGGGTGTTGTAGCAGCGTGCGCTCCCGAACTGGCGTTGCAATCCGTGCGTCACCTTGAAGACGCCGCCTTTGCCCTTCACCTTGGCGAGGTCCGCTTCGTGCGTGCAGTCGGCCACGTCTTCGCCGAAAACCACCACACGAGGGTCGCGCGCCATTTCGTCGCGGAGGCAGGCGTTGATCAGGTCCACCATCGTCTTTGGTTCGCCGTGGAGCTTGGCCGGACGGTCGAAATGGTCTGAAGCGGGATCAACGGTAGGAGAAGTGATGTAGAGCATCACCGACTCAGGTTTCGGCGGCTCGGCGGCCAGCGCGTGATCCGCGGCCTCGCGAATTTCCTGGTCGATGGCGGCTTCGAGCTCCTTCAATTCCTTGTCGGTCAACAGCCGCTCCGACAAGAGATGCTTCGACAGTCGCGCGAGCGGGTCTCGTTTCGCCTCCTCCTGGCGGACTTCCTCCGGCTTGTAAAGCCGCTCATCGTCGGAAAGCGAGTGCGAGTAAGGCCGGATGACGTGCGCGTGAATAAGCGCCGGGCCTTGCCGCCTGCGAACGTGCGCAACGGCCTTGGCCGCGGCGTCGTAGCTCTCGAAGAAATCCGTGCCGTCGCATTCGATGGTCAGCAGGTTCGGGAAATTTTTTACTAGCGGCGTCAGGTTGCCGCCCGCCGTCTGCAAATCCACCGTCACGGAAATCGCGTAGCCGTTGTCCTCGACCACATAAAGCAGCGGCAGCTTGCGGCCCGTGGCCCAGTTGAGCGATTCCCAGAACTCGCCTTCGCTCGTCGCGCCTTCGCCGAGCGAAACGTAGGCGACTTCGTCGTTGTGAAAACTACGCGCCAGCTCGGCGGCTTCCTGAACGCGCGAATAATAGACGCTGGCTTCCGCAGCGCCAGCAGCGTGCAGAATCTGCGTGCCCGTGGGGCTCGACTGGGAAACGATGTTCAGGGCTTTGGAGCTCCAGTGCGAAGGCATCTGCCGCCCGCCCGAGCAGGGATCATCCTTGGAGCCTACCGACCCCAGAAACATGTCGAGCGGCGTCATCCCCAACTGCAGGCAAAAGGCGCGGTCGCGATAATAAGGAAAGAACCAATCGTATCCCGCCTTCAGGTGCAGCGCCGCCGCCACGTTAATGCACTCGTGCCCGACGCCGTTGATCTGGAAAAACGCGCGGTTCTGGCGCTTGAGTTGGATCTCTTTGTCGTCAACCCGGCGCGAAAGGTACATGGTGCGGTACGCGCCGACGAGCAAGTCCTTCGAAAGCTTCGACGCTCTCTGAACCTGAACTGTTGTGGGCATCAAACCTCGCTCAAGGAATGTGTTTCGGTTTCTACGGGGCGAGCTGAAGCGCACACTTCGGCAGGGCTGCCCCCGTATCCGATTATTCAATTTCACCGGGGCAAAAGTCAATCTTGAGCTTCTGATGCCAGGGCGGCTGCAAAGAAAACAGTCGGGGGCCTAGCGAGACTTCGCCGGCAGAATCAAAGCAACCACCGCCGTCGTCCAGGTGCCGTGGTTGTTGGTGTAGGAAGGCCCGCGCATCCAGACCAGCGCCGTGCGCGCGTCTTTCCATTTCGGGACGAGAGGCCGAAGGTTATCCACGGTCGAATTCGCCGTGATGGGCTGCCAGCGCCAGTGCGCGCCGGCGTCGGAGGTCTCACCGCGGAAAAGCTCGTAGTGCCGTTTGCCGTCCGGAGCGCTC
>CAYZVR010000010.1:0-28782 GCA_964481715.1 uncultured Acidobacteriota bacterium | reverse complement strand
TGGAGAATCTCCACACCGCCGGAAATCCGCTCGATTCGATCAAGCAGCGAGCTTGATGCAGATTGTTCAGGAGAATTCTGCGAGTCGGCTATTGTCTGGCAGCTATTTCTCAGCCCGGCGTGACCGAGCCTTCCTCTTCTTCTTCGGCGTGCATCAAACCAAATTTTTTCATCTTGTAGCGCAGCGCGTCGCGGCTGATATCCAGCAGGCGTGCGGCGCGCGTCTGGTTTCCCTCCGATTGTTGCAGGGCCAGCTCGACAAGCGTCCGCTCGACTTCTTCGAGGGAAGTGCCGCCTTCCGGAATGGTGAGCGGGGGCAGCCAGCGGCCGTCGCTGAGGGGTTGCGCCCCGCCGGCCGGAGACGACGTGTGCTCAAACGCCGTGACGCCCGAATGAGGCTGCGAAACCGAGAACGGCATATAGGCGGGCCGGAGCATCGGCTCTTCCTCAAGGATCATGGCGCGCTCGATGGCGTTCTTCAGCTCGCGGACGTTTCCCGGCCAGTCGTAGTTCAGGAGCAACCGCCGCGTATCGTCCGTAATGCCGCGAACGGATTTCCGAAATTTGCGGTTGTAGTGGTCGATGAAGAATTCGACCAGAGGCAGGATGTCTTCTTTTCTCTCGCGCAGCGGTGAAATAAAAATGGAGATAATCGCCAGGCGATAATACAAATCCTGGCGGAAGTGATTTTCGCGCACGGCGCGCTCCAGGTCGCGGTTGGACGCGGCGATGACGCGCACGTCCACCTGCATGTCGCGCACGCCGCCCACACGGCGGATGACCTGGTCTTCGAGTACGCGGAGGAGCTTGGCTTGCAGGAAGGGCGAGAATTCACCAATCTCGTCTAGAAAAAGGGTGCCCCCGTCACCGACTTCGAACAGCCCCTTCTTCATCGCCTTGGCGTCCGTAAACGCGCCCTTTTCGTGGCCAAAGAGCTCCGCTTCCAAAAGCGTTTCGGGAATGGCTGAACAATTGATGGCGACAAAGGGCCTCCCCTGCCGCGAACTCTCGTAATGGATGGACTTGGCGATCAAGTCTTTGCCGGTGCCGCTCTCACCCTGGATCAAAATAGTGGTGGCTTCGCTCGACGCGACTTTCCGGACAAAACCCATCAGTTCGGACATCTTGCGCGAAACGGCAATCACGTCGTGGTAGCCGGCGCGCCTGCGAACCTCGCCGCGCAGCGACTCGACTTCCGTGCGCAGCCGCGTGGCTTCTATGGCGTTCTGAATGGTGACGGCCAGCTCGTCAAAGTCGAGCGGCTTGCCGATAAAGTCGTACGCCCCCATCTTGAGGGCCGCTCTGGCATCGTCCAACTGCGGATCTGCCGTCATCATGATGACCGCTCGGACGTCGCCCGCCTGTTTGAGCTTCTCGAGCACTTCCAGGCCCCCCAAGTCGGGCAAGCGCACGTCCAGCAACACCAGGTCCGGTGATTCACTGTGCGCCAGGCGCAGTGCTTCCTCACCTGTCGCGGCCTCCAGCGGCTCATAGCCCCACTCCTGGCATTTCTGCTGAAGGGCCCAGCGCACCAGCTTTTCGTCGTCTACGATCAGGATTCTCTCGCTCGGCATTTTCCCTACTTTACTACGAAGCGGGTTCTTTTGCGGCACCTTTGCGCAGCGGAAGCTGGACCGTAAACTCCGTTCCCTGGCCAGGCGTGCTGGCCACTTCGATCTTTCCTTCGTGGCTTTCTACGATTCGCCGCGCCAGCGAAAGGCCCAAACCCGTTCCCTGTCCCTTGGTAGTGAAAAAGGGCCGAAAGATGTTCGCCAGCGCTCCCGGCGCGATGCCTCGCCCCGAATCCTTAACGCGCACCACCGCACATTTTTCCTGCGCTGCGACTTCCACGCGAATCTGCCCCTTGTCATCCAATGCCTGGATGGCATTGAGAAGCAGATTCAGGAGCACCTGCTGAATCTGCGCAGGATCGTGCTCGACGGGAGTCAGTCCGTCATCCTTAACGAGATCGATTTGGATCGGGCGGGATAAAACCTGCTGGCGCGCCAGCGCCACCGCGCGCTCCGCCGTTGCATTCAAGTCAGCCGGGTGAAACTCCGGCAGTTTGGGACGGGCGTAATCGAGAAGGTCCGAAAGAATCCTTTTAATGTGCAGGATCTCTTCATGAACTTCCTGCAGGACCTGCCGGCCGGGACTGGTTTCGGGGAGGTCGCGCCCGATGATGTCAATGACGCCGGCAATCCCGGCGAGCGGGTTGCGAATCTCGTGAGCGAGCCCGGCGGCGAGTTCGCCCAGAGTCGCCAGGTGTTCGGCGCGGGACATCTGCGTTCGGTAGAGCCGCTGGATTTCCTCCCGGCTCTCGCGCAATTGCCGGACGGTATCGTTGAAGTTGCGGCCGAGATCACCGATTTCATCCTGCTGGCCGGCAAAGTTTACGGAAACGTTCATGTCGCCGTCGCGGAGCCGGGCGATTTTTTCCCGCATCTCTTCCAAAGGGCGCTGAACGAGGACCGCCCAAACCACCAGCACCACCGCGCACACAACCACGGCGCCCGCCGCCGCCACCAGAATCACGACTTGAGGCGCCGCCGCGTGAAGCGAAAGCGTCACCCAAACCACAATGAGGAGACCCGCCAGCAGGACACCCGCCACGGGAAGCAGAAACTTCAACCGCGAGCTCACATAAGGCGTCGGCATATTCAAGGCGTTTGCACTCGTGATAACATTCTAAGACGATTTGCTCCGGGGGCCAAGTCAACCCGCGAGGGGACGCGCCGCTTGGAAACATTTATCCAGGAAATGAAGCGATACCTCGGTGTGACCGAGGAAGACGTTGCGCTGATGCGCAAACTCGCCCCGCGCATGGAAAAATACTTCCCTGAGCTGGCCGAGCGCTTCTACGCACAGATTCCCCTTCACCCCGACGCCTTCCGCGTGTTTTCGGGCGGCGATGCGCAGATCCAACGGTTGAAGCAGACCTTGCAGGGCTGGGCGCGCGGCTTGTTCCGCGGCGTCTACGACGAGGACTATGCCGCGGAGCGGTACCATATTGGCATCCGTCATGTACGCATCGGTCTTGAGCAGAAGTACGTCATCAGCGCCATGGGCATCGTGCGGTCCTACCTCTACGATTGCCTGCTGCTGGAGTTTCCTGCCAGCGACCAGCGGCTCCGCTACGCGCACGCGCTGGGCAACGTGCTTGACCTCGACTTGAACCTGATGTGCCAGTCCTATATGCAGGCGACCCTCGAAAACCTGCGCTCGATCAACGAACAGCTCGAGCGCGCCAACCGCGAGCTCGACGAAGCCAGCCGCTCCAAGGACGAATTCCTGGCGCTGGTTTCGCACGAACTGCGGACGCCGCTCAATTCCATTCTGGGGTTCACCAAGCTCATCCTGGACGGCCTGACGAAAAGCCCGGGAGAAGAAAAGGAATTGCTTCGGGACGTCTTTGCCAGTGCGCAGCACTTGCTCGGGCTCGTTAACGACCTGCTGGACATCGGCCGCATCGAAGCGGGCAAAATTTCGCTGCACGTCCAGGTCCTGGACCCGCGGCCGGTCATCGAATCGAGCCTCGCTCTGATGGCGGTCCAGGCCATCGAGAAAGGCCTGACGTTACATGACGAAACCGCGGAGGCCGAGCTTCCGAGGATCCGCGCGGACGAAGTCCGGCTGCGCCAAGTGCTTCTGAATCTTCTGACCAATGCCGTCAAGTTCACCCGGCAGGGTTCGGTCACCCTGCGCGCCACCACCGCCTTCTCGCCCGGGTTTCTCCGCCTGGAAGTGGAAGATACCGGAATCGGCGTTCCCGAAAGCAAGCAGGAAGCGGTCTTTGAGAAATTCGTTCAGGCCAACCCAGTGCAGACCCGGCGGCAGGAAGGAAGCGGCCTGGGTCTGACGATTTCCCGAAAGCTGGTCGAGCTGATGGGCGGAACGATCGGACTCGGCAAAGGCTCGGATGGTCGCGGCACCTTGGTATGGTTCACTCTGCCCGTTGCGGGCGCAGCCGGCTCAATGGGTTCGACCGCCAAGGGCCGAAGCGTTGCAACCACATCTCCCCAGTCATGAACAGCCCTCGCAGGATTCTCATCGTCGAAGACAATAAGCTGGTTGCCAAGTTTTACCGCATGGCGCTCGAGCGCGCCGGTGGATTTGAATGTCTGGTGACGGAAAACGTGTCCAAGATTTTGGCGGAGGTTGAAGCCGGACGAATTGATCTTGTGGTGCTCGATGTTTCGCTGAGCAACGCGGAATGGGAAGGTGAACCCATTGACGGCGTCGCGCTGGGCCGTCTGCTCAAGGGAAAATCCTCGCGCCCGCTGCCCATCCTTCTTGCCACGGCGCACGCCATGGCCGGAGACCGCGAGCGCCTGCTCGCCGCCTCAGGCGCCGAAGACTATTTGGAAAAGCCCATTTACGACGCGGACCTACTGGTCGAAAAGGTCCAGCGGCTGCTCGGTCCTTCCTAAAAAAGAAGGGACCGGCGAACTTTTCGCCGGTCCCCGAGTTTAAGCCGGTGAACTGGAGGATACCGGCTGCAAACTAGAAGTCTCTCGTCCAGCGAATGGTCAGTAAACTCGCTCCGAAGTCATTTCCTCGGACGATTTCTTCCAGATAGTAGGTGCGCTGGAGATCGATCGCGAGTCGTCCTATCTTGGGGAAATCGTAGTAGACCGAGCCGGTGGCATAGGGCCACGTCAAAGGACCGAAGTATGGAAGCTCTCCGCTGATCTCCCCCGCACCCGTACTGCGGACAAAGTTTCCGCTGAAGTTGAACCCGAGATTGCGGACCGGCCTTAACGAAAGTCCCGCCTGCCAGACGCGATTTATGGTCTGGTCGCGCCAGAAGACGTCTCGAGGCTCTGTCCCTCGGAGGAACGTGATCGACGCCTCCGCGAGGAAGCTGTCGTAGCTTACGCCTCCAAACACCGAGAACTTATCGCTGGGAGCGTAGGAGATGGAGAAGGCGTTGGACCGGAAGTTATTCTGAAAGTCCGCTTCGTCGAACTTCCGGGTGCGGATCACCAGATTATCTTCCACCGAGATCTTTTCGGTCGGGCGGTAGCGAAGCACAAAACGCCCGCCGACGTCCGTGTGCGAGCTGATGCGTGTATAAGGGCGAGCGGTGGTATTGCTCTGAAAGTCGCTCCTCACACTAAACTTCCTGGAAGGTTGATAGTAAACGCTCAGCAAGGGCCAAACGGACTTCGTTTCCTTCGTTCGCACGTCATCAACCACACCGTCTTCCAAGACCTCGACGTCCCGTTGCCAGTAACGGATCCCCGGCCGGATGATGAGCGACCGGGAGGGGATGAACTCCATGCTGACATCCACCAAATGAGTTCGCATCTTCCAATCCAGTTCCTCTTCACCCTCAGAAAGGGTCGTCGGGTCCTGGGTGCTGTGGAATTCGGCCACACTGTTCACGCTGAAACGCGAATAGCGATAATCGGCGTGCAGGTTCCACCAATCCTTGATTTTCAGGCTGAAACCTTCGTCGAGGACGTGATTTGGCTCTGTGAGGTGCGAGCGGCTGTCGAAGGAAACCGCATAAGGATCGTAGGTCTCCGGGTCGTTGTTGGTCTGCACGTTTCCGACAAATGCTGCGTCCAGGGTGGCCGGGCCGCGATAGCGGTAGAAGATGTAACTGCCACGCAGGTCCAGGCGCTTGGTCGGCCGGCCCGTGTAGGAGAATTCACTCACCGGAGTCTTGAGCCGTCGGAACTCAGACCACGACGCGCTGGTAAGGAGTTCCTGCGCCGTTCGGTCCGTGTCGATATTGATGCTGCGCTGGGGGGATTCGACGTTGTTCCAGCTCAAGTTCTCCTCGAAAGTCTGGTAGCCGAGCCGATAGTGGAAGCTCCAATCCTTGATGCTATAGCTGATCCCACCCGTGAAGCGATTGGCAATGTCGCTGAGGGGCGCTTCCACACGGTAGGGGTTGGCACGCATGAACCCACCCCAGTACTCCGGGGCGCCGAAGTATTCTAACGCCCGCGTGGTGAAGTTCACGCCGTCCCGGCTGGTGCGGTTGTATTCAAAGAGAAAGCGAAGGTTGTTGGTGGCGTGGATTGTGAGGTTCGCCGACCCGAATCGCCGCACCGTCGCCCAGTCGTGGTTGCTAGTCAGTGCGCGGAGGGGATCGACTCCGGACGGGGATGGCATAATAACGTCGTCGTTGCGGTCCCAGTAGTAATAGCTCTGCCGGTAGTTGATGCGCAGGTCGTAGAGTTTATTCTTCCGCAGAGTCAATTGCCCACCGGGGAAGGGATCGCCTCCCAAGCCGCTCATAGTCAGTGAATAACTGTCGGCGAAGGGATTCACTCCCTCTTGGGCCCGCCCCAACAGGTTGAAATCCATCACCCGAGGACCCGGTTGCAGATTGAAGAGTTCCTGAAACTTCTGCTCGCGACCCGAGACGTCCGTGAAGCGGTAGCCGACCGTCACGGAGCCCTGGGTCTCAAACCCGCCCAGCGCCAAGGGCGGCGGCTCCTGCGCCTGGGCTGGCAATGTACCTGGCAGGAAGAAAAGAGCTGCTCCGACAACTATTAAAAGGTAAGAACGTGGTCTCATGAGACCTCCCTTACTCCAGGAAATCTACACTAAAGTTCGAGCCGTGAATCGTCGTATGGCAGCGCACGCATTCACCGCGAGTCGTGAAACCCAGGCGGCCGTGCGGAACGTTGGCGGCCAGCGGGTCGACATGGCATTGCAGGCACATGAACCGACCCTCACGGCGGAGCAGCATGTTGCGCTCGATGGTTCCGTGCGGGCTGTGGCAGGCGGTGCAGCCCTCCACTTTCACAGCCGCGTGCTCAAAGACAAACGGCCCGCGCTTCTCGATGTGGCAACTGACACAGACTTCAAACCCTGTTCGTTTAAGCAAAGGCCGACTGAGGGTGCCGTGGGCGTTATGGCAATCGGTGCACTTCATCAAGCCTTCAGGCACGCGGTGATGAGTGGGAAGTGAGAACTGCGCCTGGATGACTTTGTGGCAGGTGAAGCAGAGTTCCGGCTGAGGCTTCTTCAGCAAGCTCTGATTAAGCCAGCGGTTTTCCTCGGTGAGTCGAGGGGCAGCGAAGAATTGCGTTTGTGCTGAAACGGGCTCGATGCGGTCGCGGTTCGCGATACGCTCCAACAGGTGGGGAGAGTGGCACTGTTCGCAGGAAATCCCCTGCAGTTTGTGCTCGGAACGATTGTAGAGATCCTGGTTTTGGCTCGTGGTGTGGCAGGTGAGGCAACGCGCGGCATTGTCCTGCGGTGTTCCGTGGAAGCCGTAAATGAGCTTCTTGCCGGCCTCCACCTTGGCCGGTTCGCCCCCTGCTTCCATTTGGGCTTCAGCGTGCGCCTTGCCGGGGCCATGGCACGACTCGCAGCCTGTGCCGTACTTTGTTCCGGCTACTTCGGCACGCGCATGGACGGTCTTGCCGAATTGCTTGGCTTCGTCGGCATGACACCCGGCGCAGGTTTCCTGGCCGATGTAATCCTCAGCTTTCCCCTCGGCAGGCGCCTTCCAGGAGACCGAGGAGGGTTCATTCGCAGCCGGTTGCTTCTGGGCTGGGGCAGTGGTTGCACCGAAAACGGCGACAATGGCTAAGAGAGCTAGATGCGTCAATATTCTGCGTTTTCCGTTCGGGACTGTCATAAGGCTAACCTTCCTCTCCCAGGAATAAGGCGTAGGAATCGAAGCCAGTATCACTGATCAGGGCTTCGCCGTGCCAGCGCCATTCGAACCTTCCCCAGGGGTGTAATGCACTCCCATTCGGACCATCGGTCAATCTGTCACGCGTAGGCGTGGAGTCCGGGCAACAGATAAGTCACACCAAAGAAAGTAAACAACACGACTGCAAATCCGAGGATGGCAAAGTAAGCGGCCCGCCGCCCGCACCACCCGCGCGTAACGCGCATGTGAAGGTAGCCGGCGTAAATGAGCCAGGTGATGAGAGCCCACGTTTCTTTCGGGTCCCAGCTCCAGTACGAACCCCAGGTGCGGTTGGCCCAGTAAGCCCCCGCTGCAATCATCAGGGTCAGCAACGGAAAGGCGATGCCGATGGATTTATAGGTCAGCCGATCAAGGGTGTCGGCGCCGGGCATCATGGTTTCCAAACCTTCGCGCCGCCATAGCAGCAAGACGTAGAGCAGTGACGCCAGCAATCCTCCACCCAGTCCTGTCACGATGAAGGGGCTGGCCGCGAGGGTTGTCGTAAAGAGACCGTCCACTTGGGGCGACAGATAATTCCCTCCGCGGGCGCGCGCCAGGAAGGCTGCGAGCGCGACGAGCTGCAGTACCGTGGAGAGGAGGAAAACACGATTTGCCCATCGGAGGGAGCCTTCGTCGTGACGCCACATTGACCAGAGGTTTAGCACCAATGTTACCAATACTGCAAGCAGCGCTATGAAAAATACCCCCCCGAGCCCCGGGATGACGACCAGAAGCCGGGTCTGCTCGGTGAAGAACATTTCATGGGCGCCTGCTGGGTCCCACGCCACCACCCGCAGTCCACCCGAAGAGTCAAACCGTGTCATGAAACCACCGTAGATGGCAGCGAGGAACACGCTGGTCGAAGCAAGAAATGATTCCGTCTTGACGTGGTCCTTGATGAGAAACATCATGGCCAGCGCGAAGCTCACCGCGCAGCCGGCGTAGGCGAGCATGGCCAGCGTCACATGGATGTGCAGCCAGGTGGATTGCAGCGCCGGAACCAGCGGCCGGACCTCCGAGGGAAGCAGTTGCATGAGGATTACGCTCAACACCGCGAGCGGCATGGTCACGGTTCCGACCAGCCGGATGTGATTCCGCCACTCGACCCACACCGTCAGCGCCGCCAGCGTCCAGACGAAGCTCAGCAGCATTTCGTAAATGTTGGAAAACGGGGCGTGGCCGGCGATGTACCACCGATGCCCTGCCGCGAGAGTCGTAGCCATCAAGCCCACGACGGTTGCGAGCGAGGCCACACGTACGTACCTCTCGACGCCAGTTACGGCATAGGCCAGGTACATCGCGGCGGCCGCCCCGTAAAATATCAGGGCGATGTAGAGGAGGTTCTGCTCGGTGAACAGCTCGCCTCCGCGCCCCACGCCGAACAACGCGTTGATGAGAAGGAAAACGATCCCAAGGCCAACCAGCGCCACAAGGGTGTTCCCTGTTGCAGGTGAAAAATCCTGTTCAGCCGGGCGTGGCATGGTCTTTTCCATGGAAACGGACTCCTAAACATTGACCATCGAGGCGGACATCTCTAAATCGGACGCCGCCGCCTCGATCATGAGATTTTCTTCAATTTCGCTGACCAAATGCCCAAAGCGTTCTTCCAGTTCCTCACGGTTCTTGCTTGCCGAGGCGCCTACCCACAGCACCATGCTACCCCGTCCGTCGCTGATGGGTACAACCCAGAACCGCACGTGGACGAAGTAGAATGCCATCGCCAGCCCCACTCCCATCAGCAACACGCCGGCCCAGACGGCCCACTGTCCGGGTTCGTGCGCAACTTGCAGGCCGGTGAAGTAACCCATCTCCATATCGCGCAACTGAAATGAGTACGGCGATTGGTCGGGATGCGAAAATTCCGGGAAGCGCGGAAACAGCCAGACCTTGAAGGTTCCCGACTTCTTCGAATCCACCACGAGCTGGATGGCCGGATTGCTCGGCTCGTTCGAGCGCGATTGAATTTGATTGCCATTGAGGACGAAATCGGGAACGAAGGCGGCGAGGCGCACGCTTGTTTCCGCGTCCAACTCAGCGCTCTCTTCCGGCCGCAGCACAACGACTTTCGCGGTCGCCGAGCCGCTCTTGGGTGTTGCCGCAAGCGAAAGCGCGCTCACCTGGCCCGTCGAGCCGTAACTGGACTGGAAGAAGCGCACGCCGCGGTAAACGAGAGGGTCGTTCACCACGATCTGTTTGGTTTTAACTTCTCGTCCGCCTTCAAAGACAGCCAGCTTTGACCACCACTGGCGCGGCGTACCGTCGGAATAGTTTTCCCGCCCGGCCTGCAGGCAGCGAATCGAAAAGGGAAGGGTCTTTCGGGCGCCGCTTTGAAGCTCGATTTCGTTGGTTTCTTGATTCTGGCCAAGCGCCAGGAACCCGCGGTATCCCCACACCGCGTCCACGATCCCGCCGACGAAGATCAGCAAAAGACTTGTGTGGACGACGTAGGCCGCCAGCCGCGCGAACCGGTTTTTCTCCACATACAGCGAAGCTTCCGCGCCCTTCCCGACTCGCTGAGGTTTGAATCCCAATCGCCGAAAGGCGCTCTCGGCGGCGTGCATGCCCGCTTTCGTATCGCGGATGGGAATCTCCTTTTGCAGGGGAAGGCCGGCCAGAAAGTGTGGCTCAGGCCGGCGGTAGGGCCGGGAAAAAAACCGCCACGCAGCCGGAAATCGCTCGAGCGAAACAAGAACGATATTGATCCCGAGAAGCGCCAGCAGCCCAGCAAACCACCACGCATGGAAAACGTCGGTCAGTCCCAGCGTATCCAGCCAACGGAGGGCCGCGGGCGAATAGGCGCTCTGCATTTTTTCCGGATCGGTCATCGGTCGTTGCAGGATCAACGTTCCTGCCGCCGACGTCAGCCCAACAGTGATGAGGAGGATTATTCCCGTCCGAACTGAATTAAACACTTTCCAAATTTTTCCGGATTGGGAATGGCGACTGAATGTCAACGGGCACCCCTTTGTACAAGCTGGAATTAGGCACGTATCCGGCCACAAAGGTGGGGTCGGGCAATGGTTTATCTCTCAATGCGTTGCAGACATTTTTGATAGGGCCTTGAGGGCGCAAGAGTGTGCCATTTGGCGCAAATAGAAAATTGGAATGTGTAATTTCGCAACAAATTGTCCTTCGGCTGCCGTTCAATCTTTCCCCTTAAAATCGGCTTAACCCGTAAGCCACCGTAAGGTTATCAGAAGCGCAGAGTGGCGCCTCAGGACGGTCGAAGGGTTGCACTGGGAGGAGTTGTAGTTCCCGGAACTCAAGAGGGAGTACGCGTCTCCACGGGCCAGCGGCTTTCGGCGTGTGTGAGTAAGAGTACGAAAGAATTTAGACGTTCGGAGTGACACGACAATCTTCGGCCGGGTCGGAAAAACGTCCCGGCCAATTCATCGAGCGAGGAGAAAAGATTATGCGCGATAATTATTTTTATGAGACTGAACTGACCTGGAAGGGGGAACGCAACGGAGTGCTCGAAGGCGCCAGCCTGCCGCACTTGCAGGTTTCAGCTCCGCCCGAATTCGCGGGAGAGCCGGGGAAATGGACGCCCGAACAACTGCTGGTAGGAGCCACGGCCAGTTGCCTGATGACGACCTTCATCGCCATCGCGGAATTTTCCGGGATATCGCTTAACTTTTTCCGCATCAAGGCGACGGGAACACTGGAAAAAATCCCGGGCGAGGGGTATCGTTTTACGGAAATCGTTCTCGCCACGGAAGTGGGCGTTTTTCCGGACGAGGTGGAAAAGGCGCGGCGTATTCTGGCCAAGGCCGAAAAACAATGCTTCATCTCGAACTCGCTTCGGGCTGCCGTGCGCGTCGAACCGATTTTCGTTCCCGTCACGGCTGAGGTGGCGCATTAGGAGCTGTTCTCGTTGGGGACTCCTTCAATCACCGGCTTGCGCGAACAAGTCGCGCTGTGGTTTCGTCCCGCGGTATTTCTCGGGCACAATGTTCTGACGCTGGCGGGCGCGGTCCTCACCACCAGCTCGGCGATTACGCTGCTCGTCTTCTGGGCCCTCCTCATTGTCCACGGCGGGCCGGTCCATCCCTACACCGGAATCGTTTTCTTCCTCATCCTGCCCGGATTTTTCGTGGCCGGGCTCGTTCTGATGCCGGCCGGGGTTTTCTTGCGCCGGACCAAGCTGCGCAAGGCCGGCGCGCTGCCAACCGTTTATCCCAAGATAGACCTCCGCGAGCCGCTGCTGCGGCGCGCCGTGGGGCTGGTGGCCGGATTGAGCTTCTTGAACGTCGCCATCCTGGGGACGGCTTCTTACCGCGGCGTCGAATACATGGACTCCGTGCAATTCTGCGGGCAGACGTGCCACACCGTGATGATGCCGGAATTTACCGCCTACCAGCGGTCGCCGCACGCACGGGTGGCTTGCGTTAATTGTCACATTGGTTCGGGAGCGCCGTGGTTTGTGCGGTCCAAGCTCTCCGGCGTTCGTCAGGTATTCGCCGTCAGCCTCCACACTTACTCGCGGCCCATCCCTTCACCCGTCGAGAATCTTCGCCCGGCACGGGAAACTTGCGAGGAGTGCCATTGGCCCGAGCGCTTTTCCGGCGACAAGCTTGACATCCTTACGAAATTCGGTGACGATGAGAAAAATTCCCCTACCAAAACCGTTCTGCTGATGCACATCGGCGGGCGCAGCCAGGACCGGAAACTGGTGGGCATTCATGGCGCTCATCTGGGGCTCGTCACTTACATCCCGGCGGACGAAAAGCGCCAGGCCATTCCCTGGGTCAGCCACCGCAACGCCGACGGAACCGTCACCGAATTCGTCTCAACCGAGTCGCCACCGAAACCGGACCTCGTGGCCCGCGGCGAGCGCCGCGTGATGGATTGCATGGATTGCCACAACCGGCCGAGCCACGTTTTTTATTTGCCCGAACGGGCTTTGGATCGCGAGATGTCCTCCGGCCTGATCAGCTCCGCGCTTCCCTATGCGCGCAAAGTTTCGCTCGAAATCCTCAAGAAGAATTACCCCAGCCGCGAAGCCGCCCACGCTGAAATCCCGGAGTCGTTGCGCGAGTACTACCGCAAGAATTATTTCGACCTCTACAATTCGCAGCGCGCCGAGATCGAGCAGACGGCCGAAGCGCTGGTTTACATTTACGACGGAAACGTTTTCCCGGCGATGAACATCACCTGGGGAACCTATCCAAACAATATCGGCCACACCGATTTCCCCGGCTGCTTCCGCTGCCACGATGGCAGCCACAAGTCGAAAGACGACAAGGACATTACCCAGGATTGTAATACCTGCCACTCGCTGCTCGCCATGGATGACCCGGACCCCAAAATCCTGCAGGAACTCGCAGGTGGCGACTGAAGCGCGTAGCATGCGCGCACTGAGAGGCATCAAGCTGCCGTGAAGATTGTGAAAGCCGGCGCGCTCTATTTCGGTCTGGTGTTTGGAGTCGGCTTCGTGCTCGGAACTATCCGCACTCTTTGGGTTGTCCCGCATCTCGGTGCGCGGACAGCCGAACTGATGGAAGCGCCCATCATGCTCGCCGTAAGCATCGTCGCTGCAAGATGGATGGCCAAGCGCCTCTCGTTGTCTCCCACGCCGGCTGCGCGCCCGGGCGCCGGCTTCATCGCGCTGGGCTTCATGCTGGTCGCAGAATTCACTCTCGTGCTCTGGCTTCGAGGCCTCACGATTGGCGTGTACTTCGCAACCCGCGACCCCGTGACGGGAATGGTGTACTACACGGCGATCGGCCTCTTCGCTGTCATGCCGCTGGTCGTGGCTCGAAGATGAGATCGCCCGGCGACGCTGGTTCCCTAGAGGTGCGTACCGCAGCTTACCCGATCTGCATATTGCCATAGGACAAAACGGTCCTGTTTGGTACCCCATGTGCTGAGATTCGCTACAGAGGTTTTTAACAGGAGGACGTTCATGAAGGCGCTACGCGCACTTTTTGTCGCTGCCATCGTCAGCGGCTTTTTCTTGTCGTTGGCCCAGGCCAAACCGGAGTACGCAAAGAAGGAGCATAAAGGCTGCACTTTCTGCCACGTGAAGATGGGCTCCAAAGAACTGACCGACGCCGGAAAGTATTACAAGGAGCACGAGCACTCGTTGGAAGGTTACAAAGCGGAAGAAACGAAGTAACCGATTCGGCTGCTGGTTCGCGCTTTGACCCGGCCGGTTCGGCCCGATAGCGCGAGAACACCCACAGTCAGATCTCCTGCGCTTGTGGTGTGCCTTGAACGGAGAGTCCGGCCCGAGACTCTCCGTTGCAGGACCCGACCAAGACCATCCTCGCCTTGTAACACTCGAAGTTTCTCGATATAACTCCTCGACGAAAGGAGAGCGCCTTCGATGGAGCCACTGAAGCAATCCGGTTCTGAAGAAATCCAACCCGGCCGGCGATGGATCAACCTGCTGCTGGGCACGGGCGTCCTCGCTTCGATCGCGTCGTTTCTTTACCCCGCGCTGCGCTACATCATTCCGCCGCTGGTTTCGGAATCCACCAGCCGCTCCGCGGTTGCAGCCAAGGTCGGCGAGCTCAAGAACAACGCTTCCAAAGTTTTCAAATTCGGTTCCGAGCCGGCCATTTTGATTCGAACCTCGGACGGGCAGTACAAGGCTTTTTCCGCCGTATGCACACACCTGAGCTGCACGGTGCAGTATCGCGGAGACACTCACCAGGTCTGGTGTCCCTGTCACAACGGGATTTACGACCTGAACGGCCGCAACGTCAGCGGACCGCCGCCCCGCCCACTCGCCGCTTATGAAGTTCACGTGCAGGGCGAGGACGTTGTCGTGACGCGGAGCGCATAACCATGGCCGGACTCTATCGCCGAATCATGACCTGGCTCGACGAACGCTTTGGGGCGGGAAGCATCGAACATTTCCTCCGCCACAAAACCGTCCCCATCCATCGGCACACGGTCTGGTACTACTTCGGCGGCATGACGCTGTTCCTTTTCGTGGTTCAAGTTCTCACCGGAATTCTGCTGCTGCTCTACTACCGTCCCACGGCCAACGACGCTTTTGAAAGCGTGCAGTACTTGATGACCCAGGTGCAGTTCGGCTGGCTCATTCGGTCCGTACACAGTTGGGCGGCCACCCTGATGATCCTCACCGCGTTCGTCCACATGTTCAGCGTTTATTTCCTGAAAGCCTACCGCAAGCCGCGCGAGCTGACCTGGGTCTCCGGCATGCTCCTCCTGTTCGTCGTGTTGGGATTCGGTTTCAGCGGCTACCTGCTGCCCTGGAACACGCTTTCCTTTTTCGCCACCAAAGTGGGGACGGACATGGCGGGCTTTGTTCCCTTTTTCGGCAAATGGATTCTGATGTTTCTGCGCGGCGGGAACGAAGTGACGGGAGCGACGCTCACGCGCTTTTTCGGATTCCATGTGGCCGTCCTGCCGGGCCTGGCAACCATGCTCCTGGCGTTACACCTGCTGCTCGTGCAGCGGCTGGGGATGAGCGTTCCGCCGGGCGTCGAAAAGGCGATTGAAGAAGGCCGCGAATCGCCGCGCTCCATGCCCTTCCTGCCCAACTTCCTGCTGCGCGACATGATTGGCTGGTACGTGGCGCTCGGCGTGCTGGGAGCGCTCGCCGCCATCTTCCCCTGGGAACTCGGGATGAAGGCCGATCCCTTCGGATCGGCGCCCGCGGGAATTCGTCCCGAGTGGTATTTCCTTTTCATGTTTCAAACGCTGAAATATTTGCCGTCGAAGATTCTGTTCATTGACGGTGAGCTGCTGGGTCTTGCGGGATTCAGCCTGGCGGGCGCGGTGTGGTTGATTGTGCCGTTCCTCGATTACCAGGCCGGCTTTGGGCGGATCACCCGATTTTTCACGGGACTGGGCGTGTTCGTGCTGGGGTACATCATGCTGATGTCGGCCCTGGCTTTGTGGAGTTGACGCACGATGATGAGATACGCTGCTGCGACTTTAGTTGTCTTGCTCTTCGGGCTCGGCCCGGCCTGGGGCGCTCGGCCGAAAGATTCGTGCATCGCCTGCCACACGGAACTCGAAAGCGAGGCCGCCGGGCCGGCCAAGATGTTCGAAGGGGACGTCCATCATCAGGCCGGGCTCAGTTGCACCGACTGCCACGGTGGCGACCCGAAAGATAGTTCCATGGACGCCATGAGCCCGGCAAAAGGATTCCGCAGCGCACCCAAGAAAGCTCAGATTCCGGAATTCTGCGCACGCTGCCATTCCGACCCCGGCATGATGCGCAAATATAATCCCAGCATCCGAACGGATCAGTACGCCGAGTACCTCACGAGCGTCCACGGCAAGCGCCTGAAGCAGGGTGATACGAAGGTCGCCGCGTGCGTGGACTGCCACAGCGTTCACAACATCCTCGCCGTCTCCGACCCGCGCGCGCCCGTCTATCCGACCAACGTGGCAAATACCTGCTCCCGCTGCCACGCCGATGCGGCGCACATGAAGGGTTACAACATTCCGACCAACCAGTTCGCGCTATACGAGAAGAGCGTTCACGCCAAGGCGCTTGCGGGAGGGGATACCTCCGCGCCGACGTGCACGACCTGCCATGGCAACCACGGCGCGACGCCGCCCGGAGTGACTTCGGTCGCGAACGTTTGCGGCACCTGCCATGCCTTCAACCAGCAGCTCTTCGAGAAGAGCCCTCACCAGGCGCCCTTTGCGCAAATGGGCCTGCCGGGCTGCGTGCAGTGCCACTCGAATCACGAAATCCTCAAGCCCGCGGACGATTGGGTCGGTGTGGGCCAGCAGGCGACATGCGTTCAGTGCCACGCGCAGGGCGACAAGGGTTACGCCGCGGCACAACAGATGGCCGGGGATCTTGCCAAGCTCAAGACTTTTTACCAGCGCGCCGATGAGGTCATCGGGACTGCGGAACGCTCCGGGATGGAAGTTTCGAACGCCAAGGTTGAACTCACCAACGTGCACGGCGAGCTCATCAAGGCGCGCGTCAACGTACACACGTTCAATCCGGCAGAGGTCGAGAAGCTCACCGACGGAGGAGTGGAAATTTCACAGAAAGCCTACCAGGCGGGAATCGCAGCTTTAAAGGAACGTGACTTCAGGCGCAAAGGACTCGGAGTGGCCCTGGTCTTTATCGTGCTGGCGATCGGCGGGCTATACTTGAAAATTCGCGAGATCGAATCCCGCCCGGGGGCTGACAAGATTTGAGGAATCGCCCGAATGTTTGCCACTCTCATAGCGTTGTGGCTGTTCCTGGCGCCGCAGGCGATCGACAATGCCGCCTGCCTTGCCTGCCACGGCGCGGAAGGAATGCAGTCCGAATCTGGCCGGGATGTTCATGTGGACGCGGACAAGTTCGGCAAAAGCGTCCACGGCGTTTTCACCTGCACGACTTGCCACGCGGATATCAAGGATTACCCTCACCCGAAGCCCGTCGCCAAAGTTGACTGCGCGACCTGCCATTCCGATATCGTCCTAGAATTCGGGAACAGCATTCATGCCACGGCGCGCAAGAACGGCGACAAACAAGCTCCCGTATGCCAGACGTGCCACGGGTCGGCGCATGCGATTGTGCCCAGAACCGACCCTTCCTCTGCGGTCGCCAAGAAGAATCTTCCGGACACCTGCGGCGCCTGCCACGCGAACCCGGCGTTCCTGGCGCGTCACAACATTCCCTTCGCGCGGCCCGTAGAAGCCTATCGCCTGAGCGTGCACGGGCGCGCCGTCCAGCACGGAAACGAAGCGGCGCCCTCCTGCTCGGATTGCCACGGCAGCCACACCATCGCTCCGGCGCGCGACACGCATTCAAAGATCAACCACTGGAACGTGGTCGCCACCTGCGGCGCATGCCACGCCGACATCAGGAAGACTTACACCGAAAGCGTCCACGGACAGGCGGTCCTCGCGGGCGTGCGCGACGCGCCCGTTTGCACCGATTGCCACGGTGAGCACCTGATTCTGGCTCCCAATGAACCCCAATCGTTCGTCAATCCGTCGCGCGTCTCAACCGTCACCTGCGGCCGCTGCCATTCGGACGAGCGGCTGGAGATGCGCTACAACCTGCCCGCCGACCGCGTGCCGACGTTCGAAGAAAGCTACCACGGGCTGGCCATGCGCTCCGGCTCGCAGACCGTTGCCAATTGCGCTTCTTGCCACGGCGTTCACAACATCTTCCCTTCGAGCGACGCGCGCTCGACGGTGAATTCCGTCAAACTGGCCCACACGTGCGGCAAGTGCCACGCCGGCGCAGGCACGCGGTTCGCGATCGGGCCCGTCCACGTGCGCTCTGCGTCGGCCACTGAACATCCGATGGTCAGATGGATTCGTCTTTTTTACCTTGGCGTAATCCCACTCACCCTGGGCTTCATGCTGTTGCACAACGCCCTGGACTTTTTCGCCAAGCTGATTCGCGGCACGACGCGGCGCGAATCGGGCGAACAAGTCCTGCGCATGAACCTGCACTTCCGCATCGCCCACTGGTTAGTAGTGCTCAGTTTCCCGACGCTGGTCGCCACAGGATTCGCGCTCAAATTCCCGGAGTCGTGGTGGGCGGCGCCGCTGCATCAATGGGAGTCGCACTTTGCCTTTCGCGGCACGATTCATCGCATCGCCGCCGTCGTTCTGATTGCCTCCATGATCTATCACCTCGTTCACCTCATCGCTTCACGGCGCGACCGAGTCATCCTGCGCAATCTCCTGCCAGGCTTGCGAGACTTCTCCGAATTCCGGAGCGTCCTTCGCCACAACCTGGGCATCTCGCGCGAGCGGCCCGTCTTTGGCACGTTCAACTACGCCGAAAAGGTGGAGTACTGGGCTTTTATCTGGGGCACTGCGGTAATGACCGCATCGGGGTTTCTGCTCTGGTTCAATAATTTTACGCTCCGCAATTTCCCCAAGTGGGTGAGTGACGCTGCAACCGCCGTCCACTATTACGAAGCGATCCTCGCCAGCCTCGCCATTCTTATCTGGCACTTCTACATGGTGATTTTCGACCCCGACGTATACCCCATGGACCGCTCCTGGTTGACAGGAAAAGCTTCTGCGGAACATTTGCGCGAAACCCGCCCGGAGTACTACCTCGCGCTCGTATCGAAAGGAACCACTGCCGACGAGCCGCAAGGACCTGCCGAGGATTCTCAGAGGGCGGACGAACCGGCAGAAAAGACCCAAGAGGGTGAAATCGCTCAGGAAGAGGAGCCTGCGTCGGGTCAAAGGGACAAGAAAAACACCTGAACTATTGTCCGTAAGTCTCAAGTCCGCATGAAGAAAGGCTTGTCCTGCCAATTTGTCCGACATTTGGCAGCGCATATGCTTCGTAATGTTCAGGCCCGAGTCGCAAAAGGTGCCAGGATCTCGCGCTGACGTTTCGGGAGGAAAATCCGATGGCGAAAGACGATCGCGACATTTTGGAAGTTCTGAGATTCGAACTCGACTTTCTCGAGCACGGAGGCTATGGGCGCTCCGTTCGAACTCCCTGGAAAGAAAGCTCCATATTCCAGGACTCACTCAGTTGCATCAACTTTGGCGATCCCGAACGCAGTCGTCCCTGTGACGAATGCCTGCTGATGGCATTTGTTCCGGAAAGCCATCGTACCAAGGACGTCCCTTGCCACCACATTCCTCTCACTGAACGTGGTGAAACGGTTGAAGATATCGCGCAGAGCAACAAGCGAGAAGACATCGAAGAAGTGTTCAAGGTTTGGCTGCGCAAGGTCATCAAGCAGATCGAAACAGAACGCGCCGTCGAGACGGCTCACTAGGCATCCGTCCCTGCTCGTTTATGGACAAAATGTCCCTGGAATACCTGCGCCGAGCGATCGCGGCGAATCACAACGCAATCTAATACCGACTCCTCCACACTGAATCTGCTAAGAGTCTGAAAGCTTCCAGCCTGTCGAAACTCAACCTGCCCAACACGGAGTGAACTCACTCTTTTGTCTGGGGGTTTGGGGCTTTTCACGCCTCCCCATCACCCAGATTGGTTAAATAACTCTGGAGCGTAGACTTCCAGGTACGGTCTCCCTGGACATGATCCCGCCATCGTCCCATAAGCCCCATTTTTTGTTCAATATACGTAAAGCGAAAAACTGTTGTTTGCCTGTCGGCTTTTGGCATGCCTCTTGCCCCACGGCAGGGTGCGAGGGATGTCGGGTCCCAGTAACCCGTCGAATGACGGGTTGGGGGAACGGGGATAACGGAAAGGCGGCGTAAGGCGTTATCCCCTCCCCCATAAAAGGACCAAACCTTCGGTCAGCAGGTCCGAATCCTTCCGCGCGGTCAGGGCGAACATACCAGCAAAGGCAAGCGAATCATTTCTACGCTGGCATTGTCCCCTGGTCGGGACCTAACGCGACTCGCTGCGAGTTTGAAGTCCTGGCGCAGCGCTTGAGGCGCGGAGAGATTGAAGAATCAAGTTCCAGTCCGGGAAAAGTGATGGACACAAGCAATCACAAACCGCGGCTGATTTTCTGGGAGGTTACCAAGGGATGCAACCTGCGTTGCATTCATTGTCGCGCCACCGCTACTGAACTCTCTTCACCACTGGACCTACCGAAGACCAATGCCCTGAAAGTAATAGAGCAAATCTCACAGTATGCCCTACCAATCCTGGTTCTTAGCGGTGGCGAACCTCTCTATCGTGCCGACATCTTCGAATTGGCGCGCTACGCAACCGAACGCGGCCTGCGCGTGGCGCTCGCGACGAACGGAACGCTGGTGACCAAGGAAGTCGCCCGCAAGATTGTTGACTCCGGCGTGCGGCGCGTTTCGATCAGCCTGGATGGATCGAACGCCGCGACGCACGACGCCTTCCGAGGCCTTCCCGGCGCGTTTGACGCGGCGCTGCGCGGATTCCGAAATCTGAAAGAATTGGGCATGTCGGTGCAGATCAACATGAGCATCGCGCGGCACAACGCGCACGAGCTGCCCGCTGTGCTGGAGATGGCCAAGTCTTTGGGCGCGGACGCGCTCCATACGTTTCTACTGGTGCCGGTGGGCTGCGGCGTGGACATCGCCGAATCGCAGATGGTGCCGGCCGACGAATACGAAAGAATTTTGAACTGGTTTTATGACCGCTCTCAAGAAGGTGAAATCGAGCTGAAAGCCACCTGCGCCCCGCATTATTTCCGAGTGATGAGACAACGTCGCGCCGCCGAAAGGCGCGCTGCGAGCGAATCGCCCGCCGGGGACTACGCGCCGAGTGCTGGCCACCCCGGCACGATCGGCCCCATGGATATCACGATGCCAGGCTCAACCGGCATCGCGCTTCACCCCCATGGGAAGCCTGGAGCAAGTGGCCACCCTGTTGGCCACTCCGGCGGGCATCCGGAGGGAATGCACGCCATGACCAAAGGGTGTCTGGCGGGCTCGGGTGTCTGCTTCATATCTCACACGGGCGAAGTCTATCCCTGCGGTTATCTCCCCGTTCTTGCCGGCGACTTGCGCCGGCAGTCGTTCCCCGAAGTCTGGGAGAATTCCCCGGTCTTTCTCGAGCTCCGTGATACGGGCAACCTGAAAGGTAAATGCGGACGCTGCGAGTTCCGGAACATTTGTCTCGGCTGCCGTGCCCGCGCTTTTGCCGCCACGGGTGATTTCCTGAGCGAAGAGCCCTTTTGCGTTTACGAACCCCGGATGGCCGACCCCAGAACCTCCACTTGCGAGGTGAGTCATGTTCCACTTCAATGACCTCGTCCGCGGGGAGAATATCGTTCGCGAGGTTCGCGACAAATATCCGGAAACCGAACCGGTTTTTCACAAATTCAACATGCGGGTCACCTGCTACTGTTGCCCCATCGAATGCGCCGCCCGCAGGTCGGGTGCTCACCTGGACGATCTTCTGGTTGAAGTGAATGAGACGATTTACAGAGCCAGAGGAATCACCGCTTGAACGGACGGAACAGGAATCCCAGATGGCCACAACGATATCAGAACCTCGTACATCGAACGGCGCCCGCCTCCGGCTGCTCACCTTTCCCCGCGAACACGGCGCCTGGGGCATCCTGCTCGTTCCTCTAACGACCGGCGCTGCCGTCGGCATGGAATCCGTAGAGGCGCTATTTTCCCTGATCCTATTCTCTCTCGCGGCAATAGCGTTGTTCTGCCTGCGAACTCCTGTGGAAAGCTGGCTGGCTGCTTCGCCCCTGCGGCCGCAGACTCCTTTTGAACGTCGTGCGGTTTTTTATTCCAGCATGGCCTACGCAGCGGTCGCCGCAGTGACACTCTCAATCCTTATCGGAATTGAAAAGGCCTACGGCTTGCTAGTTCTGGGCACGGTCGTGGCGTCCATCTATTTCGTTCAGGCCGTCCTGAAAAAGTTCGGCCGTCAAACTCGCACGAGCGCGCAACTCATCGGCTCGATCGGTTTGACCTCGACGGCCGCGGCTGCCTACTACGTCGTTACGGGAAAACTCGACTCGACGGCCCTCGTCCTGTGGGCGGCAAACTGGCTCTTTGCCGCGAACCAGATTCACTTTGTGCAGTTGCGCATCCACGCTGCGCGCGCCGTGACTCGCGCCGAGAAACTCGTGCGAGGCCGCGCGTTTATCCTCGGCGAGGCACTTGCCCTTCTCATGCTGGCCCTCGGCTGGCAACTGGGACATCTCCCTGGTCTGGCCACACTGGCGTTCGCCCCCATCCTCCTTCGCGGGCTTTTCTGGACGCTTTCATCCCGGCTCGCGCCCCTGGAAGTCCGCCGCCTGGGTGTGAGCGAACTGACGCACGCCATCGTTTTCGGTGTGCTCCTGATTCTGGGATTTCAGTTGGGAGGATTCTAGCCGGCCCCGGCATGTCCGCACCGGTGATTTGAATTCCTGTCCTCCCGACGCCGCCAACAAAACTGGCCCTGCCCGATTAGCATCCCTTGTGATATTTTCAGGAGGTGTCCGTCCCGCCGTAACCTTTGCGGTGGCAGGGTGGACCCAAGGATGATCGAACGCCATGAAGATTCTGGTCCTGAACTCCGGAAGCTCGTCCATCAAGTTTCAACTCATCGAGACAGACTCGGAGATGATCGCCTCAAACACCGACCGATGCCTCGCGAAGGGGCTGTTCGAGCGCATTGGGACGGATGAGGCCACACTCCAGATTGATGCTCCACCCAAGCGGTGCCATCCTCGCATCGGCCAGGTCCTCGACCACCAGAGTGCGTTGTCGCAGATGCTCGAAGCCCTCCGCGATTCGGGCGCCATCGCGGACGTCGCACAAATCCAGGCGGTCGGGCATCGCGTGGTCCACGGCGGCGAACAGTTCGCCCACTCTCTGATCATTGACGAAGAAGTCGCAAAAGCCATTCAACAATGCTCGGAGCTTGCACCCTTGCACAATCCTCATAATCTGCGCGGCTACCATGTGGCCCGCAAGGTGATGCCGCAGGTTCCGCAGGTCGCCGTATTCGACACGGCCTTTCATCAAACCATTCCACCCCGCGCTTATCTCTACGGAATTCCCTACACGTACTACCGGCGATACAAGATTCGCCGCTACGGGTTTCATGGAACGTCGCACCGTTATGTCGCTTACCGCTTCCGGCAAATTTTCGGAAAAGGCCGGGAAGACGTGAATCTGATTACCTGCCACCTCGGCAACGGCTGCTCCATGACCGCCATCGAGAAAGGCAAATCCATAGACACTTCCATGGGCTTCACGCCGCTGGAAGGGCTGGTGATGGGCACACGCTCGGGCGACCTCGACCCAGCCATCATCCCTTACCTCATGTCAAAAGACGAATTGACTCTGCACGACGTGTCAACGCTGCTGAACAAATTCAGCGGGCTCTACGGCCTTTCGGGTGAGTCGAACGATATGCGCGAACTGCTCGCCGCCTCGGACAAGGGTGACGAGCAGGCTAAAACGGCCATTGACGTTTTTGCTTACCGCATTCGCCGTTATATCGGCGCCTATTCTGCCGCGTTGGGTCATGTGGACGGATTGGTCTTTACGGGCGGAATCGGCGAGAACGCTCCGCCCGTCCGCGAGAAGGCCTGCGAGGGCCTTCGAGAGTTGGGATTCGAAATTGACCCCGCGCGGAACAACCAGGTGACGGCAAAGGAAGGTGAAATTTCCGCGGACTCCAGCCGCGCCCGCGTGATGGTCATCCCCACCAACGAGGAGCTCTTGATAGCGCGCGACACGTTTCGGTGCGTGCGTGGAATCCCGCACCCTTACTAATCGAGCCAGTCTCTTCACGGCCCTCGGTTCCGGGCAGCCGTCGATTCGTTCTTCAGCAAGAAATCCGCTTGACTGTGGAATTAGCTATGGAGTATACTCCACAGTATGGAAACCATCCAAGTGGTGCTGGATTCGGAACTGCTTCGGGCGGCGAACGGAGCTGCCAAACGGGCGGGCGTGAACCGGTCCGCTCTGTTTCGCGAGGCGCTTCGCGAACACTTGAACCGCCTCCTCACGCGCGAGATCGAGGCGCGCGACCGGAGGGGATATCGAGAGCAACCGGAGGGTGCGGGCGCCGTTACGGCTTGGGAGCGGGAGGCCTCGTGGCCGGAGCGATAGCGCGCGGGGAAGTCCGCTTGTACCGGTTCGCCCGTCCCGACAAGCAAAGACCCGTGGTCGTGCTCACGCGAGACAGCGCCATCAACTACTTATCCTCTGTCACTGTGGCGCCCATCACTTCTACCATCCGTGGCGTGCCGTCCGAGGTTCTCCTGACCGAGGCGGACGGAATGAAAGGTCCGTGCGCCGTCAATCTCCACAATGCCGTTACAGTATCCAAAGCCCACCTTGGCCGGCGAGTTGCAACGCTCAGTCCGGAGCGATTAAACGAGATTTGCGGGGCGCTTGGCTTCTCCCTCGGTTGTCGCTGAAATGCTCGATGGTCGGGATCCAATTCTCAAAGCAAGAATCGCGCGCGCTGCCCGGCGAGGGAATCTGTAACAGATTTTCTCAGCGTGATCGTATCGACGGCTGTACGGCTGTGCGCCAAATGGGCTGGTCTTCCGGCGAAGTGAAAGTTTAGAATATCAGGGTGTCTTCGCGCATTTCCGCCCTGAAGAAAGTCGCGCTCCTCGCCGATCTCGCCGAGAGCGAACTGGGATTTCTTGCCTCGGCGGCTCTGCCCCGCCACTACAATCCGGGCGAAATGATCTTCTCCGAGGGCGACCCCTGCGAAGGTCTTTATGTGGTTGCGTCGGGGGCCGTCAAAATCTTCAAGGTTTCTCCTTCCGGGCGCGAGCAGGTACTGACCATCGAGGGACCGGGCGGGTCGGTCGCGGAACTTCCGGTTTTTGACGGGGGCAATTATCCCGCCTCAGCCGTCGCCGAGCAGGCGAGCGAGTTGTTGTTCATTCGCAAGAAGGACATTCGCTCTTTGTGCCTGGAACATCCCGAAGTGGCGCTCAAAGTCTTGCGAGTGGTCAGCTCGCGGCTGCGGCGTCTGGTGAGCATCGTCGAAGAGCTATCCTTCACGACCGTGCAACACCGATTGGCTTCGTATCTCCTGCGCGAGGCCCGCAGTAACGGCAAGCGGACCGCGCGGGGCGTGGAATTCACTTTCGGAATCAGCAATCAGGAATTAGCTTCTCACATCGGAACGGTTCGCGAGCTTGTATCCAGAAATCTCAGCCGCCTACAAGCCGCAGGTCTAATCAAATTGGACGGCCGCACTGTGGTTATTCCGGATCTCGACTCTCTCGAAGGCGAAGTAAAAGGCGAGGAATAGGCCTGTCAGATGATTATCGACCCGCGTTCGCGTGGCGGCTGGCGGGCAAACGGTTGGCGAATAGGCCGGAGGGACAGATCGTCCTGGGCAAGAGAGGGTTTCGAGCCAGGTAGACGTCGGGCCTTCGGTCTCTATCAAAATCGGCGATGGCCGCGCCGAGAAAGTTTGCAGGCGTGTCAACATCCATCAGATAAAACCACTCTTCAAATCCCTTGCCTTCCCGATTGTGCAGGGCCACGCTCGGTTCCAGCCGCTCAGCGTTGAGGCTGCCGTTGACCAGCAGCAAATCGGTCCAGCCGTCCGAGTCGAAATCGCTGGCGAGCGCCTGCATCGTTCCGTAACACCGGTCGAGCCCCATCGCGCCCGTAACCTCACTGAAGGTTCCGTTCTTCCGATTGTGAAAGAGGCGCGGAGTGTCGTGGCTCGCCCGGAAATCCGGCTGTAACAGACAGCGAATCGCCTCTTCGAATGGCGCTTGAAAAGAAATCAGGAGATCCGGCCAGCCGTCGTTTTCGTAGTCGAAAAACAGCGCGCTGAAACTCGTTCCGCGCGTGCCACTCAAGCCGGCACGGCCTGTCTCGTTCGAAAATTTTCCGGCGCCTTGATTGTGATACAGACCCGCGCCCTGCTTCCAGTACAGAACCAACAAATCCGGCTTGCCGTCGCGGTCGTAATCCGCAGGTGCACAGTCCACGGCGGTAACGCGAGATTCCAGACCTGCCTGGTGCGAAATTTCGACGAAACCCGCTCCGGTGTTTCGGTAAAGTCGCACCGAAGAGTGTGCCGAATCAGCGGCGCCTACTTCCACGAGATCCTGATGGCCGCTGCCGGTGAATTCGGCGAAACATGCGCGGGCCGTCGAGCGCTCGCCCTCGAGTCCGACGCGTGAAGTCACGTCCGTGAACGATCCGTTGCGGTTGTTACGATATAACGCGTCCCGGCCGCTGCCCATGTACCCGGACCGAATCAGATACAAATCCGGATAGCCGTCGCCGTCGTAGTCGGCCCACACGGCGTCCCAGACGTTTCGCGCACCACCCAAGCCGGCGGCTGCGGTCACGTCGGAAAATTTCCCGCCTCGGTTTCGATAGAGTGTAACCGGCTGGCCCAAGCCGGCGACGATCAGGTCCACGCTTCCGTCTTTGTCGAAGTCCGCCCAGGCTCCTCTCCCGCCGCCCGGTTTGAGGCCGGTTTTCGCGCGGGGAGCGCGGAAGCGAGGCCCGCCGTCAGAACGCTTGGGAATATGAAACTCGCTGGCCATGCCGGCGGAAGTTCCTCCCATTTGCGTCGCCTCCCAATTGAGCAGCCAAATCGATTTGAGAGCCGCCCTATCGAGAGCAGAAAGGGGCTTGCCCGCTCCAAACTTGATGTCTCCTTCAGAGGTAGCGCCGCGTCCGGAAATTTTCATCTCTTTCCTGCGGGAGTTCAGGACCCTGGTAAGGTAAGGCAGTGCTTCCCGGTCGTGCCTTTCGAGGAACAGCGTGTAGGCGACGAGGTAGCTGCCCTCGGGCGAACCGAACCCGGCGGCAAGTTTGAAATTCTCGCGCGCCGCCGCCCATCGGCCGCGATTCAGGTCGAGAAGTCCCAGGCGAAGAAAAGGTCCGGCCTGTTCGCGATTGAGCTCCGCGCTGCGCTCGTAGGCACGCTGCGCTTCATCGAAATCAACGGCCGCGCCGGGCGCCTGAATCGAAAGCGTGTTGCCGAGTTGCGACCAGGCTCGGCCGCTTGCGGGATTCATGGCGACGATCTTGCGGAACTCGCCCGCCGCTTCCGGGTATTCCCCAAGCTCGAAGAGGCTGGTGCCGAGATAGTAGAGCGAGTCTTCGTGATGCGGATTGATCTCGAGCGCCTTGCGGAAGGCGGGCGCCGCCTCAGCGTAGTTGCCCTTGGCGCGAAGCGCATTCCCCTTGTTGTACACGGCCCAAAAAGTTTTGACCCTTTCGATTTCGCGAGCGTCCACGCCGGCAACCGTGCTCGTCCCTTCGAGCGAACTCCTCTTGAAAAGTGTGACTGCGGCAAACGCAATCGCCACGAGAATTCCGAGAACGATCAGCGATTTTTTCATGGTTCGTCTACGACCACGATCTGGTTGGCGGGAACGTTTTGCATTTCGCGGACGGCGCCGCTCGGGAAAACCACGCGAAGGCGGTCAGCTTGCTTTGCCGGGCCGAGGCCAAAGTGCGCTTCCGCGGCGTCCTGGGAAAGATAGGGGGCCTGGCTACCGATCTCTTGAAACTGTTTTTTCCCTCCCGTTTCAATTTCGACTCTGGCCCCGAACCCGCTGCGGTTGCTTCGAGTGCAGCGCACGCGCACTTCCAGCCAGTGATTCTTGTTTCCGCCATCGTTGCGCAGCAACCAAGGCTGGGCGCCGTGATTGACGACGAAAATATCCACGTCACCGTCGTTGTCATAATCGGCGAAAGCGGCACCCCGGCCGACGCGCGACTCATCGAAGATTGTTCCAGCAACCTTACCGACCTCAAAGAAGCCTTCGTTCGGGCCTTTGTTCCAAAACAGCAGGTTCTGCATGGGCACGAGCCGCTTGGGGTCTTTCTCGTCCTGAAACGTGCTCCCGTTCACGACGAACAAGTCGGGCCGACCGTCATTGTCGTATTCGAAGAAGGACGTCCCCCACCCGATGTATTTCAGCGCGATTTCGCCCAGGCCTTCCATGTCGGCAATGTCCTGAAAACGCAGGCGGCCGGGCTTGTCAGCTCCGGGAGTGTAGAGGAGGTTCGAGTAAAGGGCGTTCTCCTGCGCAATCCAATGCGAGACGAAAATGTCGAGGTCACCATCGCCGTCCCAGTCCGCGATGCCCAGCCCCATGGCGCCGCGATAATCGCCCACCCAGGCGCTTTCAGAAATGTTTTTGAATTTGCCGTTGTGGAGGTTTAAGAACATCGCGTTGTCGGAAATGTCGTTGGCCACATAAAGGTCCTGCCAGCCATCATTATCGAAATCCGCCCATGCGGCGGAAAGGCTGCGGCCGGTCGGATCATCCACGCCCGCCTTCTTCGCGACTTCCACAAACGTTCCGTTCCCGCTGTTGTGAAAGAGCAGGTTGCGCTGCGGTTTGTAGGAAGAGGGATTGATCGTGAACGGAACCATCTCCGTATACTGGCGGGAGGATCGGCCCTGGTATTCCGGCTTGAACGTGTATTGGACGTAGCCGCAAACGTAGAGATCGGCGAATCCGTCGCGGTCGTAATCGGCCCAGGATACGCCTGTCCAGAAACCGCGGAACTTTTCAAGCCCGGCTTTGTCGGTGACATCCTCAAAGGTCTCGTCACCTCGGTTGCGATAAAGGATCAAACGGTCGAAGCTGGTCACCATGAGATCGCGATGCCCGTCGTTATCAAAGTCACCCCAAGCCGCGCCCATGCCGACGCCTTTGAAGCCGACGCCGGCCCGATCGGTGACATCGGTAAAAGTTCCATTACGGTTATTGTGATAGAGCCGGTTTGAGGCAGGCGAAGCGGCGATTTGCTCCGGCGAGCTCGTCAGCGGGCCGGCGATGT
>CAYZVR010000009.1:0-30081 GCA_964481715.1 uncultured Acidobacteriota bacterium | reverse complement strand
TCAGGCCGTAGACGCCGTTGTCCTCGTTGATGTAGATCATCGGCAGGTTGCGGCGCATCAGGTGGACGAACTGGCCGATGCCGATCGAGACCGTGTCACCGTCCCCTGAGACGCCGATGGCGAGCAGGTTTCGGTTGGCGAGCACGGCGCCCGTGGCGATGGAAGGCATGCGCCCGTGGACGGCGTTGAACCCGTGCGAGCTTCCGAGAAAATACGCGGGGCTCTTCGAGGAGCAGCCAATGCCGGAAAGCTTGGCCACACGGTACGGCTCGACGCCCATTTGATAAAACGCCTCGATGATGCGCTCCGAAATGGCGTTGTGGCCGCAGCCGGCGCACAGAGTCGTTTTGCTGCCTCGGTATTCGGCGATTTCCAGGCCGATGCGGTTGACTTTTTTTGGCGGCGCCGGAGGCTGAGTGGTTGTGGCCATGTTATTTCGCCCCTTCCTGGGAAACGATGGAATCGGTCAGGCTGCGCGCGTCGATGGGTAGCCCGTCGAAGTGGAGGGTGCGGCGGAGCTTGGGGACGCAATCATCGTCCACATCCAGCCGCAGCAGGCTGTACATCTGCCCGTCGCGGTTCTGATCCACCACGTAAACGCGCCGGTGACGGCGGATGAAATCCATGACGCCCTCGCTGAACGGAAACCCGCGTACACGGCAATATGCGGTCTCGAAACCGTGTTCTTGCCGGAGTTGGTCGCGCGATTCAACGACCGCCCAGTGGCTCGTGCCGTAGGCGAGAATGGCGAAGTCGGTGCGCTCGCCCTCTTCAATTTCGGGCGCCGGGACACGTTTCCGAGCCGTCTCGAACTTTCGGGCAAGGCGCTCCATGTTCTGGACATAATCTTCAGACCGCTCGGAGTATCGCGCCTTGGCGTTGTGGCCGCTGCCCCGGGTGAAATATCCCGCCGCCGGGTGCCGAGTCCCCGGAAGCGTCCGGTAGCCAATGCCGTCTCCGTCTACGTCCGTGTAGCGCCCAAAGCCGCCCAGGCGCTTCAGGTCTTCCACGCCCAACACTTTTCCGCGGGCCATGGGCTTCTGCGGATAGGGGAACGGGTCGGACATCCAATTGTTCATGCCGAGGTCGAGATCGGTCATCACGAAAATCGGTGTCTGAAATTCTTCCGCAAGATCAAAGGCCTCAATCGCCATCGAGAAGCACTCCTCCACCGAACTCGGGAAGAGCATCAGGTGCTTGGTATCGCCGTGTGAAAGGAAAGCGTTCTTCAAGATATCGCCCTGCGCCGTGCGGGTGGGGAGGCCCGTGGAAGGCCCCACGCGCTGGACGTCAAAGATGACCGCAGGGACTTCCGCGTAGTAACCGAGCCCTACGAATTCCGCCATCAGCGAAATCCCCGGGCCGGAAGTGGAGGTCATGGAGCGCGCACCGGCCCAGCCCGCGCCCAGAGCCATGCCGATAGCAGCCAGCTCGTCTTCCGCCTGGACGATGGCGAAGGTGGCTTTTTTGGTTTCGGGATCGAGGCGATAACGCTTCATGTAATAGATCAGTGTTTCGCACAGCGACGAGGACGGCGTGATGGGATACCACGTCACCACCGTCACGCCAGCGAACATCGCGCCGAGCGCCGCGGCGGAATTCCCGTCGATCAATATTTTCCCCTTGGTCTCATCCATTCTCTCCACGTAGAAGCGGTCCGCTTTGGGCAGATTGTTTTCGGCATATTCGTATCCCGCGCGCGCGGCGTTGAAGTTCAACTCCGCGGCCTTCATCTTCTTCATGAACTGTTTTTGCAAGGCCACGCGGATTTCTTCCATCTCGATGCCGATCAGCTTCGCCACCACCCCGTCGTAAATCATGTTGCGCACGAGCTTGCGGAGCTTGGCATCCGGACAGACGGGCGCAACCAACTGGTCAAAAGGCACGGGATAAAACGCGCAATCGTCGCGGAGGCGATTGAGGTTCAGCCGCTCGTCGTAAACCACCGCCGCGCCGGAGCCAAGACCCTTGACGTCTTCCTCAGCGGTCTCGGGATTCATGGCAATCAGGAAATCGATTTCTTTGCGCCGGGCAATGTAACCGTACTTGGAGGCTCGGATGGTGAACCAGGTGGGCAGACCGGCGATATTGGAGGGAAACAGGTTCTTACCCGAAACAGGAATTCCCATTTGAAAAAGAGCTCGCAAAAGAACTGAGTTCGCTGTCTGGCTGCCCGAGCCGTTGACCGTAGCCGCCTGAATGCTGAGGTCGTTCACGACCCTTGTTTGCTTTTGGGATGATTCGCCTTCGCTGACTTCGACGTGAGTAGTGGCCATCGGACTCCTCGGAACGATTCTCTCCGCTATGATGAAAATAACAGATTAAGGCCGGCCTCCTGCTCCCTCAACGGCCCACCTAATGCCGTAGCGTTTCCGCCGCGCGATTGCGCCCGGGCGGCCCGGTCATCGGAAGGGCGTAGCGGTCTCGTTCGGTGGCAGGATTGACGAACAGGTCTATGCCGGAATGGACCCAGCCTGCGCTCGCTTCGGAAGGAAGAACTTCTCCCCACCGTTTTTATTATATATCAGAAAAACTTGCACAAGCGAGCGCTGCTTCCAAGGAGAAGGAAATTCGCCGACGCGGTTTACCGCGCAGGTTGCGAGGTGACTATTTCTTCGAGAGTGTATCAGCCCTCAGGCCGGGAAGAACTGTGGCGGTGATTCCCATCTGAGGCGCAAGTATTTCGGCGACTTTTGCGCGCAAATCCGCTTGTGCGGAATCCACCACTTGCGCACTACAGGCCGTGAGCTCACTGGCCAGGTCGCTGCGCAAACTTTCCATCAGGTGTGAAACGTCCGCCAGTCCCTCCTCGGCGCGCTGTTCGAGGCGTCCTCCCGCCTCCGCTTCCATGCGCTTTATTCGATTTTCAAATTCTTGAAGTGCGTTGCTGGTAAGAGCCTGAACTTGCTGACGAAGAATTCGAAGGACGGACTCAGCCAGGGCCGCCGATTGCTGCTCCCACGGCACCGCCTGCGATTCGATGATGGGAGTGCCGGAAGCCAGTGGGGCCGCTTCGGCTACCTGTTCGACGGCAGAGGGCAAAGGCGGCGCTGTCTGCCCGAGCACAGGGGCTGCTTCCAGCCCCCAGTCCGGTGGTGGATTCTCAAGGCCCCAGAGGTTCCCCGCCCGAACAAGCTGCACGGCAACGTAATGAGCCGTATCACCAGGCAAAGGTTCCTCAACTCTGACACACACACCCTTGTCTGCCTTGCCGTTTCGCGGATTTTCGACGGTCACCTGCATGCCGATCAGAATTTCCATGGCAGTCCTAACCCTCGCGCCATGTAGGCTGACCGTGGTAGTAACGGTTTCTTCGCGGAAGGGCTGGCCGCCTGCGCCTCGGCCGGAAAGGATGAGAGGAGTTTCAAATTGTACTCGAGTGCTGCGGCGGCGGTTCGCGTAGGAAGACTGCGATAAGGGACGCTTGGGTATGGCGTGTATTGCGCGACTGGGGGGATGTTTGCTCCCCGCAGTTCGCTGGGCCAATCCCGCTCTTCAAACCCAGCCGTTTCAATCCGAAAGCCGCTGGCGCATTCGACGATCGGCACGACTATCCACCCCACTCTAGGGGGTTTTTACTGAGTTGTCAACAGCCGAACTAAGAGGGGCCAGCCGCTTACGGAACGCCGGGCGGGCGGGCTTCCGGCTGTCGAATCTGGAGATAAGTCCACCGGGAGGCGGTCGACCGTTTGGCTTTTGCAAGCTTGTCGGTGACAGTGGCCTGAAACACATAATCGCCGGGCTGCATCTTGCTGCCAAGGGTCAGGATTCCCGCCACGATGACACGTTTCGGGTCCGTCTGCTCATCCAGGAGAACGGCCTCGGCCTTAGTTATGAATAGCGGCTGGCCGTCTCGAAACAAACCGAACTCTGCAACCAGGGCGGGGGCATTCTTTACCCTGTCAATCTTGGCGTTGTAAATTTGCAGAACATAAGGAATTTGGTCGCCGGGTAAGAACCGCCGGACGGCAGGCCCGGATTCGCCATCGCCTTTCGGGTTCAGGATGATGCTCGATAAAATAAGCCTGCCGCGGTTAAGGTCCGGAACCTCAATATATTGATTTGCCGATCCCACGCGCTTCGAGGAAACGTCGCGGACCGCGGCCCGAACCTGGTACGCGCCATGTTTCCTGACGGGTACCTCCAGTGAATAGTCCAGCCCTTTTTGCAAAACACTTTCATATTCGGCTGCTTTTACCAAACCCGAATACGTCCCGTCCTTCCCATCAATCACCTGTCCCTTGTCGCCAAACAGAATCGTGGTGACATCTACTACCACCTGCTTGTTTCCGTCAGGCAAGTCCTGGAACGAGAGGTCGCGCGCGTCGATGTGCAGAATAGACCGCACCAAAAGGCCTTTGCGCGCGTCACTGGCAAATAAAGACGCAAGGTTAAGGTGGATATCCTCCGAGCCGAATGGCGATGTGAGCGCCGCCCAAAGTTGTTCGTTGCGCGTCCGAAAGACAGGCCGGGCATCTTCGTCGGTAATGCCGTAATACCCCGTGCGCGAACGGACGCGCAGGCCCGCGCCCTTAACCTTTACCTGGATTTTGTGAAACACCCGGCGGTGGTTCACCATCTCGAATGCATCGATGGGCGGAGTGTAGCCGATCAGGTAGTACCCGCTCAGGTCTTCCAGGATATGCCCGATGCCCAGGTTGAGGTCATTCGTGTCGTGGACAAAGAATCCCCCCGTCTCTCCAGCCAGATATTCCAGGCCCTGTTGGGAATCGAAATATTCCTGGCGGCGTTTGGCGAGCAACTGCCCAACAGACTCGAAATCAATATCCGAAAGCCTGTCCTCCGCCGTCAAAGAAAGCGTCGCAAGGCCACGCGCGTCGATAGAGTAAATTACGACTGCAGAGCGGTTGGCAAGGTCACTCAAGAGGCGGAGTGATTCGAGGATTCGGGTGTCGATATTATTCGAAAGTAAAATGGGGACCCCGTCTGAAAGCAGGATGACCGACTTCCTGCCAGGCATGTCGCGCAATCCTCGCACGATGTAGTTGAGCGCGCCGAGTGTTCCGACGGAGTAAAGGTCCTGACGGAATTCCTGCTCGCGGCCGTCATTTGCTTGGGCGGAAGTCCTCGTTCCCTGGGCACGGCGCGGCGATCTCCCTCGAGCGGTAACGCCCGCCGTGTTGTTTTCAATGGGCGAAAACGCTCCAATACCCGCGCGCCCTGTGGGATACCAAAGGATGTGGCTAATCGCCGCGCGAAGCATGTTTCGGTCAGAAGTGAATTGCTGAAGCGCGCCGATCCCAGCGGAAGTGCGAAGAATAGCAACCAGGTCACTCGGCCGCATTTGTTTTTCCACGAAGTTTTTCAGCGTATCACGCACATAGGATGTGCTCTCAAATGACAGGCCAAGATCGTCAACCACAAACGCAATGGTCCTGGTGACTTGCTCGCGCCGAAGGGGAGAAGACGGGACGATTGGGACGGCCTCGGGCAGACGCACAAGTCCGGTGGCTCCTCCGTCCGGCGCGGTCGAAACGTATGAAAAATTCGTGATCTTCTGCAGGCGGCCGTCTTCCAAAATTTCAAACTCACCGGGTTTGAGGTTTGTGACTTGGCGGCCCTTCGAGTCGGTAACGACCGCGTCAACTTGTACCAGGCTGACCGAAATGCGAATCACCGGGCCTTGTTCGGGTTGTGCGGGAGCTTGCGCGGTCAATCGGACGGGACTGACGAGAAGGCACATCAGTGCGGAAGCCGCGAACTTGCACTTTGAAAATCGAAGACGATACCGTCCGAACATGCCTACCCCAGACGTGCGGGATTATACTTTCGGCCCCAATATTGCGCCCCATGCCGGGCCTTCAACGTATACCATAAAGTATAGGGTTTAGAGAATAAACCGCGCTATTCTACAAGAGTGTTTTGTCGAATTCGGGCAGGGATAGTGGAATGAAACGCAAATCTAAGAAAGCCGCACGAACTATCTGCCGACAGGGGCGTGGTCACGGCGAAGTCTCACTGCAGGACGGTGAGGATAAATTAAGGGTGAGTGCTCCCGAAGCTCAGACTCGCGCAGCCTCAGCCGAAGTATGAGGGCGGGTGCGGCGCGCCGGAGCAGTGGGTTTTGAGCGCGGCTCGACTTTCCAGAAGTCAAGAATGTTTTCCGACCACCTATCGAGAACCTGGCGCGCCCGGGCGCTGCCGGTCTTTTCCGAGTGCATGAAAATCAATTGGCGAAGAAATTGTGAATCTTCAGGTTCGATGATTCGCTCGATGCCAACCAGTTCCGAGTTGTAGCGGTGCTCGAACTTGCCAGCCGGGTCGTAAACATAGGCTACGCCGTTAGTCATGCCGGCGCCGAAATTGCGCCCGGTTTCACCCAGGATGACCGCGACGCCACCCGTCATGTACTCACAAGCATGGTCGCCCGTGCCTTCCACGACAGCCGTCGCGCCTGAGTTCCGAACGCAGAAGCGCTCTCCGGCGCGCCCGGCGGCGTACAATCTCCCAGCCGTCGCACCGTAAAGGACAGCGTTCCCGATGATGACGTTCTCGTGCGTGGCAAAGCGGCTGTCGCGGGGCGGGCGGATGACGACCTCGCCGCCTCCCATCCCTTTGCCGACGTAATCATTCGCTTCCCCTTCGAGGAGCATTCGAATTCCGCCGGTCAGGAAAGCGCCGAAGCTCTGGCCGGCGCTCCCCGTAAAGCGGAATTCCGCCGTCACGCCGTGCAGGCCTCGGTTACCGTTACGCAGCGCGACTTCGCCGGCGGCGCGCGCGCCAATCGTGCGGTTGATGTTGCGGATGGAATATTCCCGCACGACCGAGGCGCCTTCGTTGAGAGGAATTTTGACGTCCTCGGCCATCTTCACCGCCAACTCGTCCACATGCCGCGCCTTTGTCCGGGTGATCTTCGCCACGGCGGATGTTTCCCCGCGCGCGAGCAGCGGCCTGACATCAAGTTGTCCGCGGCGGTTCGGCACGCGATGGGAAATGGGGAGGAGCAAGTCGGTGCGGCCGATCGCATCATCGAGCGAGCGGCAGCCCAGTTGCGCCAGAAGTTCGCGAACGTGCTCAGCGAGATGACGGAAGAAATGAATGAGGCGGTCAGGATCTTTCGGAAAACGCTGGCGCAAATCCTCGCGCTGTGTGGCCACCCCTACAGGGCAGGTATTCAGATGACACTGACGCGCCATCACACAGGCAAGCGCCACAAGCGCCGCCGACCCGAAGCCGAATTCGTCCGCCCCGAGCAGTGCCGCCACCAGAACATCGCGGCCTGTCTTCAATCCGCCGTCGGTGCGAAGACGCACGCGCCCGCGCAGGCCGTTTGCGACCAGCGCCTGATGGCTTTCCGCCAGCCCCATCTCCCACGGCGACGCCGTGTTCTTGATGGAGCTGAGCGGCGAGGCGCCCGTGCCGCCGTCGTGGCCGCTGATGAGGATCGCGTCCGCATTGGCCTTGGCCACGCCACAGGCTACCGTGCCGACACCTGCCTGTGAAACAAGCTTTACTCCGATCGTCGCACGCGGGTTTATTTCCCGCAGGTCGTAGATGAGCTGCGCGAGGTCCTCGATGGAATAAATGTCGTGGTGCGGCGGCGGCGAAATCAGCGCGATGCCCTCGACCGCGCGCCGCACGCGGGCAATGAGCGGCGTGACTTTGTGCGCGGGCAACTGGCCGCCCTCACCGGGTTTCGAGCCCTGCGCCATTTTGATTTCAAGCTGCTCGGCCCGCGCGAGATATTCCGGCGTCACGCCGAAGCGCGCCGAAGCCACCTGCTTGATCTTGTTGGCGGGCGAGTCGCCGTTTTCGAGTGCGATGTAAACTTCCGGGTCTTCCCCGCCCTCGCCCGTGTTCGAGCGCGCGCCGATGCGGTTCATGGCGACGGCAAGGGTCCGCTGTGTTTCCGGGCTCAGCGCACCGAGAGACATCGCTTGAGTGCTGAATCGCTTCCAGATGGATTCGACCGGCTCGACTTCCTCGATGGGAACCGGCTTGGTCGAGCGGAAGCGCAATAGGTCGCGCAAAGTGAGCGGTTCGCGCTCACCCACCGCCTGAGCATAGGACCGGTACTCCCCCGCATCATTGTCCTTCGCCGCTTTCTGCAAATGACGGATGACATCCGGCGAAAACGCGTGCCGTTCGAAACCCTTGCGGAAGCGATAGAGCCCCGCGAACTCGAGTTTTTCGGCGGGCGTTCCGAAGGCGCCGCGATGGCGGTCAAGAACGTCGTTGGCGAGGTCAACCAGCTTGCGCCCACCGACCAGCGAACGCGTGTCGGGGAAAAATTTCTCGACCACTTCGGAGTCAAGACCAATGATCTCGAAAAATTTTCCGCCCAGGTAACTCGCAAGAGTCGAGATCCCCATCTTCGAAAGGATCTTTTTCAAGCCCGCTTCCAGTGCGGCACGATAATTTCCAAGCGCATCAGCAACCGAAATTTCGCCGAGGTCTCCCCGCCTCGCCAGATCCGCGACGATTTCAAGCGCCAGGTATGGATTGACCGCTGCCGCGCCGTACCCAACCAGGCAGGCGAAGTGGTGCGCTTCCCAGGCTTCGGCGGTTTCAAGCACCAGGTCGGCCTTATTGCCGACGCCCTCGCGAATCAATTCTTCCACCACCGCTCCCACCACCAGCAGCATCGGCACGGCGGCGTGCGTGGCGTCCCAACCGCGGTCGCTCAGGATGAGGACGGAACTCCCTTGCGTGACCGCCCGCGAGCAATCGCGCACGATACGCGTCAAGGCGCGCGTCATTCCCTCCGCTCCCTGGCTCGGATCAAACAGGGTTGAAACCGTAATCGGCTTGAACCGGCTCTCTCCGAGCGACTTCAATTGTTCCAGCTCGTCGTCGAAAAGCACCGGAGACTCCAGGCGCATCATGCGCGCGTGGTCGGGCGTTTCAACCAGCACCGAGTGGCGCGGCCCCAAGTAGAGGTTGAGCGACATGACAAGCGACTCGCGGAGCGGGTCAATGGCCGGGTTCGTCACCTGCGCGAACATCTGGCGGAAGAAGTGATAGATCGGACGCGGCCGGAGTGAGAGCGCGGCGAGCGGCGTGTCATCGCCCATGGAGCCCACCGGTTCCTTCTTTTCCGCGGCCAGAGGCTTCAGGATCAATTCGATGTCTTCTTCGGTATAACCCGCGGCGCGTTGTGTCGAGATAAATTGAGAACGCTCGCGCACGGCAAGCGTTTTCGACCAGCCGTCGGCCGTCGCGATGGAAGCATCCGAGGCCTTGGCGCGCGGCAGAAAGATCATCTCGCGGCTGATCCATTTGCGATACTTGCGCCCGTGTGAAACCTGCCGCTTCACCTGGTGGTTCTTGAAAATCTTCTGGTGTTCGAGGTCCACCAGGAAAATTTGTCCGGGGCCCAAGCGCCCTTTTTCTTTCACGAGTTCTGGCTCGATGGGCAAGACGCCGACTTCCGAGGCGAGCACCACGAGGCCGTCGTGCGTAATGGTGTAGCGCGCCGGGCGCAGTCCGTTGCGGTCGAGTGCCGCGCCCACCAGAGGCCCGTCCAGGAAGGCCATTGCCGCCGGACCGTCCCAGGGCTCCATCAGGCAAGAATGGTAGTGATAAAAGGCTTTCACGTCGGCGGGGATTTCGACCGAGCTTTCCCATGCCTCGGGGATCATCATCAGCAGCGCGTGAGGAACCGTGCGGCCGGAACGCGTGAGGAGCTCAAGCGCGTTGTCGAAGCTGGCGGAGTCGCTCCCTCCGGGCTGAATGACGGGCTTGAGCCATTCAACGTCCCGGTCCCAAATGGGATGTTCGAGCACCGATTCGCGCGCGCGCATCCAGTTGCGATTGCCGAGCAGCGTGTTGATCTCGCCGTTGTGCGCCACCAAGCGAAACGGCTGCGCCAGAAACCAGCTCGGCGAGGTGTTGGTGCTGTAACGCTGGTGGAAGAGCGCCGCGGACGTCACGCACTCGGGGTCCCGCAGGTCGCGGTAAAAATTCCCCAATTGCGAAGGAGCAAGCAGGCCCTTGTAAATGATATTGCGCGACGAAAAGGACGGGATGTAGCACTCGCCGATGCCCGCTTCCGCGAGGCGCCGCTCGATCTCCTTGCGCGTCAGGTAAAGAAGCTGCTCGAACTCGCGCACCTGGTCGCCGGGCTGGGCCACCAGCATGTGCCAGATGGCAGGCTGGGTTTCGTGCGCCTGCGGCCCCAGCGCCTGTTCGTCGAGCGGCACTTGGCGCCATCCCGCCAGGACCAGCCCGCGGTTGTGTACCGCTTCGTCGGCAATGAACATGGCGCGGGCGCGGGCCATTCCGTCCTGTGGGAGGAAGAACACGCCCACAGCGATTTTCCAATTGGGATTAAAGCTGGAATTAAGCCGGCGGGCTTCGCGGGCGAAAAAGGCGGACGGGAGCTGAATCAGGATGCCGGCGCCGTCACCGCTTGCGCCGTCGGCATCAACGCCGCCGCGGTGCGTGAGGCATCCCAGGGCTTCGAGAGCGAGTTCGACAATGCGGTGGGAAGGCGGGCAGCCGAGTTGAGCGACGAAGCCCACGCCGCAGGCATCGTGCTCTTCTCGCTGATAAAGTCCGACACGCCAATCACCATCCGATTTTTCGGCCATGTCCTTTGTTGAGCGACACTTGGGCTATCGAGCACTGTCCATTGTGCGCGCGGCGCGGCGAATCTGTGAAATGAAAAGTTTTTATACTGACGATAAGGACACGCGACGGCAACCGTATGAGAACATGCGGGCCGTTCTCTTCCGAAACACGGAGGATTGTCACGGCGCACGGAGTATCCGGTCAGTTGTCGGTGTGCGCCATCCGTGCACGCGGAATTCTCGCTCTAAGGATTAGTCACGGTGATGAGGAATGAAAAATAGAAATCGCCGTGATCTTCGTCAACGCTGGTGCGGCCGACCTTAACTCGCTTGACTAACTTGGCGATGTTTGCGGCTTGCCCAGAGTAAGGGTTCGTGCTCGACGGGCCGATAGTCCACTGGATGCACGGCGAGCTGGGATTTGCGGTGTCGCCCGAAACTCCCGTGCAAGTAATGTGGGCCTTGTCTGTCCCCGCGTCTAGTTCGGGCCACATATGGATACCGTAGGACTCCCCACCGTAGGTGAACGCGATGAGAAGAACGCAGTCGAGTGTGGAGTTCAGTCCCGTCATGGAGCCCGGGCCGATGGGGCTTGAAACGTAGCACTTTGTCTGGACACGGGCGGGAACTTGCGCGTGACCAAACGGGGGAGCATTAGCCGTACCTTGTACCGGGTATTGAAAATCGACGTAGACACTTCGAACGGTCGAAGCGCTGGTGTCGAGTTGCCACTCTCCATTGCTCAACTTTTGGAAAACCGAAACCGCGCCGTCCGTGGCATTCTTATAGGCACCTTTTCCGTCGCTCTGGATCTGGAAACCGGTCGGATCGCCAGGAAGCCCCGCGCCCGAAATGAGTGAAGTAACCGATGTATCCTTGGCATTGCCTTTCGCTGAATACGCGGCATCCGCGATGAGCAACATTCCCACCACTGACAACCACAAACTGACACTCGTAACTCTTTTCATACGTTTGCCCTCCTGCGCTGCGTTCGGATGAATATGGGCCGCGCGCCCCCGCAACCACCCGGCCTCCTCGCTATTGCAGACCGAACATGGCGCTTCCCACAGCATTCCCGCCAATTGATATGTTCACTTTGTACGTTCCACTCCCAATTGATTTGGTCGCGAGGTTATAGACGTACTGGCAATTCGTGGCGTCGATGCGGAAGCTCGACCCACCATCCGACTGCAACGTGTAAACCGTCTCGTTCACAGCCGTCTGAGTGCTGCCGCTTACGCGAAACACAGAAATAGTCGCTGCGGGCAACTGGCATGTGGCATTTCCGCCAAGACTGAGGGTGAACTTCACCGGCACCACGCCGCGCTTGGCCGAGAATACGCTCAATCCATCAGCACCAATCGGCGGCTGGACAGCGGCCAGGTATGCAGGAGCGAAGACGGCAAAAGGAGAAAGCGACGTGACGCTGCCGCAGACGATTTGATTTGCCGTGTCCACGGAAGTCGTCACGTCCACCCACGCGCCACCTTGGAAGTGGTAAAGCTGCGGTTGTGCGCCGCTTGAGAAGGTGACGCCGGCGTAACTGATGCACACGGTGATGGAACCGGAAAATTCCGCCGTGGTCGTCAAATCGTAGTAAGTGGCCGGGCTGCCCAACTGAAATCCGGTCGGAGGAGGTTCGCCCGCAGTGCTGCTGGTGAGACTCGTCTCTCCGGCCTGAGTGACATCTGAAAAGCTGAGCATAACCGGACTTGTCCCCGTCGTCGTGTCAGCCGGTTGAACAGTCGGGCTGCCTAGAGGGGTGTTGTCAATGACGATTTTAGCCACGAAGGCGTCCCAGGGCCCGCCACCGTAGTTGGCTTGCAGCGGGCTGGCTGAGGGGAAGTCTGGCGAAGATGTCCAGCCTGCGAGGTAGATGTTGCCCGAGGAGTCTAAGGCGACGGAGCCTGCGCCGTCATCGCCGCTCCCGCCCAGGTAGGTAGAAAAGAGGAGCGCGGATCCTGAGGGATTCAGTTCAGCCACGAATACGTCGCCACCGCCCGCGTAGACAGCTTGCAAGGGACTGGAGGTAGGAAAGTCCGGGGAGAATGTTTGACCTGCGACGTAGACGTTGCCTGCGGAGTCCACAGCGATGTACCATGGGGTATCCGGACCGCTGCCGCCCAAGTAAGTGGAGTAGACGACGTCGCTGCCTGTAGGGTTCAGTTTGGTAACAAAGGCGTCGCAACCGCCGGCGTTGGCAGGCTGTAACGGATTCCTTGTCGGAAAGTCTGACGAACATGTCAGGCCCGTTACGTACGCGTTCCCAGAAGAATCGATGGCAATCGAAGGGATGCAGCCCAGCTGATAAAATCCCGCGCGAATATCAATTTCACAGCCGTCCTGAATGCTGCCCGCTAGGAAAGTCGAATAAACGAGCGCGCTGCCCGCGGGATCAAGTTTGGTCACGAAGGTGTCGGTATTCGACTCGTCCGAGGATGAGGGCTGAAAGGAACCAGCCGTTGTAGGGAAGGGGCCAATACCACATAAAGTATCCCAGCAGTCAGCTGTACCAACGATGTAAGCGCTCCCCAAGGAGTCCACGGCGATCCCGGTTGCATAGTCGGAATCTCTGCCGCCCAGGTAGGTGGAATACACGAGCGCGCTGCCCGAGGGATTTAATTTGGCCACGAAGGCGTCAGCGTCAGCGGGGCTGGCGTGTGTGGAATTGTTCGAATCCTGAAAAGGATTTGCTGTGGGAAAGCTAAACGAGCCTGTGTAGCCGGCAACGAAGGCGTTCCCTGAAGAATCCACGGCAATGCTCATGCCCTCGTCCAAGCCGGTGAATGGACCTGGATATCTGTCGCCTCCGAGATACGTGGAGTATACGAGCGCGCTGCCCGCAGGATTTAGTTTGGCCACGAAGGCGTCGCTCCAGCCGCCGCCGTAGTAGGCTTGCAAGGGGTTGGCCGTCGGGAAGTCCAATGACTCCGTCCGGCCCGTGAGGTAGGCGTTGCCCGAGGAATCCACGGCGATCGAGTTCGCGTAGTCCTGCTGGCTTCCGCCCAGGTAAGTGGAGTAGATGACCGCGTCGCCCGCGGCGTTCAGTTTGGTTACGAAGACATCGTAGTCGCCCGCGTTGCCAGCTTGCAGAGGACTTGCCGTGGGAAAGTCGGATGAATATGTCCACCCCGTAAGGTAGATGCAGCCTGAGGAGTCCACCTTTACAGAAGAGGCCCCGTCATCACCACTGCCACCGAGATAGGTGGAATAGCTCAGCACGGGGTCAATGACGAGCGGCCTGCTACGATCGTACGCGCCGACTTCGAAGCGAATTTCGTTTTGGGCGGTAAGGACGTACTTCACGTCCAGCAATTCTGAATTGTGAATTGTGAATTCTGAATGGGGCGAACCTTTCTTCGCGTCCTTCGGTTGGTAAACAACGGGCTTGTGAAAACGCACCTCGCCACCGCCAGTACCGATTACGAGATCGCCGTTCGCGGCGATTTGTAGGGGCGAGCGGCGCTCGCCTTCTGGTGGGGTGACACGCTCCGTGGTTGGGCGAACGCCGTCCGCCCCTACTTCGAGCGCGATCGCCTTGGGGTCAGCGCCGGGGGCGACGACAAAATCGTATTCCAGCTTCCCTGCGTTGCCGTAATAGACCAGGTCCACCCCGGGATAAACGCCCTCATATTTGACCTTGGCGTAATTCGGCACATTCGTCCGCCATTTTTTGGGATCGTTGCCGATAAAATAGTTCGACTTGCCGGGAAGTTCGTCGAGACCGACCGCTTTCGCCGCAGGATTCGCGCCCACCACTTTCATGCGCAGCACGGCAGGGCTCGGCGCGCGGGACTCGGGGCTCGGGACTGGGGAAGGGGAAGCCGCGAATAGTGAGTCGGGAGTTGGCAGGAAAGATTCAAGGGGCAGCAAACTGGAGTGTTGCGTTGATTCTCCCCTTTCGACTTTCGACCTCGGCCGCCCTGGCAACTGACGACTGATCCCGCCCTGCGGGAACGACGGACGACTTTTCAACGAGATCACCGCCTCGTTTCCTGTGAGGAACAGCGTGTACCCGCTTCCGCGCGAGAGGAACTTGACGCGGCCGTCGGTCTGGCCCTGGTTGGCCTCGAAACTCAGTGGCAACTTGCCATAAGTTTCCACCAGCCGTGCTTTGGCGACGGGAGCCAATTGCCCTCGGGCGGGCACTGGTCGTGTGGCGGACGATGGACCATTCTTCGTCCCCAGCAGGCTTGCAACGAGCCTCGTTGCAGTTTTGCTATGGACTGCGCTTCCAGGCTTGGGAGTGGTGGGCTTCAACGTAGCACTCAACCCCGCCCTCCAGACAAGGCCGCCAGCCATCAATGCGGCTCCTATCAAAAGGAATGCCCAAGCGATTCTCTTCTTCCCACCTGAAGTGCGAATCCAGTCCGTCGCCATGATCTCTCCCCTCGGCGGCGCTTTCGCTGGAAGCTCGGGGTCACCGAGCTTCGGCTCCTGTCGCCTCCTGCGCCCGGGCATTAATCGCCCTTCATCAGAGTTTTTGCGAAAAGCGCCCACGTAGTACGCGGGAGTTTGTCGACATCATTCCATCCAGTCAATGCAACCGCAGGTTAAATGTAGGTCTCCGGGTAATTCGTTGATCTCACGTGTGTTGCCTGGAATGGACGCGCCGGGCCCTTGACGTAGAAAGCCCGAGGTGTTAGCATCCGGGCACAGATCCCGACGATTCATCCATATCGGTGCGGCAGGCTCGTTTCGGACCGTTCGAAGTTGACTTCGAAACGGGCGAACTACGCAAGCACGGCCTGCGAATCAAACTCCAGGAAAAGCCATTGCGGGTGCTCGAGGCGCTGGTGGAGAAGCCGGGTCGGCTCGTCTCACGCGAGGAACTCCAGCGGAAACTTTGGCCGAAAGACCTCTACGTGGATTTCGAACGCAATCTGACCATTGCGATGAACAAACTTCGAAGTGCGCTCAGCGATTCGGCAGAAAAGCCGCGCTACATCGAGACGCTGCCGCGGCGCGGGTATCGTTTTATCGCAGAAGTTGAAGTTATTGTCCCTGAAGCGGTTCCGGCTTTGGCCCCAACGGGATCTGCTCCGGCCCTTGTCCGTGCGGAAGAAGGAGTCCAACTCGGCGCGCCCGCGTTGCGGACCCCGCCTAACGCCGTCTCAGCTCCGAAACGTCTGGGACTAGCGATCGGCGTCACTGCTGTGCTCGTTGCCGCGATCATCCTTTTGGGGATTCGGCTCAATCGCGTTTCCCCCGGCGAACCGTCGGTGGGCGCTCCGCCCCATGTGCGGATAGTCGTGCTCCCGTTTGTGAACCTCACCGGGGATGAGCGGCGCGAGTACCTGTGCGACGGGTTGACGGAGGAGATGATTGCCGAACTGAGCCGCGTGAGTCCAGGCCGGCTGGAAGTGATCGCCCGCACTTCGGCCATGCAGTACAAGCGAACGGGCAAATCGGTGGCGCAGATCGGACGTGAACTGAACGTCAGTTACTTGCTCGAAGGCAGTGTGCGCGAATTCGGAGACCGCGTGCGCGTGACGACGCAACTGGTTCGCGCCTCCGACGCCGGACACGTCTGGTCCGGCGAATACGACCGGGACGTGAGAGACGCGCTGCAGTTGCAGCAGCAAGTCGCGATGGCGATTGCGGGTGAGATCAAGCTCACCCTGAGTCCTCAGGCGAGCGCCCGCCCGAGGAACGCCCACGAAGTGAACCCGGAAGCCTACCGCCAGTATCTCCTCGGGCGGAAGTATTGGAACGAGAGGATACCGTCGAGCCTCACGAAGAGCGTTGCGTGCTTCCGCCAGGCCATTCAGTACGATCCCAACTTCGCGCTGGCCTACGCGGGACTGGCGGATTCACTTCAGCTCAACTCGACGCCCGAGATGGTTGTCGCTGCCAAGGACGCCGCTCGAAGAGCCATTGATCTCGACCCGACGCTGGGCGAGCCGCATGCATCGTTGGGTTTTATCGCGCTGAGGCGCGATTGGGATTGGGCGGAATCGGAAAGGGAATTCCGGCGAGCCCTCCAGTTCAATCCCAACTACCCAACCGCCCACCATTGGTTCGCGTTTTACTTTGAAACAACAGGACAGATGGGGGAAGCCATCAGGGAATTGAACCGGGCTTTGGAGCTTGACCCGCTTTCTCCGGTCATTCGAGGCGCATTAGCGGATGGTCTTTTGAAGGCCGGCCAGCAAGACAAGGCCCTGGAGGAAATCCAGAAGGTCCTGGAAATGGACCCGGGCTTTGCTCAAGGCCACCGGGTTCGGGCCCTGATCTATGAACGAAAGCGCATGTTCCCGGAAGCGATTGAGGAATTAAATAAGGCCGGAGAGCTCGGCGTCAAGCGCCAATGGACGGTTGCGGATCTTGCGTATGCCCGCGCTCTGGCTGGACAAAGAGCGGCAGCAGAAGAAACCATCCGCGACCTTGAGCGACGAGCTAAACGCGCGGGCAATCCGCCTCCGGCCGAGGATATCGCCATGATTTATGTGGGGCTCGGCAACCTCGACCAGGCCTTCGCGTGGCTCGAAAAAGCTCGCGAGCAGCGGAGCGAACTAATACTGGGTCTCAAGGCGGACCCTGCTTTTGATCCTTTGCGTTCCGACCCGCGCTTCCAGGCCCTTGTGCACCGCGTCGGCCTGCCGCCGTAGACTGCTACGATTCTCTGCAACTCTCGGTCGTTTCACCTCGCACTCCAGGCGAAGGGCGACGCGAACGGAGCCATTGAGGTAGTCGAGTCCGCCTCGCGTGAGAAAGCAAGAATGCACGTCGGGCTCGGAGACGTTTTCACCTGGATGCGTGTGGAGTGGCGGCGTGCGGAACTGTATCGAAAGGTGGGCCGGACCAGCGAAGCGCAGGAAGTTGAAAACAAACTCAGACGGTTGCTGGTCTTCGCCGATTCCGACCACTCCATCCTCCTGAAGCTTCATCGGTTGAGTAACGCCGAGAAGGCATCGCTATGAAAACCGGCTGGATAACGCCGCGCAGCTCCGACATGGCACTTTTGGGCCATTGTCTGGTCGCAATATTTGAGTGACAGTGTACAGGCTAATGGTTCGGTTCGGGGTTATAGTGGGGCTTTCACTGGCTCTTTCAGGACATAAGGCTTGACATGAAAAGCCGGTGGACTTAGCATGCCAAGGGTCAGGGCGGCCATTGCAATTTACTCCTCTTCTTTCAACCTTTCGCCGAACGGGCAGGACACAAAACATCAGGGGGATTCAATGAAAAGAATCTGGGTGGTAGTGACTCTTGTTTTCACCGGGTTGTGTGCAGGATTTATTTTCCTAACAAGCGCTTCGAAGGCTCAAACCAACGCACCACAGACCCCTCCACTTGACCGTGCTGCAATTTTCAAGACTCACGTACCTCATGCCAACATTCATTTTCCGGCCAGCAAGCCCAGTGCCAATCCCGGCGGCGGGGGAAAGCCTGGAGGCGGCGGGGGTGGCGGCACTTTTACGGGACCCGGCTTTGCGAGCATCGGCGCGACCGTAAACGCGACCACGTCCATTCCTGAGGCCGAAGAACACATCGCCGTTGATCCCACCAATGGAAACAATTTAGTTGCGGCGATCAGCGATTTCTCGCTGCGCGGCGGTTGGAACACCACCAAGTATTCCGTTTCGCTGAATAACGGCGCTTCGTGGGCACAAGCCTTCGTTCCTCTCGATTCGAACGGCTTCCCCACGACAAGCGACGGGCAGAGCTGGGAAGCAAACAGCGATCCCGTCGTGGCGATCGACCGCAGCGGGCGCGTCTATCTCGCCAATCTCTATTTCAACTCCAAAAATAACGCTGGCGGGTTTTACGTCAGTGTCGGAAATTTAGGCCCGAACAGCCTCGTTTTTACTTCTGCGGACACGATCCCCGTTGCAACGCAACTCAATCCGAATACCAACATATTCGAAGACAAGGAATGGATTGCGGTCGACAATACGACGGACAAGGCGAACAGTGGCACTGTATACGCCTCGTGGACCCGCTTCGTGGGCAACTCCGACTTCATCCTGCTCTCCAAGTCAACCGACCACGGCTCAACCTGGTCCACACCCATTCAAATCAGCCCCACGAGCCAGAATGGCGCGGTGCAGGGCTCGCAGGTGGCCGTCGGGCCGAACGGCGAAGTGTATGTCGTTTATGAGGTTTTCTTCATTGGCAGCAACCGCGCGCAGTATATGGCCAAGTCCACGAACGGCGGCGTGTCGTTTTCAACTCCAGTTGCCATCACGCCTCAGTTCGGCGAACTGAAATTCAATTCGACCTATCGCAAGAGCAGCTTCGCGGCGCTTGCGGTCTCCCCTAACGGCTATGTGTATGTGGTGTACCCCGACCAGCCCAAGAACTCCACATCGAGGATTGAATTCGTAAGATCAAATGGCGGCGGAAGCTTTTCATCTCCGGTGACTCTAAACGATTCGTCCGCGGGCCAGCGAGTGATGCCGGCGGTGGCTGTGGATGATTCGGGAAATATCGCCGCGAGCTGGTTTGACACGCGCAATGGCGGAGGGTCTACATCTGTTTACGATATCTACGCAACGCGGTCGATTGACAACGGGACATCCTTCAGCCTCAACAACGCGCGTGTGACCAAGAGCGGTCCCATCAACGCCGGTAACGCGAGCTTCATCGGCGACTACGGCGGCATCGCGGCGGGCTCGGGTTTTGCCCACCCCGTGTGGACGAGCGGAGGATTCAACAACGGCTTGCTCCAGACGTCAGCGCTGCAGTATTAGAGGGATTTCCTTGCCCGACTCGCCGGGTAGACAGATTTCGTTCGCCGTTTTGCGGGCCAAGGCGTCAGTCGAGTCCTGAAATAATCTCTTCTCGAAACACAGCGGCCAGCCCGTCAACCGACGGGCTGGCCGCTTTTTGTTTTCGAAAATGTTTTTGCCTGTCGGAGAGATTAACTTGCGCTTCGTTCGCAATACGTAATCTACTTCTGGTCGCGAACCGGGACCGTCCCCTGTTCGAGTTCCTCCTGGGTGGATTTCACCGGGGTTTTGCCGCCGAGCGAGCGAAGGTAATTGATCATTTCCCATTTGTGCAGGTCTCGCATGCGTTGACGCTGGCCGGGCATCACTCCCGAACCCGTTTCGATGATGGCAAACAATTCGCCGTCGGTCCGTTTCTCGAGAGTTTCGGCCTTGGTGAAATCGGGCGGTTGGATTTTCAAGTCTTCCACCAGTTCTCCTTTGCCGTCACCCTTCTCTCCGTGACACATCGCGCATTGGGTCTGAAACAGCTTTTTGCCGCGCTCTACGGTGATTTCCGAGAATCTCAAGGGATTTTTTCGAGCCGCATCTTCAGGAGTAATGTTGAAAGAGTGTGGTCCGGGCGGAGTTTGTGCCGTTTGTGTGGCGGTCTCCGTGGATTTCTTCTCTCCCGCTGATTGTTTTTCCTGTGCCCGGTAGGTCGCAGCCGCGAGTATAAAAACGAGCATCGCCAAGATAGTTTTAACTTTCATAAAGCACCTCCATTAGCCGCGGACGGTGAGCACCGGGCAATGCGCCCGGCACACCACCTTGTAGGCGGTGGCCGGCAGCAGGTGGCTGAAGGAATGATCCCGGTGACGAACCCCCAGCACAATCAAGTCCGCCTTGTGTTCTTCCGCAGCTTTCAAAATTCCGTCCGCCGGAGATCCAAACTCGACGGCGCACGCAGGCGTGCACCACAACTCGGCATCCGGCGGAACGAGCGCCTCCAGTTTCTCGACAAGGGTGGGGACGGCTGGCCGCGCCACTTCGGGCGCGTGCTCCACGACGTGGAGCAGGGTTAATTCCGCCTGATGCTCCTGCGCGAGTGAAAGCGCATAGGCCGTGGCATGGTCGGCAGCCGGCGTGAAATCCGTGGCCAGAAGCACGTGCCGGAATTCAGCTTCGTCCGGCACCTCGCCCGCGGCCCTCGGCCCAACCGTCATCACGGGACAGGATGCGAGGCGGAAGACCTTCTCCGCCACCGAACCGATCAGCATCTTCTCGAGGCCCGTGCGGCCGTGCGTCCCCACAACCACCAGGTCTATTTCGTGTTCCTCGATGAGCCTGGAAAAGACGCTCCAAAGTTCGCCCTGTCCGAGCAAAACTTGATGCTGGATGCCGCGCAGCCGTCCCGAGATCAGGATTTTCGACATCTGCTGCTCGGCATAGCGGTGCGCCTCATCGAGGACCGTTGCCATCGCCTCGGGCGACACCAGCTGGTAAACATCCGGACGGATGACGTGGGCCAGATAGATCCTCGAACCGTATCGGCGCGCGATCGCCGAAGCATAGAGCACCGCCGCGTCCGACGCGGGCGAGAAATCCACGGCCATCAAAATATTGCGGAGCATGACGCGGGTTTTCGCATCAACGAGTTTCATGGCGAACCTCCCGGCGGCGCCGGCGGTTGAAGCGCCGTGTGTGCGGACCTCGTAATCTTGTGCGGGTTTCATCATCAACTCTTTCGAGTTCTACTCCTCAGCGCAGTCCGGCGAGATCCTGCAAGCGCCACCAGTTCTCGAGCCGGTCCTGCTGGGCGCTTTTCAAGAATTCGTCCGGATTGCCCTGAGCGTCAAAATGTCGGGCGAACCGGCCTTCGGTCTTTGCGAAGGCGACAAAGTCCACCGGCTGGTTGTTCTTGGGGTCGATGTACCAATCGTCTTTCGCCCTCGGGTTGCCATTCAGACTCAGGCGCTCGCGGAACCGTCCGCCCTTTCGTGGGTCGTAAACAAACAACGGAAACGTCCGTGACTCGACGGCCAGCTTCGCCTGAATCATGGCGTGATCGTCTGCCACGCCGTGTTCGGGCTGGCAGGTGGCATAACAGACCACGACCGCAGGCCCCGGAAATTCATTCGCGGCCATGATGGTTTTGTAAAAGTGATTCAGGTGGGCGGCGGTGGTCTGCGCCACAAAAACGTTCGGGTGCATCATGGCGATCAGGCCAAGTTCTTTGCGGCTCTCACTCTTGCCCTTGTGCGCGGTCCCGAACGCCGCCATCTTCGCGTCCTGGCCTGTAAACGTGGCCGTTGAAGTCTGGCCTCCGGTATTCGAATAGACCTGCGTGTCGAGCACGAGCACCTTGATGTCCTTGCCGGAAGTCAGCATGCGCGAGAGCGACTGGAAGCCGATATCGTAGAGCGCCCCGTCGCCGCCCAGCACCCACAGCCGCCGCTTGTTATGGCCTTCCTGATCCCAGCGCAGGCGCACCCCCAGCGCATCGGCTGCGGCGTTTTCAAACAAAGAGTTCGTCCACGGAACCGCAAACGGATTGTAGGGATACGTCGAGCCGTAAACGGTGTTGCACCCTGTGGCCGCGACAATGCCGATCTGGTTAGCCCCGTAAACGAATCCGGTCGCGGAAAGCATCATGCGGATGGCCGTGGCTTCGCCACAACCCATGCACGACCCCGCTCCGCCCGCGTAGAGCAGCGAGCGGCCGGCGAGCATCATGTCACCCAGTGATTTTTCGTTCAGGAAGCGCGCGGGTGTTTCCGGCAGGTGATGGAAGAGGTCCATCGACAGGTCGTAGCTCTTGAGGTCGCCGTTATGTCCCTTGGTAACCATCTTGAGCGCCTCGTGCGAGCCGCACGCGACGACGCATTCACCGCAGCCCTTGCACTTATCGGGGTCCACAAAGATGCCGAACAAACCCCCGACTTCACCTTTTTTCTCGATCAGGTCGTGGTATTTGCTCGTCACCGAAAACCGGCCGCGCAATTCGGCGCGTAAGTCTTCGCGCTCGACGAGCGCCAGCCTCTCATCCAGCACCTGCGGCTCCGCTACTTTTGCCAGGATGGCGGTATCCGGACATTCATTGACGCAGTCCATGCAGCCCACGCATTTCTCGCTGAGGAACACGGGGATTTCAGGAGCGAGAGTCCGGAAGCTGCGGCGCATGGCGCTGGAGGGTGGCATCAGGCTGCGGCCGACGTACTCATCGGCTTCGAGGTCTGCATCGCGCCCTCGCGCGTAACTCCCAATGACCCAGTCGCAAAAGTCCGGCGCCACCAACTCTCCGCCAGGACAACAGGCCTTCTGGAAGTGATGCTCCGGGTGAACTTCGAAGTTGAGGTCTTCCGCGGGAGGAAGAATTTCCATCACTTCTTCGTAGCCGCGACGGGCGGCGGCCAGGTTGTCGGCCACGACGCGCTCGCCGCGCTTGCCGAAGTATTTCAGGAGGACTTTTTCAAGCGACCCGAACAGACGTTCCTGGTCGAGGCCGGCTTGTTCACGGAAAGGCGTCAAACGCAGAAACGCGCCGAGCAGCACGATGCCTTGCATGCGAATCTGCAGGTCGGCGCGGCTCGAACACTCGCGCGCGATGCGCATGGCGTCCGCGACGTACAGGCGCAGTTTGCGCTCGCGAATCGTGGCGCGCACGGAGGCGGGCAATCCCGCCCAAACTTTTTCCGGAGCCTGGGAAGACTGGAAGTAAATCGTCCCGCCTTCCGGCAGCCCGTCGAGCGGATTCCCGTTGAGGAAGGCGTTCGAGTCCTGGACGGCGACAAACTCCACATGGGTCAGCTCGGCGTGCAGGCGGATGCGCTCCGCCGCAAGCGTCAAGTAATAGTTGGTGGGCAGGCCCTTTTTCTCCGAGCCGTACTTGGGAAAGGCCTGCGCGTGAAGACCGAAAAGGTCGGAAGCAACCGATGCGATCACTTTGTTGGTGGTCACCGAACCGAATCCGCCCACGGAGTGCCCGCGCATGGAATAAGCTCCCGGCGGGCGCACGTCCGGGTCAAAGTTGATTTCGAGCTCGGCAGGGTGCTTCACGCCCAGGACGAAGTAGCGGCGTCCTTGAGCCTCCATCATGTTCTCAAACGCGGCAACAAAGTGCCCCGGCCGGATATCGCGGCCACCGAGCCCCGCAACGCCCGAGAAAATCTCCGGCACACGTTCGAGTCGCGGCGTGTGCCTGACCGATTGCGCCTCAAGCAGCGCCGCCTTGACTTCCACGGTCAGGGGATTCGACTCCGCCAGGGGGACGTCCGCGCGCTCGATCACCGACGCAGCGCGGCAATTCCTCAAGAACTCGGCAATCTCCGCGGAAGGAAACGGACGGAAGCTCGTCAGGCTGATCACACCCACGCGCTGTCCCTGCGCGCGCAGGTAGTCCACCGTAGCCTCGGCGGACTCCATCATGGAGCCCAGCCCGATCAGAGCGTATTCGGCATCTTCCATGCGATAGGGACGCACCAATCCGTAATGCCTTCCGGTCAATTCGGCATACTTGGCCATGGCGCGGACAAGCGACGGCAGCACGCGGTCATAAAAATACCGCTGCCCGATCTTGCCCTTCATGTAGCTGTCCTGGTTTTGAACCGGGCCGCTCAAGATGGGCCGCAACGGATCGAAGAGTTTCCGCAGCCGATCGGCGGGCGCGCCCACGAACTCCCGCATCAGGTCCGGCTCGGGCAGACAAAGCGTCTCCAGCGTGTGAGTGGTCAGGAATCCGTCCTGAACGTTCATGAACGGCGTCTCGGACTCTTCCGCGGTGCGGCGGGCGATTAACGCCAGGTCGGCCGCTTCCTGTGCGTTTCGCGCGAACAGGATTCCCCACCCGACATCGGCGACTCCCATGACATCGTCGTGTCCGCAGTGAACGTTGAGCGAGTGTGAAGTGAGCGCCCGCGCCCCGATGTGAAATACGACCGGAAGGCGCTTGCCAGAAATGACGTAGAGGACTTCCTTCATCAGGATGAGGCCCTGGCCGGAAGTGAAGTTGGTCACGCGTCCGCCGGCGAGCGCGTAGCCTTCGCACACGGAAGCCGAACTGTGCTCGGACTCCGGCTCGAAGAACTCCAGCGTCTCTCCCCAAAGGTTCTTCTTTCCGTTGGAGTACTCGACGCCGTAGCCGTCTCCCATGGGAGTAGATGGGGTGATAGGATAAGCGCTGGCACCTTGTGAGATTTGAGATTCCACCCAGACGACCGCGGCGGATCCGTCTGCGGTTGACTTGATCCCCGGGTATTGGGGCGATGCCTTTTGGTCGGCGGCAATTTCGGGTGCGAAAGATGTAGGCGATGTCACGGTTCCTCCTGTTCACTTGTAGAAAGGCACCTAACATGCCAAAAGGGTTCCGCGTAGCCCCATGAAAAGGCGCGGCTTACAATCGCCTTGGGGATTCACAACTGGCCAGGTTGCGCCACATGGCGCAAAGAAATGGGTTAATCGCCTCAAACAGTTCGGTCACCAAATCCTTGCGAGGTTCGTAACAGACAGACGGGCGGAGACTTAACGACCGCGGATGAGAAAGCAGAGAGTGGTAGAGGAAATGCACCTATAATCGCCGGGAGCCATCCAATCACCATGAGTGTCGCTGTGGATACCAAGACAGGTCAGGCCCTACGCTTAGAACGAGCCACGGAAGCGGATCGCGATGCCATGGTCGAAATGTACCAAACCTTCGATCCCAAAGGCGCCGCCATGGGCCTGCCTCCCTGGAAAGACCCGGGCCGGTGGCTCGAGACCCTGACGCCGTTTCCCAATTTCCTGGTGAGGGCCGCCGACCGAATCGTCGGGCACGGCGTGCTTTGCATCGAAGGCGATTCAGGAGAGACGGCGATTTTTGTCCACCAGGACTGGCGCGGCCACGGGATTGGAAAGTTGCTGCTCCTAGAACTGATCGAAGAAGGCCGCCGCCTGGGCTTGCGGCGTGTTTGGGGAATGTCTGCGCCCGACAACTACGTGATGCTTCGGCTGGCCGAATCGCTCGGCTTCGTGCCGGGCAGCGACCTCGGAGTGTTTCACCTCGATTTGAAAAAAGAAAACTGCAGAGAGAATCCCCCATCCGCCTCCGCTGCCTAATTGGGAATTGCCCTCACCTCCGTGGCCGTGAGGGCGGAAATCATTCCCCGGGAGGAGTATATGTTTGAGGAACTGCAAGAAGAAGAAAAAGAAATCAAGGAAATACGTAAGCATCAGATCTGGATCAGTGCCGTTATCATCCTCGTCCTGACAGTGATCGGAACGCTCGCATACGTAGTATTAAAGCCTCTCCCCAGCAAGACGCCTTTGAGTGCCCAATCCCCCGCTCCATCAGTCAAAGCAACGCCTCCTGACCCGGCTCACGACTTGCAGGTAGTCCGCGCTGTCATGGGAAAGGACGTTACGGGGGTCAGGGTGATATGGTCGGTTCAGATGCGAAACAAATCCGCCGCGCACACTTACAGCGACATCCAATATGAGGCCAGATTCATCAGGCCCGATGGTACGACGTTGGCCGTGTCCCGAGACACGATCAAGACCAGCATTGGACCCGGCGAGGAGAAAAAAATACCCCAGTTCATTGACGGAATTTACGACGCGAGTGCAGCGACCTATAGTTTCGTGCTTACGGGCGCCAAAACTACGGCGCAGTAACGTGGCAATCGAATCCCGCGATCCACTGGCGTGCTAGCCCATTGACCGGCGCGATTACGGTTTTTCTAGTTCTGCCAAGGAATCAAGTGGGGGGGTGTACGAGGTCGAACGCAACACAACTCGTTTGAACTTTCCCTTGGAAACTCCCGGCACATAAAAAATCGCAATGATATCCGCGTGGCCCTTCAAGAACTCGCGGCTGCGCTCCACCCCGAGAACGTAGAGCGTGGTCGAGAGCGCGTCGCTCATTTCTCCGAGTGGGGCGAGGACCGCGGTGGAGAGCATGTTCTCAACGGGCCGGCCGGCCTTCGGGTCGAAGATGTGTGAGTAGACCTTACCGTTCAACTTGAAGAATTTTTCGTAGTTGCCGGAGACCGAAAGTGAATAATTTTTGAGACGGATAACGTCTGCGGCTTTGCGTTGGTCGAAGGGGTCGCGGATGGAAACCTTCCAGCCTCGCTCGCCGGGCGGGGAGCCGAGCGCGTAGAGGCTGCTAGTGCCGCTTGAGACGAGCGCTTGCGTGACGCCGTTGGCGCGCAGGATTTCGGCGGCCCGGTCGAGCGCGTATCCCTTGGCGATAGCGCCGAGATCGAGCTCGACGCCTTCGATGTCGAAACGTATCTCGCGCCGCGCCGCGTCGAGCTGCACGTGACGGAATCCCACGTGCCGCATAACCTCGGCGAGCTCTTCACCGCTCGGAATGCGGCCCTCCCCCCGGAAGAATCCCCAGGCCTTGATCAACGGGCCCACGGTGATGTCGAAAGCGCCGTCCGACTCCTGGCTCTGCCGCAGAGAATCCTGGATCAAATGGAAAAGTTTCGGCTCGACGACGATCGCGCGCCGAGCCGCCTCGCGGTTTATTTCCGAGAGCTCGCTGGAAGGCTTGTAATCGCTCATCTGCGCGTCGATTCGGTCAAATTCCTCAAAAACTTCCCGGACAACTTCGGAGAGGACTTGGCTGTCGCGCCCGTAGGCCACAATCGTGAAGACCGTGCCCATGGCGTTGTGTGAATCTTCGTAGCGGACGGGAGGCTCGGCAGCGGGAACTGACTGAAGCACTGTCGCCGACAACACGGCGAGCAGGAGGACTCTCAAAGACTTCTTCAAAGTTGATTTCAAGAAATATTCTCTCGGCAAACTTGCCCGTTAGGTTTTGGCGGGAACTGCTTCTTTCGGCCAGAAAACTTTCTGACCGGTATCAATGGCGCGGTTTCCATAGATCACGCCGTGCGCGTCGGCCACGCCGATTTCAAGCGGGCACGCGATGGGCTTTCCTTCCCGGATACTCGCCATCAAATTCTTGAGCTCGTACCACCACGGGTCGTGAGGCTCTTCGAATTCGTAGATACCGAGCGAAGCGAGCCAGCGCCGCGCGTAGCGTAATTCGCGGTCCACGAAGCCGCCTTGCCCATTGCCCTTTTCGGGAAAGATGGGAAAGCCTTCCTGCTCGGCCTGCTTCGAGACCGTCGCTCCTGCCCACCAGTCTTCCTTTGCGGAACCCGATGAGACTTTCGCGACGTTTTCGCGAAAGTACATTCCCTTCCCGACGGTGATTTCGATGGTGCCCCGGTCTCCCATGATTTGTTCCTGAAAGTCATAGTGGGCATTCGACAGGATGGATGTAAAAGCCAATTTCTGACCTTCGGGATACTCGAAAATGGCCTGCACGTTGTCGCAAGTTTCGCGCCCGTCTTTCCAATAATCGATGCCGCCCGTGCCGACCACAGAAATTGGTTCCGCGCCAATCGCCCAGTTGGCCACGTCAATCTGGTGCGATGCAAGCTCCGCCATCAAGCCGCCGGAATATTCTCGGTACATCCGCCAGTTGATGAGCCGCTCGAATTTCGGGTCCGGCACCGGCCGCCGCCAGTCGTTATTGCGGTGCCAGTGCGCGCGCACGAACATAATCTTGCCAAGCGCCCCTTTGCGGATCATCTCGATGGCTACGTTGTATAACACGCTCGAGCGGCGCTGCAGACCGATCTGGAGAACCTGCTTCGGATGCGCGGCGGCAGCCTGGCGAATGGGAGCTTCCTCCTCCTCCTTGAAGAACATGGTCTTTTCGATGAACACGTGCTTGCCCGCGTTCAAGGAATCAATGACCATTTGGGCGTGCAGGTTTAGCGGGGTAGCTATAAGAATGGTGTCTATATCTTTGCGGTCAAGCATTCTCCTGTAGTCTTCGTAGGTGTCGGGGTTCGAGCCGATGGTCTCAACGCCTTTCTTCAAGTTGGGCGGGTAAATGTCGCAGGTCGCAACGCACCGCCCTTCGGGAATCGTGGCGAGAAAACTCAGCAGCGTGCACCCCTCGGTGCCCGTGCCGATCATCCCGTAGCGAACGGCGTCGCCCGGCACAGAACTCGGGAGAATCGCCGGGGCGCCGGCGCGCGGGAGCGCCGAAACTGCCGCCACCGTCGCCGCGGTTTTCAAGAAGTCGCGGCGCGTAAGGTCATTTTCCTTTTCCATATGAACCACTCCTAATCCGGGAACCCCAGGAAAGCCAAAGCAATCGCCAAAGGAGACGTCCGCTCCGTCAAATGAGACCCAAGGAGCGATCTCCGCTTCTTATGATGAGCATGCGGTCATCCAGACTCGTCCCGGGGTTTAAGTCGTTGCGAACTAAGGGAAAAACCACTCGATTGAAATTGACTCCTAGGGTTTAAAGCGCGGAAAAAATCGCCTTGAGGAGCGCCATATCCCACAATTGGAGCGACGGAAAGTCAGTGAAATCGAAAGTTCTTCGTTGTAACTCGTTTAATATAAATCAGTTAGACGTACTAACGCTCCACCAGGAGTAGATCGAACTTTGGAAGGCAGGATGCTTTCTCTTTTCCCTGCGGGGTACTGAACAAGGAGAGACCTTTGGAAACTCGACTGGCTGTTATCGGCGTGAACCACAAGACTTCACCTGTAGCGATTCGTGAGAGGTTCTGGTTCGGCGAGCGTCGGCTCTACGAAGCGCTGCATTGCCTGGCAAAACCATCGACGGCACTCCAGATCCGAAATTGAATCGGAGAGGGCTGCATGCAAAAGCAACCAAGAAATGTCCCCGCTCCGGCGGGAAATTGGACTCCGCGCGAAGCCTATCTGCTCGCCGGGATATGCCTTCTCGTCGGCCTGGCGATTGGGTACTTGCTTCGAAGCGGCCCCGCCCCCGTTGCGACAGCCGTGGCAACGCCGGCGGTCAATCAGCCGATCCCCGCGGGGAATCCTGCAGCCTTGGCGGCGGACGTCGAGTCCCTGGCCGCACCCCTCAAAGTGGCGCTGGGCGCCGATCCGAAGAATTTCGAACTGCTGGTGCAACTCGGCAACCTGTATTACGACAAGCAAACCTTTGCCCCGGCCATCGAATATTACCGGCGCGCGCTCGAGGTGCGACCCAACGACATAAACGTGCGGACGGATCTGGGCACCGCTTACTGGTATTCCGGCTTCCCTCAAAACGCCATCGCGGAATACAAGAAATCCCTGGCGGTTGATCCCGCTCATTCCCAGACACTCTTCAACATGGGCGTCGTGTACAAGGACGGGCTGAAGAACTCTCGAGACGCCATCGCCACGTGGGAAAAGCTATTGAAATTGCACCCGGACCACCCCGACCGGCAACGCATCCTCAACCTGATCGAGGAAGCCAAAAAGCGGAATTCCTGATCCACACCGAAGGAGCCGCAACGAGATGGCCGATCTGGCAATAAACCACCTTCGTCGGGACCATCAACATGCTCGGAAAATCCTGACCGAGCTCGAGTCGCTCCTCAATGCCCTGGACTCGGACGTTCAGTGGACACCAGAGCGGCAAGAGACCTGCGATAGACTTACGAAATATTTCACCGAGGATCTCACCTCTCTCATTCGCAAAGAGGATGAAATCCTCTACCCTTCGCTGAAAGAACTCTTCCCTTCCGACTTCGGGCCCCTTTCCGTGCTGCGCAGCGAACACCAATCGTTGTGCATCAATTTCCGCCGCCTGTGCGAAATCGGAAAGTCCCTTCGCCCAGGGGAAAGTTCGCCGGAGACACTTCGAGACTTTGAGCAATGCGGTTGGAAGGCCGTCGAAGTGCTCCACGATCATCTGTATAAAGAAGACCGCGTCCTGTTCCCCATGGTGGCACGATTCCTCACTCCGGAACTTGACGCGGAGCTGGTTGGGAAAATGGAGAATCTCCACACCGCCGGAAATCCGCTCGATTCGATCAAGCAGCAAGCTTGATGCAAATTGTTCGGGAGAATTCTGTGAGTCGGCAGTT
>CAYZVR010000008.1:30481-32437 GCA_964481715.1 uncultured Acidobacteriota bacterium | reverse complement strand
GCTGTAATCGTCTTCGTAAGGATAGAGGCGCGTGCCGGCGTAGGCCATTTCGTGGACGTGCCACGCGTGGCCGTCCCAGCGGCCGTAATAATAGCGGAGGTCCATTCCGCCTAGTTTCGGCGGCAGACCCTTGCCGTCCTTCTGCACCGAGAAGGCGATGGTGGGACGGTCGCGATCGTCGAGCTCGATATCCACGGTCCAGGCCACGTTGTCGGCGTCGCCTTGAAAAACTTTGGTGAGGTCCCACGCGGCGAGCGATGGTTCCATCGAGTTGCTGACCTTCGCGAGGACTTTTCCGTCCGAGCCGTGAATCTCGCCGTCGCGCAAGAAGCCGTAATAAATACTGTTGTCGTAGTTGCGCGGGTGGTCTTCGGTGGCAATGAAATGGATGGTCCTCTGGTTGTCGAACGCGTACTTGAGATAAGGACTGTAACCGCCCTTGCCGCGCAGCCAGCGCCCGCCGTAGGCCCACGTCTTGCCGTCGTCGTCGGAGACCATGTAATTGGGATCGTGGCCGATGCCGCGGAAGAAGTTGTAGATGCGGCCGTCCGGCAGGCGAAACAAATTTGAGTAGGTAACGTTGTCGCCGGCAAATTTTTCTTTCGCGCCCGGCGTTTCAAAAACCTGAGCGTCGCTCCAGGTGAGCGGATCGCCCGGCTGCGAGAAGCGGTAATAAATTTTGCGCTCTACCGCGTGCTTGGTGTAAACGGCCAGAATGCGGCCGTCGGGGAGCACCAGGAAGGCCGGCGCATCGTGATCGTCCTGCTCGAAGTGCCGGTCGAAGACGACGCGAGCGGCGCGTCCCGATTCGATATCGTAGACCGAGATCTCGACGTTTCCCCAGTCGGGCTGGTCTTGGGTGGCTTCGAAATCGCCGAGCGATCGGACCGAGCCGACGATCAGCTTGCCGTGGTCCACGATCGCGCGCTCGTCCATGAACCACGACCACGCGCCGTTGTCGTTCAGCTCGACCAGTGAACCGGCAACGTAGTTGGCGGGGAGTTGAGCGATAGCGGGGAGTGCCGCCTGAACCAGCGCGAGCACCGCGAGAACAATATTGATTCGAAAACTCCGGCTTGCCATTTCACTCTCCGCGTGAAGGCCAGTATAGCCGAGGATTGAAGTGGCGATCGTTTTCCTCGCCCGCGACAAATTTTCGATTTGACTTTCGGTTTTCTGAGGAGTAGGTTTCGAGTTAAAGACAGTTGGAGTTTTGTTCCAAGCGAGTCCCTCGCGCTTCTTCCAGGACTCTCGCAGCTTGGAGCAGGCCCCGGTTGCCACGAACAGGCTCGACCGACTCCGCGCTCGGACTCGGCCCGTCGGAGGATGAACCATGGGCTCAAAACTCACGCCTCGACCGAAGATTCTCATCGTGGACGACAATCTGGACGATCTGCGCTGGCTGGGCACGATTCTCAAGCAGCAAGGCTACAGTGTGGAGGCCTGCTGCTCGTACGACGAAGGCGCCGCGCGCGCTGCCGCCGAGCACTACGACTTCGTGGTGGCGAGCCAGGGCGGGCCGAACTTTGAGGGACAAGCGGTGGTCAAGCGCGCCACGGAACTCGACCGGCACACGCCGGTTCTCGTCGTCACGCGCTGCATCGAGATGCAGTGTTACCTCGAAGCCATGCAACTGGGCGCGCTCGATTATCTCGAGATGCCCGTTCCGGCAGACTTCCTCGTTCGGGAGATCGAATCGCATCTCCACCGGCTCGCCGCCTGACACGCCATCGGTGGGTTCGATTGGGTCGTTCCAGGGCTCGATCCTTTAGAATCAATCACCTGGTGGCTTCGTTCCTCAAAGTAATGGATTGTTTTGAATTTGTGATTTCTCGGGGGCCGACGCGCTCGGGAGCCCCTCCGCCTGCCCCCACGAAAGGGAACCGGCGGCGAGAAGGAGGATGGCGCACAGGAGCGGCCCGCGCGCGGGGAAGCGCTCCGTCGCCGTTTCAAGGG
>CAYZVR010000008.1:3668-30471 GCA_964481715.1 uncultured Acidobacteriota bacterium | reverse complement strand
TCGCTGATGGTCACACTCGCTGCGCCCGGTGCGCGATGCGGTGGCGCACGATGCGCAGCGAGTGTGACCATCAGCGACACTTGCGTTGAAGCGAAAGTAATTCCCTGGGCCGCCCTGAGTTCGTTCCTGAATTTTAAGAGTTCTTCCTCCTTCCCCGCCTCCTGATTTGTCCCGCCCGCAGGCACACCTTGCATCGGTCTGACCCCGCGGCGCCTTACCGCACGGAGTCTTGCCTAGTTAAGTAGCCTATCACAGGCACCTTCGGTTGTCAAGCCCCATCGTGACATTGCAGCGCCAGCCCGCCGGGCCGTCAATCAGAAAAGGTTGCCCCTGAAAGAATCGGAAAAGCCGCGGACTTAAAGACCTGCTTGCGCGTTGGAGTCTCCAGTTTGGAGATTGGGTAGAATTTCTCCGGATTTCCTTCCTTAAGCTCTACAAGCCGGCCTGACCGGCCATCCACCTCAAAGACTATATACCCCTCCGTTTTTGTCGACGTCCCACTAAAAAGGGAGCTTACGAGTCTTTCACCTGCCCTTTCGTGCTGGATCTCGAACTTGCACGTTCTACCAGTCAATTCTCCCGAAAAACGGAACTTCTCAACGATTTTGGTCGGCTCCCGGCTTCCCCCCAGCAATGCGGCAAGGGACGGGGCTGGAAGCTCACTCGTTATCTGTGATTCCCCAAGCAGTATTCCATCCGAGGTTCGCAGCGTCATGTCCCCGAATCGGAACTTCCACACTCCGTCCAAGGCCAGAGTCCCAACAAACAAGAGGGCCTCACCCAGCGCTATGAGGTAATCACGGTGTTCGGACGTGGCCTGGATTTTTGAATCCTTCAGCTCGATCTCTTTGGCGCGCCGATTTGCGACCTCCGCTGGGCACCCCTTCACTTCTGGGACGCAGCCGTCAATTTTCATTGCGCGCTCAAGCAAATCTGTAGCTTCGTCCGCCATGCCTGAATCCAGGTATTTGTAACCCAGGTTCGACGCCGAGAGTGTCTCACCTTCCTCTAATGCTTGTTTGTAATTGGAAACGCACAGAATCGGCAAACCGCACTCCCCGAAAGCAAGTCCCAAATTGTGGAGGGCTGCGGCATAATTCGGCTCGTGTTCACAAATGACGCTGTAGTGATGTAGGAACAAATCGAACATCCGAGCCCGATGATACGCGAGTCCAAGGCCGAATCTGAGACCGCTCAGGCCTGGGTTCTCATGGAGTGCGAGCTCGGCAACCGCGAAGGCGTGGTAGGAAGAGCCCTCGTCTGCCAGGCCCTCGTACAGTGCCCACAGTACTTTGGTCCGTGCTCCGGGCGGGGCTTCCTGTAAAGTTCGCAGCAAGAGTGCGCGGCTTTCCGAGTGCTTCTTCACCTCCCTCATGTAGCTAGCTGCCTTTATCGCATAACTTACCTTTCGCTCTCCGACTGCCAGCGACGAAGCTAGGCCAAAATACTCGGCGGCCGACTCAGCTTCATCGAACGTCGCCAGGCAACTGCCCACCAGCGCGGCCACTAGCGCGTTGCGCGGATTTTCCTTCTGGAGGAATTTCAGTTCTTCGAGAGCGCGAGCCGTCCCGTTCTGGAAATCCTGTGAAAGGTAGTGGGCGTGCCAATGGAGTTCCGCCTCCCCTCCCTCCCCCTTGGCAACTTCCGCTCCGCGCTCGTAGGCAGCTTCCACCCTGGAACGATCCTTTGATTCGAAGGCATTAATCAGTTCTCCGTAACATTCCCCCAGTGTGGTTTGTTTAGGCGCCGAGTCTTGCCCCGATGGTGCAACCGCCGCCTGCAGCGGCTCCTCCTTTGGTGCGGACTCGAGTCGAACCACTGTTTCTATGACAAATCCCACTTGCCTGCCGATCAGTTTTGCAAGCATTTCGTTCGCCCGCTGGAAAGCCGGGGCAGGGTCAGTCCATACATACCGGATGTACTCGAGGTCGCCTTGAAGCCCCCCTGCCTCAACCTCAGGCTCTCTAAATATGAGTAGGTCCCTGTCGCCTTTGAGTGCATAGCCCATCTCTTGGAGAATCCAGGGGGGTGTCGTCCAGACGGCCGGCTTCAGGGAGCCCCGAAAGACGTCCCAAGCACTCTTAAGGCTCCCTACTGTGTACACCGGATGACGGGCTGTCAAAATACCCACGAATACGTCGGACTCATCGATGAACCTACGGACCTTCGCGGAGACCGATTCAACCTCAGCTCGCTCTGCGGTCTGCCAAATAAATCCGACGTCGCGAAGTGAGCTTAGGAAGCTGAGGATCGGCAGGACTTTTCTCTGGTCGTCCGTATCAAAGCTGTGTGCGACAAATGCCGTCAACTTCGCCATTCTTGACCCCCTTTCAGAGCGAGCTTGCAAGCCAGAACACGGGTGGCACATGCATCGCACTCTTTGCGATATGTGCGTCCACTGAAGCTCTATACCAAACAGATTAAGTCCACTATCGGATACCACGAGCGGTGGGGAAAGGCAAGGCCTTAAGAGCAGTGACGAGTAGTGAGTGACGAGTGACAAGTTAAGAGCAGGTGTCGGGTTTCAGGTGAGAACAACAGGAGTCACAAACCAGAAGTCAGAAGACAGGGGCTGGGAGCTAGGCGCTGGAGGCTGGAATGAATTATGAACTGTGAATTCTGAATGGTGAAGAGAAAGGTTAAGGTTTGCTGGTGACCGGGGGTAGGGCGGTGGCTTCCAGGGTCTTCAGGTCGAGCTTCTGCGAGGCGTGGTCAATGTCAATCCCCACGATGTTGCCTTCGGCATCGAAGTCGGCCACGAGGCCGTCCGCGATTTCGCGCGAATCGGCGCTGGGCCTGGAATTCAGGTCTATATAGAGGGAGTCGGTTTCGGGATAGTAGTGAAGCTTCATTTCGCCTCCATCATACCTTGAATTTGCGGTCGGGAAAAGCGTTGAGTATGGTTTCACCGTCTTCGAGCGTGACCACGCGCAGGGCGCGTCCGCCCAGCTCGGGAACCGCTCCCCAGTACCGCACGCGCCCGTCCGGTTGACTTTCCCGTTTGAGCGGATTGCGTAGGATCGCTTCGCATCACTCGCGCCGGATGTACGGCCGCTTGCGAAGTACCTGCTCCTCGAAGTAACGAGTAGTTCTCACAGCGGAGGGATTATGACGCAACCCTGTAAGCGACGATAGTCCAAAGAACGGGTGTTGCAGGGACGAAAGAACAGGTGTCAGGTGCCTCAAGGGCCGGTTCTCGGGACTCGGAGTGCGGCTAAGCGAAAGTAAGGAGCATTGGAAGCAGAGGAGAAAGCTATCACGACGCTAGGAGCGCGTCCGAGTCCCTGGTGGTGGAATTTTATTTCTTGAGCCCGGCGGTCCAATTAGCCACCAGCGTCAGCGGGACGGGAGCACCTTCTTTTGACGAAATGATGAGAAAACGCTGGCCATTCGCCGCCACGTCAAAAGTCCGCGATCCAGGGCCGACCGGTGCGAAGGGTGCCTGGAAGACTACTCGCGGAATCCCCACTTCTATAGCTGACCCTTTGGGGGTTGCGTCAGCCTGCATCAGCTTTTCATCGGAAGCGAGAAAATAGAGCGCCTTGCCGTCGCTGCGCCAGGTGGCCATGCGCCCTCCTCCCTGCGAGACCTGCCACTTGCCACCCTGCAGTCCGGAGCCTCCCGTCACCGGAGCCTGTGTCGGGGCGAAAGGCGCAACATAAATCTCAACTTTCCCAGACTCGTCCGACTCATATGCCAGCCAGTGGCCGTCAGGAGAGAAAGCCCCGGACCCCTCGTTAAACTCCGTCTGGAGGAAGGGGAATGGCTTCCTGTCGCCTTCGAGCGGAAGCATCCAGATATCCGCCGATCTTTTGCCCTTATTATTAAGCTGGGTGAAAGTGACAAACCGCCCGTCGCTCGACCAATCGGTTGGAAATTTGTCATCCTCGGATTCCAAGAGCGGTTGTTCAGTGCCTGCGCCCGAAGAGTCTTTGATATAAAGGTCATCGGGGCCTTTTCTATTGGAAGAAAACACGATGCGGGAGCCATCGGGCGAGAATACCGGCGAGTCCTCATCCTTCGGGTCAAAGGTGAATCGCGTTCGCACGCCCCGGCTCAAGTCAATCAGCCAAAGGTCTGCGTTCTTCGTCTGCGGGTCCCCAACCCATTCTGCCAGTCGCCGCCCGTCAGGAGATAACTTAATGTACCCAAGGGTGCCGGGGTCACCGATCGGACCGAGTTGTTTGCCGTTCGCATCCAGCGAAAGAATCTGGCTTTGCGACGGGCCGCCGGTTTGATAAATCAGCGCGCCGTTTTGAGATACGGAGAAGAAACCAAGTTGGTAAGACTCAGGGTTTGCAACCTGCTCGGCGATGGGGAAAGCATCGCCGGCCAGTTTGAGGCCGCCTGCGTCGAAGGGCTGCGCCATCAAGGTTTGCTCGCGAATGAAGAGCAGATATCCCGGCGGAGCGTACAAGGCATTGCTGTCTGCTTTGAAAAGGAATTTGGAGTCTTTGCCGTCCGCTGAGGCGACGTAGATGCCGTTGGACTCGGAACCCACATTGGAACCGGGTTCTCCACCCCAATATAAAAAGTGACGGCCATCGGGGAGAAACACCGGCCAGCGCAGGCTGGTTTGGTGGCGCGATTTATCAAGCGGCACGAGCGGCGTCGGGGTACCGCCGGCCGCCGGCACACGCGAGAGCCCGCTGTACACGTCGGACGCAAAAACAATGATGTCATTCCGGCTCCACGCTCCCCCGCGGCCGCTGGGTGCGTCACAAACACTTTGCGGCGGTCCTCCCGCGACATCAATTTTCTTGAGCTTTCCCTGCAAGAAGAAGCCCACGTACCGGCTGTCCGCCGACCAGAAAGCGTATCTCGCGCCTTCGGTCCCTTCGAGCCTCTGAGCGGTGAGCGAATCAAGAGGCCGTACCCATAGCGCAAATTTCCCGGAGGCATCGCGCGCCGGAACCACCAGCCGGGCGCCGTCGGGTGAGAGAACCGCCCCACCCCCTTCTGTGCCCGATGTCGCGAACGATACCTTTTCGGCGGGGAGAATGGACGAGCGGATGGGCCGGGCCACCTCCGAAGGTTTTCCGAAATAGGCCACCGCAAGCGCCACGGCCGCGATCAGACTGACGGCGGCCGCGCCCCACGCCGTCCACTGTAGCGCCGGTCTATGACCGGCGACCTCCCCCGCCGCTACACCGCCGCCCTCGGAAATCATCTCGAGCTCGATGGTCACGTCGCGCGTCGTCTGCCAGCGGTTTTCGGGGTCTTTGGCAAGGCAGCGACTCACCACGCGCTCGAGCGCCCGCGGGGACTCGGGCTGGGCCGCGCTCATCGGCTCGGGATCGCGCTCGAGGATCGCCGAGGCCACACTGTATTGGCTTTTGCCCGGAAAGGCTTTTTTCGCCGTCGCCATTTCGTAGAGCACCGCGCCGAAAGAGAAAATATCCGAGCGCACGTCGGCTTCCCGGCCTTCCAGCTGCTCCGGCGCCATGTACTGGAACGTGCCGACAATCGTGCCTTGAGCCGTGAGTGGGCTTGACTGGGTTGGCGTAGCGGACATCCCGGCCGTTGCCGCACCGGCCAGAGATGAGGACATCCCCGAGACAGGCCCCGCCGATTTGGCGAGACCGAAATCGAGCACCTTGGCGCCCGCCGGGGTCAGCATGATATTCCCCGGCTTGAGATCGCGATGCACGACTCCCTTCCGGTGGGCTTTGTCGAGAGCGTCGGAGATTTCAATCCCCGCGCGCAGAAGTTGCTCGGCGGGCAGCGGACCTCTTTCGAGGCGCTTCGCGAGCGTCTCGCCTTCCAGGTACTCCATCACCAGGAAGTCGGTCGAGCCTTCGCGCCCGATGTCGTGGAGGGTGCAGATGTGCGGGTGATTCAGCGAAGAAACCGTGCGCGCTTCGCGCTCAAAGCGCTGCTTGAGCTGTGGGTCGCCGGCAAGATGCGCCGGTAGTACCTTGATCGCGACGTCGCGCTCCAGTCGCGTGTCGCGCGCGCGATACACTTCACCCATGCCCCCCGCGCCGAGCGGAGCGATGATTTCGTAAGGCCCAAGTTTCTTGCCAGTTTCAAGCGCCATAAGTGCGCGCGATTATATCCCGCCGCCCTGGCGACTCCAAGACGATTGTGCCTGACGGCCCGGCAGAAAAATTCGCTTGGGATGCCTGCAGCGCTGTGCTAGCATGAGCGAAGAAAAAGCGAACGTCAGGAGGCCTCGTGGGCGCCAAAATGGAATCCATCACCCCCATCGGTGCGCGGCCCATCGCCAGCGTCAAGAATGTCCTGGACGAAATCCGCGAAAAGTTCAAAGGCCCGGCGGCGCGCGGCGGCGTGACGGCCGTCAAGCATTTCCCTGCCCGCGAGGCCAAGCTTGTCCCGCTGCCGGAATATCTGCCCGCGCAACTCGTCAAAATTCTGAAAGAGCGCGGCATGGAAAGTCTCTATTCGCACCAGGCTGTTTGTGCCGAGCTGGCGCGCGCCGGCAAAAATCTCGTGGTCGTTACGCCGACCGCTTCCGGCAAAACCTTGTGCTACAACCTGCCGATTCTTTCGGAGCTTGTCGCGAACCCCGAGGCGCGGGCGCTTTACCTTTTCCCCACCAAGGCGCTCTCGCAGGACCAGTTGACCGAGCTCAACCGCTGGACGGAAAAGCTTGGCGACGAAATCCGCACTTTCACTTACGACGGCGACACGCCGCAGGACGCGCGCCGGGCCATCCGCTCGCGCGGCAACCTGGTGATTACCAATCCCGACATGCTGCACGCCGGAATCCTCCCCCACCACACCAAGTGGGAGCGGCTGTTTGAGAACCTGCGCTACGTGGTGATTGACGAGCTGCACACTTATCGCGGCGTTTTCGGAAGCCACCTTGCAAACGTCTTGCGCCGCCTTAAGCGAATCGCGAAATTTTACGGCTCGAAGCCCCAGTTCATCTGCACTTCGGCGACGATTGCGAACCCCGCCGAACTCGCTTCGCGGATTCTTGAAGACGAGGTGACGCTGGTGGATGAAAACGGCGCGCCGTCGGCGGAAAAATATTTTGTCTTCTACAACCCGCCCGTGGTGAATCATCAGCTCGGCATCCGCCGCTCGTATCTGAACGAAACGCGCCGCGTGGCGCGGACGTTTCTCGAGCGCGGCCTCGAGACGATTGTCTTTGCTAACTCGCGCCTCGCCACGGAAATTCTCGTGACCTACTTGAAAGAAGACTTCGCGCGCCTGCCGATTGGGCCGGACGCAGTGCGCGGATATCGTGGTGGTTATTTGCCGCTCGAGCGCCGCGAAATCGAGCGCGACCTGCGCGACGGGCGCCTGCTCGGCGTCGTCGCGACCAATGCGCTGGAACTTGGAATTGACATCGGCTCGCTCGACGTCGCCGTGCTCGCGGGGTACCCCGGAACCATCGCCTCCACCTGGCAGCGCGCCGGCCGCGCCGGGCGCCGCAAGGGAACCTCCGCCGCCATGCTCGTCGCTTCCAGCGCGCCGCTCGACCAGTTCATGGTGCAAAATCCCGATTACTTCTTCTCACGCTCGCCCGAGCACGGGCTCATCAATCCCGACAATCTCCAGATCCTGCTCAATCATTTGAAGTGCGCGGCATTCGAGCTGCCGCTCCGCGAAGACGAAAAGTTTGGCTCGCTCGATGTGCGCCAGCTCTGCGAGCACCTGGAAGAAGTCGGCTTCCTCCACCGCTCGAGCGACGGGTGGCATTGGGTTTCGGAGAGCTACCCGGCGGACGCCATCAGCCTGCGTTCCGTTTCTTCCGACAATTTTGTGATCGTGGATAACACCGAAAAACCTCGCATCGTCGGCGAAGTGGATTTTACGAGCGCGCTCGCGACCGTGCACGAAAAGGCCATCTATATTCAGGACGGCCAGCAGTATCACGTCGACCGTCTTGACTACCCCGGGCGAAAGGCGTTCGTCCACCGCTGCGACACCGATTACTACACGGATGCCATTGACTATACGAAGATTACGATGCTCGAAACCTTCGACTGTGCGCCCAGCGGCCCCGCGCGCAAGAATCACGGTGAAGTGCAGGTGAACACACAGGTGGTGGGGTTCAAGAAGATCAAATTCCACACCATGGAAAACGTCGGCGCGGGCGACCTGACGCTGCCCGAGCAGGAAATGCACACGACGGCTTACTGGCTGACTCTGCCACAGGATTTTCTGGAAGGTCTCCCCTATGTCCGCACCGAGCGGCTGGACGGCGTGAACGGCCTGGCGCATGCGTTGCAGGCCATCGCGACGCTGCTCGTGATGTGCGACGCGCGTGACCTCGGAGTGTCGGTGGGCGAGAATTACGAAGAACGGAGTCAGGAGTCAGTAGTCAGGAGTCAGATTGGAAGCATTGGAGCTTCAGGACAAACCGACAACAGTCCGAGATTTCAATCCAAAATCCAAAATCTAAATTCCCAAATCTTCGAGCCAAACATTTATCTCTACGACAAATATCCCGGCGGCGTGGGCTTTAGCGAGCCACTCTTCCGGCTGAGTGAAATCCTGCTTGAGAATACGCGGCGGCTCATCGAAAATTGCCCGTGCCCCTCCGGATGCCCTTCCTGCGTCGGCCCGATTGGCGAAGTCGGTGAGAAAGGGAAGGAAGTAGCGCTGGCGATTTTGAAAGGGCTGTCTGTTGTCAGTGGTCAATAGTCCGTTGCTCGCGTGAACCGCCACGGGTTGCAAGCAATCGCCTGCCGACTGCGGATAAATGAGCACCGACGATGAACCTGGAAGAAAAACTTCGCGCGCTTAAGAAGGCTGCGGCAACGCCGCCACACGACCCAGACCTGGCGCGGCAGCTCGAGTATTTGCGCCGCGTGGAACACGTCCCGAAGAAATTGCCCGCACAGCGTGTCTCAAAGGGAATTGAAAATTATGTAGACGGGCGCATCGAAACAAATGATTGCGGCGAATTTTTCTCCGCGCGGGAGGTGCTGCCTTTTGGAAGGCCATACGGAAAACTCCGAGTCGGCGATATTTCGACCGCCGAGCTTGAACCGCTCGATATTTTTCTGCCTGGCACGAAGCTCCCCGCGGGCGCGCGCCTCGCCTACCTCGACACCGAAACAACGGGCCTTGCGGGCGGAACGGGCACCTGCGCTTTCCTGATTGGAATCGGAACTATCGAAGGCCGGCAATTTGCGCTGAAGCAGTTTTTTCTTCGGGACTATCCCGAAGAAAAATCCGTGCTCACGGCGCTCGCGGAAATGCTCGAGCCGTACGAGGGGCTGGTGACGTTCAACGGCAAGGCGTTTGACGTGCCGCTGCTCGAGACGCGCTACGCGCTCGCCCGAATGAAATCGCCGTTCGGCAAGCTGGTGCACCTCGATCTGCTCCATCCGGCGCGGCGGCTGTGGAAGATGCGCCTGGAAAGCTGCAAGCTCACGCATCTCGAAAAAGAGGTCCTCGGAATCGGGCGCGAAGGTGACGTGGAGGGGTCGGAGATTCCCGGAATTTATTTTGACTACTTGCGGACCGGCGACGCGCGGGGGCTCCAGCCGGTTTTCTACCACAATGCGCTGGACATCTTGACGCTTGCTGCGCTGACGGTCGAAGTCGCCCGCGTGGTTTCTGAGGGCGCGGGAGCAGTGATCCCCGGGATCGACCTGTTCAGCCTGAGCCGCATCTTCGATCGCGCCGGCGCCGCAGAAGAATCCGCCAGCATTTGCCGGCGCGCTTTATCTGCGGGACTTCCCGAGACGCTGGAAACGCAGGCGCTGTGGATGCTGGCGTCGCAACACAAGCGACGGCGGCAATACGACCTGGCCGCCGAGCTTTGGCACGAGGTGACGCGCCGTGAGGCGCCCTTCTCAATTCTGGCGCTCGAGGAACTGGCCATTCACCACGAACACCGCCTGCGCGATTGCTCCTCAGCATTGAACTTCACCGAAGCGGCTCTCGAACGCCTGCGCGGATCCCCCGCGCCCAAGTCGCACTTTACGCGAGTATCGCGCCGACTGAAGAGGCTGAAGAGAAAGACGCCGCGGTCCGGAACGCTTTCGGAAAAAGGACGCGAACAAGCGCACTGAACGCAAGACTTCTAATTTAGTTCTGGTTTTCGTCCCCACCGAGGGATTTGAAGACAACCTGCCGCCGTTCCGTGGTTTCATTACCCGTCGCGCCGTTCACGGTGACGATTTCCACCTCGCCCACCATACGGAGATAATCGGGGTCCCCATCCTTGCGCCCCGTTCCACGTTCAACGGTGCCGGAGAATCGGTAATACTTCTGGTGGACCTTGGACGTCTTGAACTCAACGCGATTTTTATCCCGGCTGCCAATGGTAATCAAGTAACTCAGGACGGTATCGGATTCTTCTTCACCGCCGAAAATATCAATTTGCCCATTCAACTTCCCATTTTCCTCGTGGAGTAAGAGCGAGTCTTGAGGACCCAGAAAGTGGAACTCGTTGTTAAGTTCGTCGATCTTCTCGGGAACCTGCTGACCGAGAGCACGGACTCCCAAGAGCACGAGGAAGAGTGCGGCGACTAAAACAAATGTCCGAGACACCGTCCTCAAGAGCTTGTTAACATCCTGACCATTCTGCACCTTTGATCTGAGGGTCATGGTAAGGCAATTCCATCCTTGATGTCTTTTACCCGGCCTGGGCTGCGCGCGCCGGGGCGATTTCCGTCCAACGCCTTCGAAACCAGTTTATCCCGCCTTACACGGGCGCTGCAAGATGAGGAATTACCGGCACCGAAGGGCGCAACCAACTTTCGGCTCAAAAGATAGCGTCTAAGTCGAAAGAATAGGCCCGAAGGTAGCCATTGGGGCATCCGACTTGCCTTCCAATGCAAGTTGTTGTATTTCAGTCATTCAATAAGAAGGGTCTTGTGCTTCGCCGGAATTTGTGTCAAATTCTTGAACGAATTTCGAAACTATTCATACCGAAAGGAAAGATAAGGCAATGTCGCTTTCGGAAGATTTGCCGGACCAAGCCTCGCCATCGCCTCGGGCGAGGGTCCTGAACGAGGAACGCCGCCGCGCCATTCTGGAGATCATCAGCCATGAAGGCCGGGTTCTCGTTCAAGACCTCGGGACACGCCTGGAGACCTCACAGGTCACCATTCGCAAGGATTTGGAAGTTCTTCACAGCCGCGGCCTGATCCATCGCACGCACGGAGGGGCGTTGCCGGTGCGCGATGGGGCCCTGCTCGACCCCAGCCTGACGGAAAAGGAGCGGTTGCATCGAAAAGAAAAACAAAGGATCGCCGTCGCCGCCGCGGGCCTCGTCCAGGACGGTCATTCCATCGTGCTCGATTCTGGATCGACGACGGGATTGATTGCGAGAGAGCTTCGCAATCACCGCCACCTGACGGTCATTACAAACTCGGTTCGAATCGCAGCGGAACTAGCCCGGACGGAGGTTGAGGTCATTCTGACCGGCGGGGTTTTGCGAAGAAATTCGTATTCGCTCGTGGGGCCACTCGCGGAAGAGTCGCTCAAGCACTTGAGCGCGGATATCCTGTTCCTGGGCGTCGACGGCTTCGACGTTCACTTTGGCCTAACCACGCCCAACATGCTGGAGGCGCAAGTCAATCGGGTTATGATCGAGGTTTCCCGGCGGACAATTGTGGTGTGCGATTCTAGCAAGTTCGGCAGGCGCAGCCTGTCTTTGATCGCCTCTTCTTCAGCCGTGCACCACACCATCACCGACATCCGGATTCCTAAACCTGATCAAAAGGTTTTGCAGGATCTGGGAATCGAAGTGACAGCGGTTTGAACTCTTGGAAATATTTCCGGCCGCTCGCCGGTCCGGACGACAACGGAACCAGCTTAATTTCATTTTTTTCGACCTGCTCTCATTAATCATCGGCGGACGAGGAAGATTTCCATCCCGCCGCCGATCAGGCCAGGAAGGAAAGCGTATGGCTACAAATCCCCCTTTGGTCGGGACCCACACGCAAGCGGAAATTCTTTCGCAGCCTGCGTGCTGGTCCGAGTGCCTTCCGATCTTAAAGCGGCAGGTTGACACCGCAAAAGTCGCGGAAAGATTTGGGGCCGCGCCCGGCTGGCTGTTTGTTGGATGCGGATCGAGCTTTTATGTCGCCCAGGCGGCCGCGGCGTCCTGGACTCATCTGACGGGCACTCCGGCGCGTGCAGTTCCAGCTTCGGACCTGCTGCTCTTCCCGGACCTGGTGCTTTCCGGCGCCCGGTCCTTTCAGCCGGTTTTGATTTCGCGCTCGGGACATACTTCGGAAATCTTGAAAGCCGCCCGCTACCTGGAAGAGACGCAGAAGATCCGCACCCTTGCCATCAGTTGCGCAACGGGCCAGGCTCTCGAAGAAATTTCTGCGACTACGATCACACTTCCTCCCGCCGATGAGAAGAGCATGGTAATGACCCGTTCCTACACATCCATGCTTCTCGGGTTGCAATACCTGGCGGCAACGCTCGGAAGGCGACAGGATTTCATCTCGGCGCTCGAACGCCTGCCGGGCCAGGCGCAGACGGCGCTCGACCCGATTCCCTCCCGGCTGCTGCAGTTCGTTCAGGCAAACGATTTTGCCGACTACGTTTTTCTCGCGCAGGGGCCGTTCTTCGGAATCGCTTCCGAGGCCCAACTGAAGGTCAAAGAGATGTCCTGCTCCTACGCGCAGTGCTTCCACACGTTGGAATTCCGCCACGGGCCCAAGGCGATTGTCGGGCCCGAAACGATCGTCACGTTTTTCCTGTCTGAAACCGGCTACGCGGCCGAGCGTGAAGTTTTGGAAGAGGTCAAAGACCTGGGAGGCACGACGCTGGTTGTTGCGAACGAAGCCGACGCGACGGTGCGAGGCGCCGCGGATTTTCTCGTCGAACTGGGCCTCGATGTCCCCGAGGTCGCCCGTCTCGTTGCTTCCATCATTCCGGGACAATTGTTGGGCCTCTTTACAGGATTGAAAAAGGGTTTCAATCCCGACCAGCCCCGAAACCTCAGTCGCGTGGTCATCCTGGACGAAGAGGATGAGTGAGCCCGGAGCCAAGACGCCCCGTTTTGATGTCACCATCGCGGGCGAGCTGAACCTGGACCTGCTGCTTTACGGTCTGCCGGACGGACTTCCTCCCGAGCGCGAACTCATCGCCGACCGGATGACGCTGACGCTGGGAAGTTCCTCGGCAATCGTCGCGCACAACCTCGCTGTTCTGGGAAGCCGCGTGGGATTCGTTTCGCGCATCGGGGACGATCCGCTGGGAGAGATCAGCCTGGGCCGCCTCGCGGCAAGCGGCGTGGACGTGTCAAAAGTCAAGAAGGTCGCCGGCGAGACCACCACAGGGTTGACCGTGATCCTGCCCCGAGCCGGCTCTCGCAACATTCTGACTTATCTCGGAACGATGGTTGACATGTGTCTGGACGATCTCGACCTGGGCTATCTCGCGGACTCAAGACACTTCCACCTTTCCTCCTACTTTCTCCATCGCGCGTTGCGCCGCGACACGGCGGAACTTTTCCGCCGGATGAAAACCGCCGGCCTAACCACCTCCCTCGATACCAATGACGATCCCGAGGACCGTTGGGATCGCGACCTGCACAAGGTTCTACGCTTTGTGGATGTCCTCCTCCCCAACGAACGCGAAGCCTTGAAGATCACTGGCGCGCGAAACTTGGATGGGGCGGTCGAAAAGCTCGCCGAGGTTGTCCCGATCGTGGTCATTAAGCGGGGCGCGAAAGGAGCGCTGGCGCGGCGAGGCCGCGACACGGTCACCAGTCCCGCAGTTTGCTTACAGGCCGTGGATCCGGTCGGCGCGGGCGACAGTTTTAATGCCGGATTTCTGCATCAGTACGTCCGCGGAAAGGACCTTGCCACTTGCCTGGCTTGCGCGAATCTCGCCGGTGCATTTTCAACGACGCGGCCCGGCGGAACCGAAGCCTTTCGTGACCGGGAATATTTTCACGCCTTCTTCACCCGCTTCTGGGACCCGGAAGCCGGCCGGGTGAGGGAGCAATCTCCAATCTCTTCTCAGGTGAAACCATGATTGATTTCCACACACACCCTGTATTGATCGAGGAACTGCGCAGAAAGGACTCCAATTACGAGCGCATGGTCCGCGAGGTATTCCACATCGGCAATAACTTTCAGCCCCTCGAAACGTTTTTCTTGCAGATGGATGCGGCTGGCATCGAGCGAGCTGTGCTGCTGCCCATCGATTGCCGCCGCGCGCGCAAACTCTCCGTGAGCTCAAACGAGCAGGTGGCGGAACTCTGCCGCCGCAGCAAGCGTTTTATCGGCTTTGCCAGCGTCGACCCGTTGCGCAAGGGCGCTGCCCGCGAGCTTGAGCAAGCCGTCAAGCAAATGGGACTGAAGGGACTGAAGCTCGACCCGGCCTTGCAGGACTTCCAGCCAAACGACAAGAAGGTTTTTCCGGTCTACGAAGCGGCGGCGGCGCTCGGCATCCCGGCTCTTATTCACACCGGCATGAGCTGGGCGCCGGAAACGCCGCTCGAGCGCGGTCATCCGCTCCACCTTGAGCCGGCTATTCGCCGCTTCCCCGCTCTCCCTTTTGTCCTCGCCCACTTCGCCTGGCCGTGGGTGTGGGAGGCGACGGCGCTGGCCCTCAAGTATCCGAACGTCTACCTCGACACTTCGTGTCTTTATTACGACAGCCCAAAGGAGTTCTACCAGTTCGTATTCTCAAAGCAGATTCCCACGACCGTCATCGAGCGCAGCCTAAGGAACAAGATCGTGTTCGGCTCGAATTATCCGCGCGTAGAAATAAAGAACATGGTTCACGCTCTCAAGAGTTTGTCGCTGACGGAAAGGTGCCAAACCAAGATCCTTGGTGAGAATGCCGAGCGGTTGTTAGGCCTCGGCGAACGAGGAAAATAAGAGCAGCCGCCGCGCTGGAACAAGCCTCGTGCCGCTCAAGATGCTTTGAATTGAGGAAGGACATGCCATGATCATCAAGCTCGAGCGAATCAAGCTCCAGACGCGCCAATCCGAGGAGGCCGTCGACATCACGCCACGCGTGGAAGAAGCGGTTCAAAAAGCCGGCGTCAAAAACGGATTGGTGAACGTGCTGACATCGCACACCTCTTCAGGGCTGCTGGTAACGGAAGGGATCCCGTGTCTCGAGGAAGACATCCTCACGCACTTCTCGCGCCTCTTTCCCGAGGACGAAAATTATCATCACCGCCGCTACCTCGATTACGACGGCCGCCTGGGTTTCAACGCCGATGCGCACCTGAAGAGCGTCGTGGGAGGGATCAGTTGTATGTTTCCCATCGAAAACGGAAAGCTGGTGAAGGGCTCCCGGCAGACCATTTATTTCATGGAATACGACGGTCCACTGGAGAGAACTTACTTCGTTCAAATCCTGGGCGAATGAGCATCGAAAGAAAAATGCCTCGGCCTCGAATTGCCGGGAACGTTGTTCCCGCTCTCAATTACTGCCGGCTGACTTCCAACAACAAGTGGTGCCTGAAATCTGCCGCCAGTTTGGAGTTGCCTCGTTCAATTGTCCCCAGTTCTTTTCCATGTTCGTAGTCGAACACGCGAAATCGGCCCGGTTCGAGCCCGCGCAACTCAACTTCTCCCTTCCAGGGAGTTCCAGGCTCGGGCGCGAAGAAAGCGTAATACATCTTTCCGCCTTTTGCGATCGCGTACCCTTCCGGCACATCGTAACCGTAATTGTAAAGGTTGAGAAAGATTCCCTGCGAAAGCATCTTCTGGTTGTAAAGGTCCGTCCACTTTTTCCAGACGGATTCCTTCGCCGGCGTCAGGAGGACGTTCTTGAACCGCGGGCCGGGATCCGGCCACACGAATTTGGTGCCCACAATGCCGCCCGTTCCGACGGTTGAAGCGAAATCCTCTCCGAGATCAATTTCTTCTCCGCTACGGTATTTGATTTCCGTCAACTCGACGTGATCGCCGTAGACGGCGGCTTCAGGCCCAAGAATCGCCTTGTACATCTTGATGCGGCGCCGTACCTGAACCGAGCCGACGGGATCGGCGGTCACCGCCTGGTCCATGTAGGGCAGCCAAGCGAGGCTCGGTGTGGTCCCGCAAGGACAGGTTTGCGTCACGCTGTCAGGCTTCAAGGCGCGTGTGGTTTCAAAAATCGCCTTGTAGACTTTCCCCATGGCGTAGGTGGATTCGAGCGGGGACTTGTGCTGGTGTTTCGGGTTGTAGCAGGCCGGCATGGTATAGATGTTGTCGAGCTTGTGGCCGTCAAATCCCCAATCGCGAATGAATTTCTCCGCCAAGTGCTGGTGGTAATCCTGCACCGCCGGCAGCGCGGGGCAAAGCGCCGCAAGGTTGCGAACGATTCGCGCGTGCTTGCCATTCTTGTCGAGAATCAGCCACTCCGGGTGCGCGCGAACCACCTCGGAGACCTTGTAGCGGTGCGATCCGTATTTGCCCTGGCCGTCCTCGACGCCCAGCGGCAGCCACCAGATCTGCGCGCGGATTCCCTGCTTGTGAAAACCCTCCACCATTGTCTGGATGGAGTCTCCGGGAAAAGTATCGGGCCGCGGTTCCCAGTCACCGTAGGTGTCGAACCAGCGGTCGTCGAGCGTTGCCCAATGAATGTTGAGCTCCTTCAGCTTCGGAATGGTTCCGAGCATCTGCGCCGGGGTCACATCGAACTCGTATCCCCAACCGCACCAGCTCATCTGGTAGTCTTCCTGATTAGGTTTGGGCAGCGTCCATCCCTCGCGCTCGAGAACGTTTGACCACAGGCGGAGTGGCTCATAATAATCACCCGAGTAGATCGCAATAAACGTGCGCGGCGTTGAGAACACTTCACCCGGCTTGAGAACGGTTTTCGCCTCCATAACAATCGAGGCAGCGATGCGGCCGTCCGCACCGACTTTGACGGGCATGGCGAGAACCAGCGGCAGCGTTTCGACGTGTCCAATCGCCTCGCCCACCGACGCGGTCCAGAAAGCGACTACCGGGATGCCGCCGCCGGCCCCCTCCGACGAAGGTTCCCCCATCACGTTCGGCTGAGAAAATTTGGCTGATATCTGTATCACGTCGTCCTTGCCCCAGGCGGTGCTCGATCCTTGAAACGACCATAGCCGAAAAGACGGAACGCTCGTGTCGGCCAGAGAAGCGTTGAATCGGTGTTGCTGAGTAGCGACCCGGTCCAGCTTGAGATCGCTCGAGCCGAGGTTTTTGTAGGCGACGGTGGTCAGCGCGAGGTTGGGGAAATCATCATAGACTTCCACGACGAGCGTTTGCTCAAGCGTCGCCCCGCCTGCTGTACTGCCTTTCCCCGCGATTTCGATTCGCTTGCCTCGCGCTCCCAGCTTTGTGCGCGCGTCCGTAACTTCGACGTTTGCGAAGTCGAGCTTGAAATCGCGCAATTCCTCACTCGCCACGGTTGCCGAATTCGAAGAAATCGGTCTTCCGGCATTCACATCGTCCAGAGTCTTGCGCCCTACTTTTTCGAGCAGGAACGCCTGAATATAACCGGAGGAGAGGATGTCGAACTCGGCGACGGAAGTCTGAATCACGATTGGCCCCGTTTTGTTCACCAGGACTTTCACGGCAGAGCTCGCCGGCTCTTCTGACGACTTCGGGGGGGTAGTCTCACGGCAGGCGGAAAGAAACAACAGTGCGCTGATGCCTAAGATCGTCCATCCGCCCTGATTTAATATGAAGGAGCGATGATTCTGATTCATGGTTTGCTCTTTTCTCTGTCCGGCAGCCCCTTGAAGCGGCTGAAGATTCTTTCCGCATTTAAATGGTAAACCTTTTCCAAAACCTCATCCGGCAAAGATAACCCGTAAATCTTCCAGCGCCCCTGCTCCGGGTAGCCCCAGTAATCGAAGTACTCGTCATCGGTCTCTAGCCAGCGGAAGTAATTGCGGTAAGGTTCCTCTTCTGGTGTCGTGTCCGTGCCGAACAGAATGCGGTCCTGGTACTCAAGAAAAAACTTTCGCGCGCGGCGAGGCTCGCGGCCCAACTCTGCTTCCCGGGCGCCAAATTCGACCATAACGTTCGGCAAGCGATCGAGCAGCTCCGAGACGTAATCAAGATTCTCCGGCCAGTTGGCGACGTGGAGCGAAATGAAGGTCGTATTCGGATGGCGGGCAAACATGCGGTCCCGTGCATCAAGAATCTCCTGCTTGCTCGGAAATTGCGGACCGTAGAAGCTCCACTTCGAGTTGTGAATCAGTTCCTCATAGCGTTCGTTAAACCGGTCCACGGGAAGAAAGAACGCTTCCGGGTCCGAAACGTGGATGGCCACGGGAATTCCCAACCGCCCGCACTCTTCCCAGATGGGATCGAGACGCGGGTCATCCACAGGAACGAGTTTGCCGGACTTGTCCCGAACTTCGAGTCCCAGATTCTTTAACACCTTCAGGCCGCGTGCGCCACGGCGGACCGCGTCGTCTATCTGTTCTACCATTTCCTGGGCGAAATTGGGGTCGTTGATTTTGCTCCAATCAATTTGAGTGAACACAAGGAAACGCCCTGGATAGGGTTTCACCATTTCGTCCAGGACTTTCTGCAATGGCCCTCCCCAGCCGCCGGTCAAAATCACGATCTGCTGAATGTTGCAGCGGTCCATCATATCGATTACGTGGGCGGGGGGAATGTGTCCGCGTCCCGCGCTCCGGGCATCGTTGACGTGATTGTGAACATCGATCACGGGAAATCGCGCGCGTTCGACCTCGTGGATGGGGACGTGCAGCATAGTTTTCGGTTGGAAATCGCGCAGAAGCAGTTTGCCGGTTGGGGCCGGTGATTCCGATTGGCGGGATTGCTGTTGGGCGTAAACTACCGCGCTCCCTACGACCGCAACTGCAATGCCCAGACCGATGATTGCTCGCTTGAAAATGAATGACATGGATTCACCTCAGCCACCAACCTTAGTGTGCCGTCAAATGGTCAGCCCTAGGAGCCGCGCGGCGTTTTGATGATAGACCTTCCGAAGAATCTCCTCGGACAAGCCCAGGCCGTAAATGCGCCAGCGGCCCTGGGGTGGAATCGGCGCGGGCGCGTAATCAAAATATTCGTCTTCGGTTTCCAGAAAGCGGTAATAGATTTCATAAAGCTCGTCCCCAAAAATCTGCTGCAGCGTTTCAACCCCGTGCGGGACCGCGTCCGTTCCAAATAGTATCCGATCCTGGTATTTTTCAAAAAACTTGCGCGCCGCGCGCGGCTGGCGGCCCAGCTCACCGATCCGAGCGGCGATGTCAACGGACATGTTGGGGTAGCGATCCAGCCATTCGCCGACGTTGGTCAGATTTTCCGGGTCATTCCCGGTGTGCAGCGAGATGAACTGCGTGTTCGGGTGACGCGCAAAGACCCGGTGGCGGGCTTCGAGCAATTCCCATTTGCTTGGATAGTCCTTGCCGTAAAAAGACCAATCGGGATGATGGTTGAGCTCCTCGTAACGTTCGTTGAAGCGGTCGGTTGGGAGAAAGAACGCCTCCGGGTCCGAAACGTGAATGGCCACCGGCAACTTGAGCGCTCCGCACGCTTCCCACATCGGATCGAACCGGGGATCGTCAACTTTGACGAGAGCCCCTGAAGTCACGCTCTCCCGCAGGTAGAGTCCCAGGGTCTTCAAAACCTTCAAGCCGCGAGCCCCGGCCTGGTGCGCGCGCTCGATTTCATCGGCCTGAAACCTGCTGTAATCGGGGCGATTGGAACGGTCCCACGCCGGTTCCGTGAATACGACGAACCGGTCCGGATGGGGCGCGTGAAACTTTTTGATGCACTCCACAAGGCCTCTTCCGTAAGTCCCGGTGAGATTTACCATGGTGCGGATGTTGCGGCGATCCATGACTGAGAGCAAATCCCGGGGCTCGGCAAGAAATTTGATCTCCTGGCCCAGGAAGACGTCGTTCTTGCTCTGCGCGCCCCAGGAAAAGTGAGTGTGGATATCAATCACGGGAAACCGCGCGCGCGGGACGTCCGTCGCTTTCACGTGCAGCATGCTTTTCGGCTGGAATTCACTCAGAGGGAGCGAGTGTTTAGCCTGCGGAACCGTCGTCGCTTTTGCCCCGCCGGCGGCATCAGCGTGCAAGGGTTTCACCTTACCGGCCAGATATGCGGCCCCGACCGTTCGCAACCATTGTCTTCGACTAAAATGATTCATGATGACTTCCCTTTTTGTTTCGTGGCACAGAGACTCCGGCGGCGGGGTGCGGAAAATCTCGCCCCGCGCAGCATATGCGAACCGCTATGAGGCCTTATACTTTTTTTTGGAGGAGCGGTCAAACCTAAATTCAGACGGGTGCCGGCGCTTGACACAATCAGGAAATTCGGCCAGCATTGCGGCATCTTCGGAATTGTTGCGCCGCGCGGAAGACGGCTGAAGGGCGGGAATTATTTTTCTGCAAAAAAGACGTCGGAGGGGCAGATGGTTTTTCACCCTCACGGCTGCAATCCTCGCCGCCGCGGGAACCCACTCAACCATCGCACGCGCGCAAGGAGCCATGAACGAGACCAGTCCATACACCTCGAACGTGCGGATTGAATCGCGATTTGCGTCCAGTGATGTCCCGCTGGACGGCAACCTCGAAAAGCCCTTCTGGAAGGGCGTGCGGTGGGTCCATTTCGACCACGATATGTCCGGACGGCACAACTACCCGAAATCGGAAACACGCGTAGCCGCTCGGTGGACGGCCACGCACCTCTACTTCGCCTTCCGGTGCCGTTATTCCGAGCTCAATATTTACGACGGCGAAGACCCGGAGAAGGAGCGCTGGGAACTGTGGAACCGCGACGTGGCCGAGGTATTCATCAATCCCCAGCCCGAACAGGTTCCCCATTACTACGAATTTGAGGTGGCACCCAACAACCAGTGGCTGGACCTTGAAATCGACAAAACCAAAACGCCTTTCAACGACGCCTCGTGGGACTCGCATTTCGAGCACGCCGCGCGCATCAATGCCAAAAAACACGAATGGACGTGCGAGATGCGCATCCCGGTTGCCTCGATGGGCGTCCAAGCGATCCCGAAGGGCGGCGAGTGGCGGGTTAATTTTTACCGGGCCGATGGGCACGGCGAGATTTCCGAGCGCCGCCTTATGTCGTGGAGCACCATTCCTGAAGGAAACACCTTTCACGTTCCCACGCGGTTTGGAATCATACGATTTATCGAGTAGAAAGAAGCTGCCCGTCACCGGCGCGGTCCTGCAACTAGCGTTCCGCGCTTCGATAGCAGCCGAGTACTCGCAGCAGGTTTGTCACTTCATTCAGGTGGGCGAGCGCTTTCTGGGAGCGGTCTTCCCGCGTGTTCCCTATGAAATCTACGTAAAACAAATATTCCCAGGGCCGCCCGCGCAGAGGACGGGACTCCATTTTGGTGAGGTCAATGTCGCGCAGGGCGAAAACACTCAGGCATTTGAACAGCGCTCCGGGGACGTTGCGTGTGGAGAAAACGATGGAAACCTTGTTGGCGCGCCGTGAGACGGAGGGTTTCTTCGACAGCAACAGGAATCGGGTGTAGTTTTCGTGATGGTCTTCGAGGTGAGTCGCAAAAATTCGCGCCTTGTATACTCGCGCCGCCGTGCGGCTGGCGATGGCAGCCGCGCCGGGAAGCCGGCGCTCCGCCAGCATCTTGACGCTTCCCGCCGTGTCATAAAACGGAATCCTCTCCACGCGTGGATGTTTCGCAAAAAACCGGCTGCATTGCGCGAGAGCCACCGGGTGGGAATAAACCTGGCGAAGGTTTTGCGACGTGGTGCCGGCAAAGCCGATCAAATTGTGCACAATGCGCAGATTAACCTCACCCACGATGTGCAAGTGATTTGAGACGAGCAGGTCGTAATTTTCATAGACAGAGCCCGCCAGGGTGTTTTCAATCGGCACCAGACACCTGCGCGCCTTGCCGTGCGCGACGCTCGCAAAAACCACCGAAAATGACTCACATGGGAGGACGCTGATGCGATTTCCGAGGAGCCGATACGCCGCCTCTTCGCTGAACGCTCCCCTTTCGCCTTGAAAAGCTACCACCGTGGGCGCCATGCGGTTCTTAACCTTTCTGCAATGAGCGCGTGATGCTATCACGTCCGCGCGAGTGAGGACAACGCCAAGGTGGAAAGTGGAAGATTAGCCGAGAAAGCCTACGTCGTGGCGAGCAGTCCCCGGAAGAAAAAATCCAGGTAGGTTTGGGTGAGTTCGCTTTCTTTGACGGGGCCGTCGGGACGGTACCACTGATAGAGCCAGTTGATCATTCCAAGCAGCGCAAACGCGGCGAGGCGTGGCGAGAGCTGGCGCTTGACTCCCGGCTGTTCCTGGACTCGCGCAATCATTTCCTCAAGGAATTCAATGTAGCGCCTTTTGCGGGCGTTGATTTTCTTCCGGAGGGCCCCTCGCAGCGAGCGATTTTCGTGCAGGATGACTGTGATCTCGAGGTCGCGCGCGCGGACAATGAGATCAATGTGTCCCGCGATCGTTTGCCGGAGCTTCTCGCGCGGGTCGGTGATATTTTTGACTTTATTAACCACTGTTTCTTCCAGGATATCCATCCCGTAGTTCATGATTTCGTAGAGGAGTTGATCTTTGCTTCCGATGTGATGGTAGAGTCCCGCCTTGGTGAGCCCGACGGCCTCGGCGATGTCCTGCATGGACGCGCCTTCGTAGCTCTTTTCGTAAAACACGCGAGCGGCGATCCGGCAAATTTCCCGGCGCCTGACTCGGGAATCCGCTGCATGGGCCATGGCAGGTAAGGGCGAACGGACCGCAGTGTAGCACACATTTCGCCGGTCAGAGACAGAAAAGATTTATAGACCAAATAAGCAATACCTCTCGGGGAGAACCTCCGCCTGGCCTCGGGACTGCACACTTTTAGTGACGCCGGAGGCTTAAATCTGACGCTCAGCGGATTAAGGCCGACCTCGCATCTTTGCTGGTTCTTAAAGCGGCGGTGAGGGCGGATTCGTACGTGGAAACATCTCCTTCAGAATCCGAGTGAGCGAATAAGATGTTGCCGAACGGTCTCCGGATGACGGGAGCGAGGCGCGTGGTCACGCCGGGCGCGGAGAGAAACATCGGATGTCCCCGGCGGTAGAGGCGGACTTCTTCGACCTTTTCTCGCGCGCCCGGGAACCAGGTGTTCAGTTCCTCGACCGCTTTCTTTCCTAACCCCATGACGTAATCGTCATCCAGGAATCTCACTCGCTCCATTTCCGGACGAGGAATGTAGCAGGTGAGCACCGCGGGACGTCTCTTCTCAGGATTGTCGCGATTCTCCACCCAGTCGGCGACATTGAAGTCCACCACCGTGCTGGGCGCTGGAACATTCGTGTCATACGAACCGTTGTAAATGACTTCGCGCGAGCAGATGTTGGCAACCAAATACGGCGCGTAACGAATGGCGTCCATGGCTTGGAATTGCTCGCGCGGTAGGCCCTTGACGATTTTCTTGCCGATGAATTTCGGACACGCAATGATTGCCGACCGGGCGGCAACGGTCACAACTTCTTCACTCTTGAAGTAGCTGACCTCTACTCCAGAACCAGCGTTCTCCACGCGGATAACCGTCGCGCCCTTGTGAATTCTGCCCAGGCCGGACTTTTCCACTAGGCCTTCCAGTGCCAGTGAAATCCTCCCCAAACCTCCTGGCCAGGTGTAGCGATTCGGATCGATGCCGCCCGCCCAATGGACCGACTCTGCGCCGACCAGTGCCGAAGTGTTCTCGGCATCGGCGCCCCAGTTGTTGGGGCCGAAGTTGTCGTACCAAAGCTTCAGCTCCGGCCCGTAGGGCTTGAGGAGTTCGGCAAAACTCATGGTGTCCAGTTTTTCGGCGTTCTTCGCCGTGTCGAGAGCATTCATGTCGGCCAGAAACCTGGCGAAGTTCTTCTTGACGCTATCCGGATACGGCGAAGCTTGAAACCCTCCGGCCCAGAAATCAGGGACCAGCTGATTGTTGATTATCGCAGCGTCGGGGCTTCGAATTGGATAGATCTGCATGCCGATTTCCGAGCAGAGAGCCCTGAGCTTCTCTCCTTCTCCGTATGCAGAACCCGTCGAATACCAATGGCCATTCCAATCTTCGCTGAGGGCGTCACCCCCCAGGAGTGGCTCCTTTTCGAGGAGAAGGAAATTGACTTCCCGCAGATGGTACGCCGCCATCAGTCCGCTCGGACCGCCACCCACGATGACCACGTCGTAATGCGCCGACGGTTTGGGAAATTTGAATTGCACCCCGTCACGCACCTGGTGGCAGATCTTGTTCTGTTCACTCGCCAGCTTTGTTGGCAGGTTTGACGACCTTGTCTCGGCGTGCGGGATAACCGGGAATGGACATGCCGCAGCGGCCGCGCCTGCGACCAGGTATCGAATAGCTTGGCGGCGGGATGGATTTGCGGGGTCGGTCATGAAAGCCTCCGCGGATCACATCCACAAACGCAGAGCCGAGCGGATGGACCCCGGCGCGGCTAAAAATTCACATCAGGAACTTGGTGGACAATTTTCCCGCCGACGATGGTCAGGACCACAGAAGTCTTGTGTATGTCGCGCGGAGCTATTTCAAATAGATTTTGTGAGAGCACAATGACGTCTGCAAGCTTGCCTGGCTCGAGTGCGCCCTTCACTTTGTCCTCGAACTCCGCATAGGCCGCGTCGCGCGTGTATGCGGCCAGAGCTTGCTCGAGCGTCACTTTCTGATGGCCTGTCCAGCCCCCCGGCGGCTGACCCTTGTTGTCCTCGCGCGTGACGGCGTTTTGAATTCCGATGAAAGGATCGAGAGAGACCACCGGCCAGTCGCTGCCAAAGGCGAGCTTTGCGCCCCCTGCGGCGATGTCATGCCAGGCGAAAGAATAAGGCATGCGGATTTCGCCTACGTTTCTCCCCCAAACGTTGATGAGGTTTGACTCCGGAAAGCAGTGGTACGGCTGCATGCCGGCAATCACGCTGAGCTTGCCGAAGCGAGGGATGTCAGTCGGGTCAACAGTCTCGATGTGCTCGACGCGGAACCTGCGGTCCCTTGGGCCGTTGGCCTTGATGACCGCTTCGTAGGCGTCGAGGACGGTGCGCACCCCGCGGTCACCAATGGCATGGGTCATGACTTGAAAACTTCGCCGGTCGAGTTCCTGAACGTTTTTCCGGAACTGCTCGGGCGCGTAGTTCATTGAGCCGATAAGCTTAAGGTCGTCGGCATACGGCGCGAGCATCGCTGCGGTGTGCGATTCGATGACGCCATCCATGAACGCTTTAACCACACCGGCACGAACCCATTCACCTCGGAAGCGCCGCCGGCTTTCTTCATAACGCGTGAGCAGCTCGGCGCTCAGCTCCGGCTCCATCATCAACGCGGTGGTCATCCGCACGGTCAGCTCGCCGCGCCCGCGCAATTCGTCGTAAAGCTCCATCTCCTCGATGCTGCCGCTCGCATTCACGACACTCGTCAGTCCGTGCTGGTTCGCGAGTTTGAGTCCGGCGCGAATGGCCCGAAGCTTTTCCGCGCGCGCGGGCTGAGGAACAATGCGGCGAACAATCTCCATCGCATCTTCCTTCAAGACTCCCGTGGCTTCGCCGCTCGCGGGGTCGCGCACGATGGTCCCGACGACGAGGCCGCCTTTTTTGGGGTCCGGTGTTTCGCGCGTGACGCCGGCAAGCGCGAGCGCCCGGGAATTAACCCACAAGCTGTGCCCGTCGTAGCACTCGAGAACTACGGGACGGTCAGGAACAAGTTCATCGAGCAACTGTTTGGTGGGAAGCCCCGAGGGTTTGAAGGCGTCGTAGAGCCAGCCGCGCCCCAGCAACCACTTGCGGTCGGCGTGCGCGGCCGCGAAGGCGCGAATGTGCTCCTGGACTTCTTTAACCGTGTAGGCATCGTCAAGAGCGATCTGGTCGAGAGAAAGGCTGCCGTCAAGAAAGTGACTGTGGCTGTCAATGATTCCCGGCATGGCCATACGGCCGCCCAGGTCGATCACTATTGACCGCGCGCCACGTAGGTTTATTACGTCTTTTTCTTCGCCGACCGCGAGGATCTTCGTGCCGCGAAGCGCCAGGGCCTGTGCCCAGGGCATGGCCGGATTCGATGTGTAGATGCGACCGTTCACGAGAAGAAGGTCGGCGGTGGATTCGCTGGAACAGAAGGCAGGAACCGCGTCCGCAAGTCCTGCCGCGAGGAGTAATCCGAGAAATTCCCGTCGTGAATGATGCATCTCTGATTTACGGCCGCGCGACGTGTGGTGCGTGGGGACGCCTTCTCCTCTGCTCAGCTCAGTTGAAAACCATCTACGACATGTTGACCACCAGAAGCTTGCGCTCGGTCATCTCCTCCATGGCGTAGCGGAGTCCTTCGCGGCCGAGGCCCGAATCCTTGACGCCGCCGTAAGGCATGTGATCGATACGGAAAGTGGGCACGTCGCCCAAAACGACTCCGCCCACCTCGAGACGGTCATAGGCGGCGAAGGCCAGCATCAAGTCGCGCGTAAAGATGCCGGCTTGCAATCCGAAACTCGAATCGTTCACGCGCGCGACGGCTTCCATAAAGTCGTCGTACGGCTCGACGGTCACGACCGGCGCGAAGACTTCCAGGCAGTTGACGTGCATGTCGGGGCGTGTCTGAGTAAGAACCGTCGGCTCCATCAGCGAGCCGCGCCGCTTTCCGCCACAAAGAATCTTCGCTCCGGCGGTTTCCGCATCCTCCACCCATTGGGCGGCGCGAGCCGCATCCGACTCACTGATCATGGGGCCTACGTCGGTTGACTCATCGAGCGGGTCCCCCAGCTTAAGCTTTTGAACGCCCGGCACAAACGCCGCCAGGAACTTTTCGTAGACGCTCTTTTCAACCAGTATCCTCTGCACGGAAATACAGCTTTGCCCGGCGTAGGAGAAGCCGCCCGTCACGCAGCGGGCCGCCGCGTCGTCCAGGTTGGCATCGTGATGAATGATGACACCGGCGTTGCCGCCAAGCTCGAGGGTCACCCGCTTTTTGC